>CAISJI010000118.1 GCA_903885565.1 uncultured Planctomycetaceae bacterium
TATGTGGGGGGCCGCATCGGCCCCGATCTCTCCCGGATCGGCGGCATCCGCACCCCCCACGATCTGCTCGAGGCGATCGTCAGGCCGAGTGCCGCTTTTGTACGCAGCTACGAGCCGGTGGTGGTGATCACGGAGGACGGCCTGGCATATCAGGGCATCCTGCGCGAGGAGACCGCCACGGAGGTGGTTCTGCAGACTGGCGCCGCAGCGATCGAACGGATTTCCCGCAGCGATGTGACGGCGATCGAGCCGGGGACTGTGTCGCTGATGCCGCAGGGCTACGACACGGTGCTCTCCCCCCAGGAGCTGGCCGATCTGGTCGCATTTCTGGCCCGCGCGAAGTGAGCGCTTCGATCGCAACTGGGAGAGCGATACTGCATCCAAGATAGGTTGAGCGACGCCTGCGTTCATCTATCGAGCGACGGAGGCGGAGGGGTCGGCGAACGCTTGACGAGCACCGAGCAGTTGCGGTCCAAGTGACGAAACCAGTGCCGTCCCGCAGCCGATGCGTTACGGAAGTCGGATGCGCTCAGCGTTTGCCAGTGGCCAGGCCGAGTTGCGCCCGACGCTCGTCCATCAGCCGCTTGTATTCGGCCCGCAGGGCCCGCTGCTGTGGATCGGTGTTGTCGAGTCGCTGCTTGCGGCGTAGCGCCGCCGTTTCCTCAGTCTTTGGACTTTGGGTAGCGGGCCGGTCTGAGCGGGCACCGTTCTGCTGTCCGCCGCCAGACTTCGCTGCATTGCCAGCCTGTGCCTGCCGTTGGGAACCAGTGGCGGCTCCCTGCCCCTGCGCGGCGGTAGCGCTGCTGCTACCGGGACGGGCTGCGCGCGCTTGCGCCTCTTGGCTACCAGCATTTTTTTGGTTGGCAGCATTTTTTGCTGCGGCTTGGGAAGTGCGTTTTTCTTTGGCGGCCCGAGCTGCAGCTTTGGCCTGCTGGGCTTTTACATCGGCTTGAATGCGGCGATCGATCTCCGCCTGCCGTTGCGTCGGCGGGAGAGAGAAGTAGGAGTTCACTGCGGCCCGCTCGCGGGCTTCCGAGAGCCGGTGGAGATCCCCCTGCAACTGCTGCCGCAGGTCTTTGGGGAGGGCGCGAACCTGCTTCTGGAGCGCATCATATTTCCTGTCATCGAGAGCGAGCGAGGCCTGCCCAGCTCCCGCCTTCTCCAGAGCGGCGATCTGCTGCCCGATCGCCTGCCTGCCGGCGGTGACTTTTGGATGGGTGGTAAACCACCCCTGAAACCAGCCGAAGAGCAGAAACCCAAGCGCCGCCACCGCCCCGAGCCAGAGGGTCCAGCGGAGCAGCCGCCTGCCCCGGGTGGCATCGGCGCGATCCCGCATCAGGTCGGCAACCATCCGTCGTGAGTGTGCTGCCGTTGAGGTCATCACAAAAGTCTACAACTGGTCTGTGGTGGGGGCAAAAAAGGGATGAGGGGCCGTGGAGCCGCCCTCAACACCCTCAAAACTGATACTCAAACCCGAGGTTGAGCCCCTGCGCCCAGAAATCAGAGGATCGCTGCTGGAAGGCCGGCTGGGCCGGGCCAGAGAGCGTGCCGGGGGGGAATTGGGTCGGATTGACGCTCGGGGCGATCTGGCTGCTGGCCCGGCCGACCGTCGACCACCAGATGAACGTATAGCCGACCGAGAGCCGGCACTGCGACCAGATCGCGTAGTCGGCCGTCACCCCCACCTCGCCCACCGCCGCAAACAGTGAAGAGCCGTGCGAACCGATGTTTGTCGGCTGGGAGAGGACATATCCGGGCGTGTTGGAGAGCGTCGTCGGTGAGCCTGAGGCGCTGGCCGTTTGGGTGGCGAGCGTGGAGCCGGCGATATCGGTGTCGAAGATGCTCGCCCCCAGCGCCATCTTGCCGAGCACCTGCAGCGACCAGCGCTGCCGCCACCAGCGTTCGATGATTCCGAACTCGCCGCCCTGAAACTGCGTCTGGGCCTGGAACGAATCGGTGGCGACGATGTTTGTCAGCGGATAGCCGGGGGCGGGGCCAGAGGAGACAACCGAGGAATCGGTGATGTTCAGCGAATCGTTGAGTTGCAGGTAGCGGTAGCCACCGACGAGCCAGCGGCGGTGGAACGAGTCGCAGGTGAGCGATCGGCGGAGGATCAGATCGAATCCCTGAAACCGCGTGGCCTGTCTGGCGGTGATGGAGCGATCGAGTAGCGCCGGATCGGCGGGGAGCGTGTAGGGGGGCGGGAAGAGGACCGCCGCCTGCTGGCCTGTCACGGCATCGACATAGGGGCGGGCCAGCAGGCGACTCCCCCCCTGATTACCGAATGTGCCGCTGGCCTGTGCATCGGCCAGTTCGAAATACTGCGCATCGATGCCGTCGAGTTGGCGCGGGTCGAACCAATAGCCAACCGTCACCCGGCCGCCGGGGCGCATCGTGCCGGGCACCCAGTCGTTGCCAAAGAGAATGCTCGTTCCGGGCTGGCCGATGACGCCCGCCTGGGAGGCGGGGGTGCCGGCAGGACTGGCAGTGACCAGGCCCGGCAGCGAGTTGCCGGAGGTGGCCCAGAGGAGAAGATCGGCCGACAGCCACAGCCGACCCATGTAGTTCATGCGGAAGGCACGGGTGTGATCTCGGGAGCACCAGCAGTGCTCGTCTGACAAATGATAGGCATATTCACCCGGCCCCATCCAGGCCGGGTCGACCAGCTCCCGATCGCAGGGGGAGGCTGGCGCCGGCTCCTGAAACCAGGCGAGCAGGCCGTCGGGATCACTGGCGTGGGCCGGTGCCCGGTAGGGATCGAGGCCAGCCGGCACCTGTGGCTCGTCGGCCCGTTTCCGTACCACGGGGCTTGCCGGCGGCTCGTCGCCGAGGCTCTCGGGATAGCCCAGCGGCTCCGTCTGCGCAGCGGCGGCCGCGGTCGCCAGCAGCAGCGACCCCCACCATCCCAGCGCATACCACCAGCAACGCCGGTCCATACCGCCTCGGTTTCAATCGGCCGGGAGGGGGCAAGCAGCCTTTCCCGGAGAAAACAGACTTCTGGAGGGTGGTATCGGTTGTGTGGGCCGCGCCGACTGAGCAAACTTTCCCGCCAGCCCGAAAAAATCTTCCCAGCCCGCCCAGACGCCAGAACCGCTCAAGTCGAGAGGGGCATTCAGACGATCTCCTTCCTGATGCCTGGTGCTGGCGATTGCGCCTCACCCAAGCGGGCATTCCTGACAGACGCGTTTCCAGGGGGGCCTGGATTCATCAGTCATGCCGAAGCGGTTGTACTCCCTCCAACTCCTGCATGTCGTGCTGGCGATAGCCGTGCTGGCTGGCGGTGCGCCCGGCTGTACCCGCGGCCGCTATTACGTGCAGGCCGATCGGGAGGTGAGCACGCTCCTGGCTGAGAAATCGTGCGATCCTCGCTGGGCGGTGCCGGCGAGCTTCAACGTGCGCCAGGATGAGCGGAGCCGGTTTTACGACACCTACAACCAGATTTTCCCGCCGATGCCGCCGGATGATCCGACATCCCATCGCTACATGCACTGTGTCGATGGCAAGAAGGGCTGGCCGAAGTGGCACAACAACGGCGATCGCACCAGCCTCGACAACCCCGCCTGGCGGGAGCGGCTGTGCGAGGTGGCGGAGATCACCGACTCTGGAGCCATCAAGCTGTCGCTCGATTCGGCGGTCCGGCTGGCCTACCTCAATTCGCTCGACTGGCAGGATCAGTTGGAGACGCTCTATCTCTCCGCCCTCGACGTCAGCACCGAGCGATTCCGGTTTGACATTCAGCTCTTCGGTGGCAATGCCACCGGCTATGCCAACAGCGGACCGCTCAATTCCGCGGGTGAATCGACCACCTGGACCACCGCCTCCACGATCCAGGCCAAGAGATATTTCGCCACTGCCGGCACGCTCGTGGTGGGTGTTGCCAACTCGATCATGTGGCAGTTTGCCGGGCCAGACAAATACACGAATGTCTCGCTGGTGAACTTCAACTTCATCCAACCGCTATTGCGCCGCTCCGGCCGCTCGATCGCGCTTGAGCCACTCACAATCGTGGAGCGGGCGCTGCTGGCCAATGTGCGCCTCTTGCAGTTCTACCGGCAGGGCTTTTTCCTGCAGGTTGCCCTCGGGAGCAGCACGCCGCAGCAACTGCAACGCCGCGGTGGATTTTTCGGCGGCACCGGGTTTACGGGGTTCACCGGCACCGGTATCGGCGGCTTCGGCAACATCGGCGGCGTGTTCTTCGGCGGCAATGGCGTCGGCCTGCAGACCGGCGGTGGCGGCACCGGCGGGGCGGGCTTTGCCGGCGGCGGTGCCGGCAATATCGGGGGCTTCCTCGGCCTGCTTCAGCTGCGGCAGCAGATCCGCAACGCCGAACAGAATCTCGCCGCTCAGCAGCGGGCGCTGGCCCTGCTCGATGCCAATCTCGAGGCAGGCACCGTCGGCCTCGATCAGGTCGATCAGCTCCGCCAGAGCGTGGAAACCGGTCGGGCTGGCCTGCTGCAGGCAAAGACGTCGCTCACCAATCAGCTTGAGGCCTTCAAGGTCAACATCCTCTGCCTCCCCTCCGACACGCCGGTGGCACTCGACGAAACATTCATCAAGCCGTTTCAATTCATCAGTCCCGAAGTTCAGTCGCTGCAAAACGACTTCGGCGATTTTCTCGCTGCCAACTCATTCGGCAGTGAGGAGAACCTCAAGGAAACAGAAGATCCCCGCGTTGATGAGGCGACTGGCGACGGACCGGAGGAAATTCCGCCCCCTGATTCCGCTGGCGATTCCGACGCCGAAAGCACTGAGGATCGCGAATTGGCGGCGGAGGAATTGGCGATTGGAAGCTCGTCTGCAGGTTCCGAAGCAGCAATCGGCCCAGACGATCCGAAGTTCGACGCCACCGCGGCCGATCCGCAGACCGAGGCTGACGAGGATGACGCTGCCCGGCAAGTGATCGAGGCGAGCCTTGAGAAGCTGGGGTCGCTGCGCATGCGGGTGGAGGCACAGGCAGGGGCGATCGATGGCGATCTCAAGTTGGCCGCTACGAAGTCGGCTGGCCGTCTGGCCGGGATGCGGCCGACGGAGCGGGAGACATTTGCTCGGGAAATGCGGCTGCTGAAGGACGACCTCGGCCGGCTGCTCGAGCGTTCGCGGCAGGCGGAGGGAGAGATCGACTTGCTGCAGAAGGGGATCACCGCCGACAACCTCCGCGCCACCGCCGACAAGCTGGTGAAGCTTGTCACCGATGTGTCGGGGGCGGTCGATGAGATGTCGCTCATCCAGGCCCGTTCGCGCGTCGAGGCGATCGCGATCGATCTGGAGCCGCTCGATCCCGATGCGGCCTTTGAGATCGCCCGCGCCAACCGGCTCGACTGGATGAACAACCGGGCGGCGCTCGTTGATCAGTGGCGGCTGATCCAGTTCAACGCGATGTCGCTGTTGGCCGGCCTGGACGTGATCGTGGCGGGGGATGTCAGTACCGTCGGCAACAATCCGGCGAAATTCCGCGCTCCCACCGGAGGCCTTTCGGCCGGCCTGCAGTTTGATGCTCCCCTCACCCGGCTCACCGAGCGGAATAATTTCCGTCAGGCCATCCTCGACTACCAGCAGGTACGCCGGCAGCAGATTCAGTATGAGGATCGAATCAAGCTGGCGCTGCGGAATTCGCTGCGACAGCTCGATCTCGATAAGCGGAATCTGGAAACCCAGCGGCGGGCCGTGATCATCGCCATTCGCCGCGTCGATCAGACCCGGCTCACGCTCAACCAGCCGGCGCCTCCTCCGCCGATGCCCGGTGCCGACGGCACCACCACGAACGATCCGAACGCCGGCCAGCTCGGCCCCACCGCCACGCTCAACCTGATCTTTGCGTTCAACGATCTGCGCAGTTCGCAGGACGCGCTGACGAGCATCTGGATCAACTACTACGCCACCCGGGCGGCTCTGGCCCAGCAGATGGGGGTGATGGAACTGACCGACGACGGAATGTGGATCGATCGTCCCTTCACGTTTGCCGAGCGGGCCACCGAGGACGAAATGCCGCTCCCCCCTCCGGTTCCGCAGGAGTGGCTGCGGCACCTCGAGGAGGTCGACGCTCCGGCCCCGAAGGCTGCCAATGTCGATGACAACGGAAAAGAGCTCCCCGCCACTCCCGCGCCCCGTCCTGCCGTGCAGGCCGAGCCGATTCCAGCCCCCACTGAAGCCGCTGCCGCGGCAGCGGCCAAGCCAAACCGCCTCTGGCCGCTCGAAATCCCCGGGCTGCCTGCCTTGGGCGGAGCCGCTCGCACTGCGGAGAAGGAATGAGATCGTTTTTTCACTAGAGCCACCTCCGCTGGCGCCGGCAGGGGCGGTTGAAGGTGTAGAATCAAGGCTGGCTGAGGCGTCGAAGCCAAGGGGGCCCAAGGCTGCTCTTGAGCTCCACACGAAGCTTGCGAATCCCGGATTCAGGGGGAGTTGGTCGCCATGCAAAATACCCAGCACGATCTTGCCACGCCGGCCGCCGCGCCGCCGCGGTCTGCCGGAGCCGATGTCGCCGCGATTACCGGGATTCTCGGCGATCCGATCGTTGAACAGGCCTCAGAACCGCTCCGCCGGCGTTTCCGCATCCCGTGGAAGACGCTCCTTTTCCTCGCTGTGGTGGCCGGCGGTGCCGCGGCTTCCCCTTGGGTGCTGGCCCATATCGGTAAGGGGAGCGGGGCCAATCCGCTGGCCAACATCCCCTCCCACACCGTCGAACGCGGGGAGTTGCTGATCAGCGTGACCGAAGACGGCAGCATGGTGAGCGACGAGAATGTCGACGTCGTCTGTGGTGTGGCGGGGGGGGCCACGATTGTGTGGCTGATTGAGGATGGTTCGCGTGTCACCGAGGGAACGGAGCTGGTGAAGCTCGACAGCTCCAAGCTCGCGGAGGATGTGTCGGCCCAGAAGATCGCTTACGAGAAGGCCCGTGCCGCCAACATCCAGGCCTCCAAGGATTACAGCGCTTCCACCATCGCCGTGGAGGAGTATGTCGAGGGAACCTTCAAGAAGGATCTGCGCAAGGCGGAGTCTGACGTCACAGCCGCCACCGAGCGCCTGCAGGCGACCAGAAATTCGCTTGAGCATGGGGAGCGGATGTTTCGTAAGGGCTATATCACCCCGCAACAGCTCGATGCGCAGAAGTCGGCCGTCGATCGGGCCAAGCTCGATCTCGGCACCGCCGAAATCGCGCTCGATGTGCTGGAGCGATTCGGACGCCCGAAGATGATCACGGAGCTCGAGAGCAAGCGGGATGCGGCGGAGGCGAAACGCGACAGCGAACAGGCCTCGCTCGATCTGGAAAAGGCCAAGCTCGACCGGCTCACCTCCCAGCTTTCCAAGTGCGTGCTCAAGGCTCCCAAGGATGGACTGGTGATCTATGCCAACGAGCGCAATCGCGACCGCGAATCTGAAATCAAGAATGGCGCGAAGGTCAACGAGGGAACGACGATCCTGCGGCTGCCCAACCTCAATCGCATGCGTGCCGACGTGGAGGTTCACGAGGCGAAAGTCGACAAGATCCGCAGCGGGATGCGGGCTCGCATTCGGGTGCAGGGGCGCGATTTCGAGGGCACAGTCGCCTCGGTCGCCAACCGGCCACAATCAAACTGGATGTCGACCGCCAAGAAATACATCGTGCAGGTGCGGATCGACGGCGAGCCGGGCGATCTCCGCCCCGGGTTCACCGCCGAGGTGGAAATCATCGTGGCCCAACTCGAGGATGTGATTGCCGTGCCTGTGGCGGCTGTGGCCGAACAGCGGGGGAAGTTTTTCTGCGGCGTGCGCCGGGGAGAGGCCGTGGAACGCCGCGAGGTGACGCTCGGCCAGGGGAACGACAAGCTGATCGAGATCACCGACGGGCTGCTTGAGGGAGACGTGGTTGTGCTCAATCCGCGCGCCGCCATCGGCGAGGAACCGGCCGCCGATGGTGAGGAGTCTCCCGGCTCCGGCGAGGGTGGCGGGAAGCGGCGCGGTCCACGCAGCACCGCAGCGGCTGCCAAGCCCCGGGGATAACCCGTCAGGCCACAACGGGCAGGAAGAAGGTGCCGGCGCTCTGTCGCAGGCACAGCGATCGATGGGTGGCAAGCGGGGGCCGGTTCACCGGCAGGAAGCGTCAGCGTGAATCTCTTCCAGCAACTCCGCCTCGGTTTTCGCAGCCTCATGCTGCACAAACTGCGCTCGGCGCTGGCGGTGCTCGGCATCCTCATCGGCGTCACCGCCGTGATCTGGCTGGTGGCGATGGGGGAAGGGGTGAGCTATCAGGCCCAGCAGCAGATCAAGGATCTGGGCGCCACCAGCATCATCGTGCGCAGCATCAAGCCGGCCGAGGAATCTTCCCGGGATGTCGGCAGCCGCTTCGGCATCAGCTACGGCCTGCTCCGCGACGACTACGAGCGGATCCTCACCAATGTGCCGACGGTTACGCGGGCGGTGCCGATGCGGGAGATCAGCCGCGAGGTGCGCCACCGGGAGCATTTCATCGATGGCCAGGTGATCGGCTGCACGCCAGACTATTTCGGGATGAACCGGCTGAAGATCGCCCGCGGCCGGCCGATTTCGCAGGTCGACATGCAGGGCTACTCCAATGTGGTGGTCCTCGCCTGGGAGGCGGCCGCCAAGCTCTTTCCGATCGAAGATCCGCTCGGGCGGGCGGTGCAGCTCGGGACAGAGTTTTATGTGGTGGTGGGAATCGCCGCGGAGAGAACGGCGGCAGCGGCGATCGGCGGCAGCCTCGATGCCCGGCAGTATGACCGGGATGTCTACATCCCGCTCTCCACGTTCCGCGCGCGGATTGGCGACCGGGTCTTTACCGTGCGCGCCGGGGCCACGCAATTGGAAACGGTCGAGCTGACGCAGATCACGGCTGTTGTTGAAGATATGGGTGAGGTTGATGCCACCGCCGACATCATCCGCGCGCTGCTGCAGCGCTACCACAAGAACGTCGACTACGCCGTCGTGGTGCCGAAGGAACTGCTCGAACAGGCCGAAACGATGCGGGCGATGTTTAACGTTCTCTTGCTGCTGATCGCGGGCATTTCGCTGTTGGTGGGGGGCATCGGCATTATGAATATCATGCTGGCCACCGTGACGGAGCGCACGCGCGAAATCGGCATCCGCCGGGCGCTGGGGGCGACCAAGGGGGAGATCGTGCAGCAGTTTCTCTGGGAGACGGTCGTGCTCTCTGGCACCGGCGGGCTGCTGGGCGTCCTGGTCGGCTTTCTCTGCGGGCCGACGGTCAACGGCATCAGGCAACTTGTGAGCACGTTCCTGCCGGAGGTGTGGACGGCGCTGCCTCCCAATATTCGCAATCTGGAGCCCCGGCTCGCCCCCTGGTCGATCATCGCGGCATTCGGGATTTCTGTCGGCGTGGGGATCATCTTCGGCATCTATCCGGCCCGCCGGGCCGCCAACATGGACCCGATCGAGGCGCTGCGTCATGAATAATCTGCAGCCTGTTTCCCAGCGGCAGAGCGTGGCCAGCATCGTGGGGGTGTCGAAGGTCTACACGCTCGGCGGCCATCAGGTGAAGGCGCTCAACAACGTGTCGGTCGAATTCCAACAGGGGGATTTCGTGGCGATCATGGGCTCGTCGGGCTCAGGGAAGAGCACGCTGCTCAATGTGCTCGGCTGTCTCGATCGGCCCACCTCGGGGCAGTATTTCCTCGCCGGCCAGGATGTGGCGGCGATGGATGACGAGACGCTCTCGCGCGTCCGCGGCCGGTATCTCGGCTTCATTTTTCAGTCGTACAATCTCATCCAGCAGTTGAGCGTGGTGGAGAATATCGAGGTTCCGCTTTCCTACCAGCGGCCCCCGCTACCCGGCGGACGCGAGCGCTGCCTCAAGCTTGCGGAGCTGGTCGGCCTCTCGGGCCGGCTCGGCCACCGGCCCACGGAGCTTTCTGGAGGACAGCAGCAGCGGGTGGCGATCGCCAGGGCGCTGGTCAACAACCCGCATGTGATTCTGGCCGATGAGCCAACCGGCAATCTCGACACCGCCACCAGCCACGACATCATGAACCTGCTCGATGCCCTCAACCGGGCCGGGCGGACGATTGTGATGGTGACCCATGAGAACGACATCGCCGAACGGGCCCGGCGGATCATCCGCCTGCGCGACGGGCGAATCGAATCGGTGTCAGAAACGCGGCCGCTCCTGCCGCAAGTGGGAATTGGTTAGCGGTCACCTCCTCGAGAACCCTGATGAATCCACAACGCTTCTTTGAAATCACCAACGCGCTGGCGCTTGTGGCCTGGATCGGCTTGGTGCTTTTTCCGGCACGGCGAATTGTGTCGGGGCTGCTCTGTGCCGTGGTTGTGCCGGGGGCACTGGCTGCCTGCTATGCCGCTGTGCTGGTCTGGAAAATCCTCGAGCAGGGGCCGCCCCCGGAGAATCTCACCACGCTCAGCGGGCTGCGGGGGGCGTTTGCCGACGACTGGGTCTTTGCCGCCGCGTGGACGCACTATCTTGTCTTCGACATGGTGGTGGGGGCGTGGATCGCCCGCGATGCTGTGCGGCTGGCGATCCCCTGGATGCTGCGGTCGCTCTGCCTCGTGCTCACTTTCCTCGCCGGCCCGGTCGGATTCTGATCTATCTGGTGGGGCGTGCTGTGCTGCGAAGCGCGGTGGCCGCGGAGGAGGGAGCGGGCAGCCGGGAAAGCTGAAGATTTGTACAGGCTCGTCCGGGTGTCTGATTTGAGGCGGCACAGAGGGGTTCGCCGGAGGAATGTCCTCATGCGATTCAAGGCCGCAGCGCGTCAGCCGCCACTGCGTTTGGCCTCGAGTGTGTTAGAATTCAGCTATGGCCGACGCGAACAAAAATATCTCATCCGATGTCAGAGAAATGGTCAAGGCTGCAGGCCTTCGCTGTACCGCCGCTCGGCTTACAGTCCTGCAGCACCTGACTCGGGCACACGGTCCCCAAACCCATGCCGAGGTAGCGGCCGCCCTGTCTGATAAGGGCTTTGATCGGGCCACGATCTACCGCAATCTGACGGAACTCACCGAGGCCCGGTTGGTGTCGCGGGTGGAGTTGGGGGATCACGTCTGGCGATTCGAGTTCCAAAGACGTGGGAAAGACGGGGAGGCTGCGGCGGAACATCCCCATTTCGTCTGCCTGACCTGTGGCGAAGTCTCCTGCTTGGACGATGTCAACGTCTCAATCACCCCCAGGCAGCCACCGACCACAGCTGCTGGCCATGCCGCAGCCGAGCGTCGTGGAACGCCCAAGACAGCCGGGAGGGGAGCGGCGGCGAAGCGCGTTGTGACCGATGTTCTCCTGAAGGGGCAGTGCGGCAACTGCGAGTAGTCTCCTGGGCTCCCTTTTTTTCGCCACACGGCATCGGAAAAAACATCCCTGCCCCCACTGGATCCTGGGATAGCAGTCTGTGGATACAGCGCAGCATCGCTGGATGCGATGCCCGTCGACCGGAGAAAACCTCGGCTTTTCCACCGGTCGACCGAGTGGAAAAAGGGCATGGAGGACTTTTTCCACGGGCAGATAGGGCAGTTCGCCGGCCGGTAGCGTCGTGGGATTCCGCCGGTCGGCAGGCATCCCCTGCAGCGATGCAGTGCTTCGGCCACAGCCTGCACGGCAGGCCATGCTGTTGAGCGTTGCCCCCCGCCGGTAGCCAGAAGAGCGGCCATCGGCTCCCCTCCTCTCGGGGACAGTCTTTTTTTATTGCGACCCTGTTGCAATCGCAACAGGGTCGCATGTAGACTGGCGAGTGCTGGATCAATACGCACCATTGATTCGAGTATGCGCGGGAGCAGTTCTCTCGAATAGCGGCTTTTTTTATCCTTTTTTCTACACATTCAGCGATGGAGTTGATCATGGCAGTCAACAGCTTCCCCGTCACCGATTCAACCGCTCGCCGGGGTTTCACGCTGGTGGAACTCCTGGTTGTGATTGCGATCATTGGCACGCTCGTCGGCCTTCTCCTGCCGGCAGTGCAGTCGGCCCGTGAGGCGGCCCGGGCGGCCAACTGCAAAAACAACATGCGTCAGGTCGGCCTGGCCCTGCATCATTATCACGACCATGCCCGGCGGTTTCCCGCTGGCTGGACCGGCGTCAAGCAGGGGCAAACTCCGGCCGTGGCGGCCGACGAGCAGCCGGGGTGGGGATGGGCCTCGGAACTGCTCCCGTTGGTTGAGGAGGGTAATCTCTACAACCGCATCGTCCGGACGGCTCCGGTGTACGATCCAGCCAATCCCAGCCAGCAGGCGGCTGTGCGCAAGGCTGTTGTCTCCATGTTTTCCTGCCCCTCCGACGCACCGGGGCCGACCGAGGCTGGCGGCGTTTTTTCCATCGGCACCGATGACGGCGAGGACGAGACAACGGTCAATGGCGTTCTCTACCGTCAGGTTGATGGCGGGCCCTTGGCCGCGCTGACGGAGGTGGCCAAGAGCAACTATGTGGGCGTTTTCGGTACCAGCGAAGTGGATGACGTTCCGGCGGCGGGTGAGGGCGTTTTCTACCGCAACAGCACCACGGCCATGAAGCACCTGTCCGACGGTTTGAGCCAGACGCTGATGGTGGGGGAGCGGCGATCGCGTCTGGGGTCAAGCACCTGGACAGGCTCTGTCTCCGGCGCCAAGGCGCAGCGGGTGCGGATCGTCGGCATTGCTGATCACGTCCCCAACCACGTCGATGGTCATTTCGACGATTTCTCCAGCGAGCATCCCAACGGCGTCCACTTCCTGTTTGGCGATGCCTCGGTACGGCGACTCAACGACGGCATCGACCTGAACGTCTATCAGGCCCTCTGCACCCGCAACGGGGGCGAGGTCGCTTCGGCTCCGGAGTGA
>CAISJI010000119.1 GCA_903885565.1 uncultured Planctomycetaceae bacterium
CCCAGCCCCAACACCAACACCAACACCAACACCAACACCAACACCAACACCAACACCAACACCAACACCAACACCAACACCAACGTCAGTTGCGGCAATCACAGTGACCGGAGGCAGGGTGGCCGAGGGGGCTGTGGGTGGCACGGCGAAGGCTCTGTTTGTGCTTTCGCTCTCTGCTCCGTCGAGCGTGCCGGTGACGGTGGCCTATCGCACCGCCAATGGCACGGCGACCGCAGGGAGCGATTTTATGGCGGCCAGTGGGGTCGTCACTTTCCCGGCCGGCTCGACACGGCAGGAGGTGAGCGTGGCGGTGACGGGCGATGCATTCATCGAAGCTGACGAGACGTTCTCGCTCCTGCTCTCCGCGCCGCAGGGGGCAACGCTCACGACTGCGTCGGCCACTGCCACGATTCTCAACGACGACGCCATCCCGAATCCCGGCGACAAGAGCATCCAGGCCTTCGACAAGGTGCTGTCGGCCTATTTCCCCGAGTGGGGCATCTACGGCCGCAAGTTCCAGGTGGCGGATGTTCCCGGCGACAAGCTGAACCATCTCATCTACTCGTTCCTCGACCTCAAGAGCGATGGCACTGTAGCGATCACCGACAGCTATGCATCACTCGAGAAGCGGTTCTCTGCCGAGGAGTCGGTTTCGGGTCAAGCCGACCTGTGGTCCTACCCCGCGGGGGATCCGCGGGCCACGCAGACGGTGTGGGGAAACTTCAACCAGCTCGCGGAGCTGAAGGAAAAATACCCACACATGAAGGTGAGCATCGCCGTCGGTGGCTGGACGCTCTCCGACCACTTCAGCAGCGTCTGCTCAACATCTGCGGGCCGCGAGGCGTTGGCAACCTCCCTCGTCACATTCCTCAACACCTATCGGATGTTCGATGGCATCGATTTTGACTGGGAATATCCCGGTGGCGGTGGCGAGGCGGGCAACTCCGCCAGCCCCAGCGATGGCGCCAACTATGCTTCGCTTTTGCAACTGGTGCGGCAGAAGTTCGACGCCCTCGGTAGCCAGCTCGGCCGCCGCTACGAGATCTCAGTGGCCTCCCCGGCCGGATACGACAAGATCGCCACGTTCAACCTGGCCGGCCTCGCCCCGTCGGTCGACTTCTTCAACATCATGGCCTATGACTTCCACGGCACGTGGGAAAACACGACGGGCCATCAGGCCGCCTTCACGGGGGATCCCAACGGCTACGACGTGAAGACCGCCGTCGATCTCTACCTTGCCGCCGGTGTTCCGTCGCAGAAAATGGTGCTCGGGGCGCCGCTCTACACGCGGGCCTGGAGTGGCGTGGCCAACGGCGGCGACGGGGGCTTTATGGAGACTACGACTGGCGCGGCGCCGGGCACGTTCGAGAAGGGGGTCTACGACTACAAAGACCTGTTGGCTCAGGTGCAGGATCCAACCAGCGGCTGGAAGCTCTACTGGGACGACAATGCCCAGGCGACCTATGCCTACAACCAGTCGAAGGGCCTCTACAGCTCGTTTGAAACCCCCACCTCGATCGCCCAACGGGCTCAGTGGGCCGAGGATATCGGCCTCGGTGGCATGATGTTCTGGGATATCACCGGCGACGCGATCGACTCAAAAGAGAGCCTCTTGACCGCGGCCTTCGCGTCGTGGGTGCTCGATGACAACCTCGCCACGATCCGGGCCCGGTCGAGCCTCACCAACGAAATCGTGGTGGGAGGAGATGGCGTCATCAGAGAACTGCCGCCGGTGGCGTGAGGCATATCGGCCGGCCAGCCGCACGCCAGCGGCTGGCCTGGCGCCAGTAAGCCCACTCCGTGGCGACGTTGGTCTGCCGGAGCAGCACCCGCTTTACGGCCCGGCGCACGGCAAACCTACCGGCCCAGTGTACGAGCGGATCGAATTGTCCCCGCGGCGAGGCCGTTCTTGTGACAGTTTCAAGCATCGCACCACGATTCTCGCGGCAGAAGCAGCCGACGCCGTGTCAGCCGTCGCTCTGTCGGCCTTCAGCCGCCAGTTTGGCCGCGATCACATCGACGAGGTGGCCAACATCCGGAAGGCCGGAGACCTCGGCGGTCGTGAAGTGGACGCTGAACGCCTTCTCGATCGCCACCATGAGGCGAACGTGGTTGAGGCTGTCCCATTCCGCAACATCCTTGGCGGTCATCGCGGGATTGGGCACGAGGCTTTCGTCGTCGAAAACGTCTCGGAAAATCCCGATCAAACGGCTGTAGATATACTCGTGGGACATAGGAGAAAAGATACCCTGAGATGGGGCGTTGGTCCAGCGACGACCGAAGCGATTTCCGACATGAACCCCACGCCCCTTGAGAGGCTTCCATGGTTGCCGCGGTCGCCGGCGGACTTCCGTTCGCGGTGTCAGGGCGTCGGCGGTGATGCCAGCGCGGTGGCGAGGCAGCTTCGCGTTTTGGCGGGCTACGCCCTCGGTGACGGCGAGATGCGTCAACTCGCCCGTGCGGCGGGGGCTATCAAAGCCCGCAGCGACGGCAGCGCAATCCCCGGCCTTCGTCCATACACCCTCGCGATTCTTTCCAACGGCACCACGTCGCTGCTCGCTCCGGCCCTTGTCGCCACCGGGC
This sequence comes from uncultured Planctomycetaceae bacterium, assembly GCA_903885565.1. Classification (GTDB taxonomy): domain Bacteria; phylum Planctomycetota; class Planctomycetia; order Pirellulales; family UBA1268; genus CAISJI01. The sequence continues at coordinate 2,584 of CAISJI010000119.1, forward strand.
TGCGTTACGGGATCGACCTCCAGGTGATCGAGGGACGCTTCGACCAGGCGATGCA
>CAISJI010000120.1 GCA_903885565.1 uncultured Planctomycetaceae bacterium
CAGCCAATGGCCAGAGCGGCGGAATGATTGCGCCAACGGCTGCGAGATGCGGCGCCAGTGCCGAGGGAGTCAGTTCCGCGGGAGTCAGTTCCGCGGGAGTCATTCTGGTCGTAGCGGTTTCGCCGCTCGTCGCAACTCTGTTCATGAGCGGTGGGCCACCTTGGAAGACACGGGCTATGAGACGGCCGCCGGCTGGCCGTAGATCCAGCCGGTCAGCCGCCGGAAGGGAATGTCGAGATAAAAGCCGTTGTTCGCATGCACGTAAAAGACCTGCACCCAGCCCAGATGCGAAAAGTTCTGAATGAAGTTTTGCACGATGAAAATCGCCACAAAACTCGCCACCGCCACGACATGCACCGCCCGATCGAGGAGCGATCGCTCCAGGGGCTGTCGCGACATCGTGGCGGCCAGCAGGCTGTCGATGATCTCGAAGCTCGCGAAGTAGGCGAACGCCACCACCGCCGCCGCCGCAAACCCGAGGAGGGACAGGTTCCAGACCCGCGTGGCGAGGAAGGTGGAGAGCAGGTTTGTGAGAGCCAACAGCAGCACGAAGCCGAGGACGATCCCGCCCGGTTTTTCGGTGATCTTGATCCCAAAGCAGGCGAGGGTCAGCCCGAGGATCGCCACTGCCCCGCCGACGGCCATAATGTCGGTGACCAGCACCGCGCGACCACCGCGGGCGCGTGCCTGGGTCAGCTGGGTGCGGGCAGCCTGTTCCAGCACGCTTCCCGAGCTGAGAAAGGCATGGGCCTTGTAGAGCGAGTGCGCGACGATGTGGAGCAAAGCCGCGGAAAAGCCGCCGAGCCCGCACTGGAGCATCATGAAGCCCATCTGGGCAATTGTCGAAAACGCAAGCGAACGCTTCACGCTCGTCTGCGAGAGCATTACGACGCCACCGAGGAGCGCGGTGATTGCGCCGATCATTGCCAGCATGCTAAGAGCGGCGGGCGAGAGCACCAGCAGCGGGCTGAGCCGGATCACGAGAAAGCCTCCGGCATTGATAATGCCAGCGTGCATCAGGGCGGAAACCGGCGTGGGCGCCTCCATCGTATCGGGCAGCCAGCTGTGAAACGGAAACTGGGCCGACTTGGTCATCGCCGCCAGAACAAACAGGCTTCCGATGGCCAAAATCAACATTGAGTTCGGTGCTGACTGGTCCCGCAGGGCCACGGCTTTGGCGAAAAGGTCGGTGTAGTCGAGGCTGCCGAGGGTGACATACGTCACCGCCAAGGCGGCGATCAGGAAGACGTCGCCGAGCAGACTGATGAGGAGTTTTTTCCGTGCGGCCCAGAGGGCCCAGGACCGATGGCGGTGGTGGCAGAGGAGTTCATGGAGGCCGAGGTCTGCGCAGATCCAGGCGGCAGCGAACTGGAGCAGGTTACGGGAGGTGACCAGCAGGAGCACCGCGCCGAGCGTGAAGAGCATCCAGCAGAGGAATCGCCCCTGCTCGCGATCGCCGTTGAGATAGCGGGCCGCGTACCGGCAGATTACCGCACCGATAATGCTGATCAGCAGCAGCATGATCGCTGCGAGGTCGTCAAAGTAGACACCGAAGTTGAGGGCGGGCAGGCCGGGCACAACCGCCAAGCGCACGTCGATCGGTCCTCGGAAGGCCAGCCCCACAGCAACGACAACAGCAAGTACCGCAGCCGCCACGGTCGCGGTTTTGGACAGCCGCCGCATAAAATCGAGGTGTTCGTTTGCCCAGCCCCGCGGGATAAGGACAGCGGCCAGCAGCACGAGTGCGGGAGCGGTGATCGTCCAGGCAAAGAGGCTGTCCATCTGTGGGGATCCATTCAAAACGAGCTCGACACGGGCGCGACCGGAATAGAATACTTATGAGCAGAGGATATTACCATTTGCCGGCTCTGCCGAACATCTTCCAGAGTGACGCCAGATGCAGGCCGCCGACGGAAAAAACGGTGTCGATGTGCCGCAAGGCTTGTCAGTGCCCCACGACACCAGACAAGAGCGTGCAGCCCTGGATCGGACGCCTGCCGGCCGAGATTTCCCAGCTGGCCATCCCCAAAACGCTTCGGGGCGGAAGGTCGTCACAAAAGTGTGTCGACCTGCCGACGGCCCGTCTACAGACGGGGTCCGGGTGTGCCTGGACCCGGCGTCGATCCCCCGACTGTTCGAGCTTGCCGGAAAGGGCAGATTCGGCGAAGGCGGCATCGCCACGAAAGAACTTCGGGATCTGGCAGTGGTCCTACCGCGCGATCGCTGGCAGTAGTACCCGGCGCCAGTATTTCGCACTGGCGTGGTGACCACGTCGGAGCATGACCCGTTCCACGTTTCCGAACTGATTGAACGGGAACAGCGGGTGATAGCAGCAGGACTCGAAGTGCCCGTTGGAGGCGGCTCCCTGCTGATTTCCGTACAACGCTTGAGGAGCTGTCCATGTCGAGAATCAGTTTCTTGAAAGGCTGCCGCGTGTGAGCACCGGTGCGGGAGACTCCACCCGCGTTCGATCGGCATACCTACCGTCTGCGGCCCAGCAGGCTGTGGATAGAGCGCAGCCCCCCCAGCTTGGTGCTGCCAATTGCCGTTTCCCCAGGGGAGGAGGAGTGCTAGCCTCCCGGCCCGATCTGCGGCCTGTTCTTCCCCGGGAAGCCCTGACATGTTCCGTGCCCGCTGTGTGCCGTGGCCCAGAGATGGGGCTGCCGGTTCCGGTCGCCAGCGCTCTGCGCGCCAGGCGCGGGTCTGCACGGCCATCCTGCTGGTGGGGATGATGGCGGTGGCCATGCCTGCTGGCGCCCAAACGATGGGCACGCTCATCCACGACGAGCGGCTGGAGGTGCGCGGCCTGACGCAGATCGATGCGGAACCGCTCTCTCGTGCGCTGGTCAATGATGATTCCCTCCTGCTGCTCAGCAGGCCGCACGCCTACCGCGATCCCTTCCTGTCTGCCGTTGGCCAGAGGGCTGTCGCGGCGCTGCAACATGCCGGCTTTGCCACGGCGCAGGCCACCGCGAGCGTGGAGTCGAGCGGCGCTGGTGAACGGGTTGTGTTGAATGTGGTGGAGGGGCCACGGCAACTCGCTGCCGGCATCGAGATCACCGGCCTGCCGGACGATCTGGCCGAGGGGCTGCACCGCTGGCTGCAGTCGCAATGTCCGCCGCCGGGGGCGGTGCCGCAGACGGTTGACCTGCAGGGAGGATGGACGGGTGTCCGCTGGCTCGACCCAACCGGCCTGCCGGCGCGCATGGAGAGCCCGGCATGGACCCAAGGGCAGCCTGCCCCATTCGATCCCCCGCATCTGGCCACCGTGCGCATCGCGATCAGCCGTTTCCTGCGGGATCGTGGGTATTTCGCTGCCGCCAAACTCCTGGAGGAGCACAGGTCTGCCGGGCGTTCGACCCGCTCGTCAGCCGCCAGCGCGCCGGCTGCTCCACCCCCTGTCGATCTCGCAGTGCGACCGGGCACGGATGGGGCAGTGCTTGTCATCGCATTTCGGGAGCTCCCGCCGCCAGCGGTGCTGACTGGCTGCGAGGTTCTGCCGGGAGGCCGGACCACAGCGGCTGATCTGCAGCAGACGCTCGGCATCGTGCCGGGCAGCGTTGTCACCGAGCAAGACCGACTCGCCTGGCGCGAGGCACTCCGTCAGTCGGGACGATTCCTGCGGCACGAGGTGAAACTCCGCGAGGTTCCCCCGGCCGAGGGCACCGGGGGTGGAACGGGTGTGGTGGCCGAATTCGATCTGGATGAATATTCCGACGTGACGCCGCTGATCCAGCCGCTGTCGCGGGAGGAGCAGACGATGCTCCGCTGCCGGGAGTGGTTGCTCAAAACGCTTGCCGATGACAACGACTTCATCGTTTCGTGGACTGCCGCCGATGCGCCGGCCACCGCCGCGCCGCTGGGGGCACTCGTCCTTTCGACCTGGCAGGGAGCACTCCTCACGGCGCTGCCAGCGAGCCCCGAGGCCTGTGGGGTGGCCGTGAGCGGCGATGGCGTGGGCTGGTTTCTTCCGCAGGGAGCCGGCTGGTTTGAGATGCCGATGCCGATGCAGCGGCGGGTGATGGTGAATGTCGCCGTGTTTCTCAAGGAATCGATCGATCAGGGGCGTCACAGCTATCGGCCAGCACTCTCTGTCTCCCAGGCGATGGAACTGCGGCCCCGCGACGCAACGGCGGCGCTTGCCGTCACGGCCCGGATCGAGCCGGTGGCAGTTTTGGCACTGGTCCACGAGGGGCATCCCACCCTGAGCTGGGAGGGGGATGAACTGATCATGACGCGCCCCGATCTGTCTGCCCGATTCGACTCGCGCAGCGGTCGCCTGATATCGATGCACGTGCCGCAGCATGGCCGGATGGCTGTGGACGCGGCGTCAGGACGCTTTGCCGCCGATCTGGCTACGCTGCGCGCGGCGGCCGGCCCAAACCGCACCCGCCCCGAGGCGCTGTTCTCCTCCGGGATTGAGTTCTTTGCCGGCGAGTCGATGGGGGCGAGCCTGAGCCGGATGATCGAGGCTTTTGGTGTCGCACCGAAGATGGCGGTGTGGCGGGAACGACTGAAGGCGGTGGCCGGGAGCCTGCGGCGAACGGCGGAAGGGGGTGGATTCGCTGCCGCCGATGAAGCCCTGGCTGCTGCGATGGCCCGCGCCGATCAGGAAGCCTGGGCCCCGACGCTGGCCATTCCGCGCGAAGAGAAGCCACTGCAAGACACCGATCCGACCAAGGCCCTCTATCGAATGCTGGCAGCCAAGCTGTGGCGCTGGACGGAGCGGGAGTGCGATCGGGAGGAGTGGCCGGCGTCGCTGGCCCGCGTGGGGGCGTTCGCGGTTTCACGGGACCCGGTAGCGCTGATCGAACTGGCCTCCTACACGAATTCCAAGCGGCATGGTCCGGTTGCCTATCTGGCTGCCGCGAGTGTGACCCCGATGCCTTCAATGGCGGTGTCGCTGGCGCGCCATGGTCAGGAACGGCTGAGCCCGGAAGCCTTCCATGCCGATTGCCAGCCGGTGCTGGCGATGCTGGCCAGTTGTGGTGCCGATCGCTGTGCGGTGTCGCTGCTGCGAACGCTCCACGACGACGAGGCCATTCTCGCCGGCCAGAAACTGCTGCAGAATCCGGACATCTTTCTGCCGTTGGTGCGCGATCTCCGCGGCCGGGAATCGGATGCCGCGGCGACCGCCGCGCTGCCGGAGATCCTCGACCACTGGTGGGGCGCCACGCTCCATGAGGCGGTGGCGGCGGGCTTGAGCGCGAGAATCGGGCTGCTCACGGCCGACAAGCCGGCGACAGACGCGGCGCCTGTCCGCTGACCCCCCCGGCGTGGCGGCTTTTGGCCGGGGGTGGCAGGACGGCTTGCCAACCCCGATACTGCCTCCATGAATTCTCCACAAACGCCAGCAGAACTAACGGTTGGGAAGTGCGTGCCCTGCGAGGGGGGCGTGCCACACTATGCGCCTCATGAAGCCGCAGCACAGGTGCAGCTTCTGCCCCTGTGGCACCTCACGCATGAGGGCACGCGCATCCGCCGGGAGTTCACGCTGCCCGACTTCCGCACGGCGATCAAACTGCTCAACAATGTCGCGGCGCTGGCAGAACGGGAGCGGCATCATCCCGATCTCCATCTGGAGAGCTATTCCCGGGTTTGGATTGAGATCTACACGCACGCCATTGGCGGTCTCTCCAGCAACGATTTCGTGCTGGCAGCAAAGATCGACGCGATCGCACCACCGGCATCCCCGCCACCCCACCCCGCCTGAGCCATCGGCAGGCCGCCTGCAGGGAAGCTCGCCATTCCCTCAAGCAGCGGTGCTGCCCAAAGCCGATCAGCCGCCATGCGTTCATCTCCTCAGGCTGCCAAACCAAAGGTCTATGTCGCCAGCAGCGTCGGCATCGACTACTTCTTCTTTCTGGCCAACACGATTCGCCATGGCGGCAGAGACGTCCAAGAACTCTTTCTGATCACAGAAGACGACTATCGCCGGCAGGCCAGGTCCTCAGGCCTCACGAAGATCTGGCTGCGGATCAGGATGTATCTGCTCTATCCGGCCTATCTGCTGGTGCAGGGGCTGCGGTGCGAGCGGTCGAGCATCTTTGTGGTCTCCAGCAACACCTTCTATGCCCCCTGGATGGTGCGTGCCTTGCTGGGCTTCAGGCAGATCAGGGTGATCCACATGCTCTACGATCTCTTTCCGGATGCCCTGGAAATTGCCGGGAAGCTCGATCGCCGTTCGCTTGTTTCCCGGGCGATCGGCGTGGTGGCCCGGCACAATCAGTCGAGCTGTGACGGCACGGTGTATCTGGGGCGATTTCTCCGCCAGCATGCCGAAACGCGCTGGGGCCCGGCCCCCCGTTCCGACTGCATCGACATCTCCACCGATATGTCGCTCTACGATCCCAGCCTGCCGGAGCTGCCGGAGGAGGGAACTCTGATCGTGCACTACGGCGGGCAGCTCGGCCATCTGCACGATGCCCGGTCGATCATCGCCTCAGTGCAGGCGGTTTGCGGTTCGGAGCTGGCCGATCGCGTGCGGTTCAATTTTTATGTCAGCGGGGCGCAGGCGGAGTTGCTCAAGGTGTCGCTGGCGGGCTATCCCGTCGAGATCATCTCGACGACCCCCAGTTCGCAGTGGCGCAAAGATATTCGCAATTTTCATCTGGGGCTGGTGTCGCTGAGCCCGGGCGGGGCGAGTGTCTGTCTGCCGAGCAAAACCTACGCCATGATGGCTGGTGGCATGGCGATTCTGGCGATCGCGCCGGAGTGGTCTGATCTGGGGCAGTTAGTCAGCGGCCTCGATGCGGGCTGGGTGATCAACAACTCAAAGCATGCTTCGGAGCCCGATTCCGCCGATCCGAACTATCTCGATGCGATCTGCGCTGAGCGGCCGACGGCGGAGATTGTGGCCGAGTTTCAGCAGACGCTGGCCGCGATGCTGGCCGATCGCGGCGCACTCTCGCGCAAGCGGCGCAATGCCTTTGAAGGGGTGCGGGAGCACTTTTGTGTCGACCGGCTCAGCGAGCGCTGGCAGCGGCTGATCACGGCGGTGCAGGAAGCGTAGCGAGTACCCGGACGGGGCCGGTCACACTGGCCGCCGTCAGGGATGGGCTGTGATCGCTATGATCGTGATCTCGCCGGTCGCCGGACCGTAGCACCAGAAGATTCGGAAGGCGCCGGGAGTGCGGTTCTGGGCGTAGGCTTCGAAGACCTTTTCGTGTGGATTGAAGGGATTCTCGAGCGAACGAAACTCGTGGGTCTGCAGGCCCGGATGCCGGGGGTTCTCTGCCAGCAGCGAGAGGCACTTGTGAACCTGCTTGAAGAGACCCTCGTTCCGATTCGCCTTGCGGCGTTTCTTGACCGGCGGCCTTTGCAGGGCAGCCTCGGCATTTTCTCTGAGGCTGGCGTAGGCGGCGGCAGCCTCGTTTGTCCAGCGCAGTCTGAACACGTCGGCTAATCCTGGAGCCGCTCAGCCAGGGCAGCGTCTGCGGCTAGATCGGGGCCGGTCGAGAGGCGACCTTCACGGGCCTCGGTCAGCCCGCGACCAACGCTGGCGCTGGCAGCACGGTTCTCGTGGAGCCACATCTCGCGCTCGGGCACGACCCGGGCGAGCGAGATGCGCAGTTCGGTCTCATCGATCACCTCGACGATCACCGTCCGGTTTGCGAACCGCTCGCCGAGCGTGAGGCGGCCCTTGCTGTCAGTGGTCTTTGTCGTCATTTCGGAAATATACGCAAAAGTGGGAGAGTGGGCAAATCCCACTTTTATCGACAATCCCGGGCTCTTGCCAGCGGTTTTTTTTGGGTTGCCGCCCGCAGACTCGCGGGAAACAGTTCCGGGATCAGCGATAGCGCCGGCAGCAATACCACAGACCGTTGCGTCCCTGGGCATAGCCGACATCGACAGTGGCCATGCTGCTGGTGGCATAGCAGCAGTTGTTGTAGGCGGCCTGTTGGGTGGAGCCGCAGCCGCAGCCTTCGTGTCCGCTGTTGCCGCCGAAATGGGCGACGCTGCCGGAGTTGGCCATCGCTTCGGCCACGCCCTGAGCGGAGCTGTTGTTGCTGCAGGCGGATTGGGAAACAGTCGCGGTGGGCGTTGTGGAGCTGCGGCCCCGCTGGCTGCGCGGCCAGGCAAAGGCAGGCGTGCAGGAAAGGAGCATCAACATCACGGCGCAGAGAAGAGTCTTCATGGCCAACGGCCTCCGGAGGAAACTGCGATCGATCCAGACCCTTGCGGGAGGCTCGCAGTGTAGGCCACGCTTCTTGGCCGCTTGGGCGCTGGGCCGGCTGGAGAAACTGCGGGGCGAAGGGGAGGTGGGAAGTTGCTCTTTATGCAGGGAAGCATGGCTCCAAAAGTTTTGGAGCAGATCCGAAGAACATGAAGCGCCGGCTTCGGGGCGGCAAAAGTTTCGTCGCTGCGCTCACAAAAAGTTCGCCGACCCCTTCGCCTTCATCGCTCAATGAGCAAGTCGTCGCTCCAGCTATTCCAAACGCGCTATTTCTTGGCGATGTAGGCGTTGACGCCGACGGTCACCTTCTTGCCATCCACAATGCAGTCGGTTTCCTTGTTGCCGTATGTGGAGGCGACGACGAGCGTTTTTCCGCTGGCAGAGCGTTCCGGTTTGGCGTTCATGGGGATCCGCAGGACGAGTTCGTCCCCTTCAATCTTTGCTGAAAAAGCCATCCGTTCTGCTTCCTGATTCGGTGGAGATCCACGGCCGGTCAGTGTACGGCGAAAGGAACTTCGACCAAACCACCGGCCCCGACTTCAGCGAGAGCCATGACGACTGCCGGCGTGTTCTTGCGTATTTGCGGCCACGATGTGGTCATGAGGACGACGATGCCAAGCCGTAGATTTCGAAGATCGTGCTGGTGCCGAAGGTTCTGGTCTGTAGAGACCAGCACCTCATACCCATGGAGAATGGCCGTCGCAAGCAGGTCGCCATTGTGGAGTTGGCTCCACCCTTTTTCGAAGACAGTGTGAACCTCATGGGCCACCAGATAACGGCGAAGAGGCACCGGCGTGCCTTTACAAGAAAGAACCTTCATGCGGATATCTGAAGATCAAGGCTGGCGGCCGTGAACTCAAGCACTGCCTCGACCTGCTTTCTGGTAACACCAGGAAACCATTCGATGAACTCATCGATGGTTGCGCCATCTTCGAGGTTTTCGAAAAGAGCCCGCACCGGCACACGTGTATTGGTGAAAACCCACACGCCGCCGACCTTTGCGGGGTCCCGCTCAACTGCGATGCAACGTTCCCATGAGTTCATCGAGCACCTCTCGAGCGTTGTACCAGACCGCCCTCAAGGATACGTGTGTTCATGCGCAGGGTCAATCAGTGTGCGCTGAGTGATTGTGATCCCTTGGCCGGGGCAACACAGTCTGTTTGTTGTCGCAGGAGATCAGATCGAGAGATTGAGCGAGGTGCCGATCCCGGTACCATGGCGTGCTGCCATTTCTCATAGCGTAGGGAGTCTTGGTCCTCGGCTTCTCCTTTCCCGCAATGTCACCGCGCTGAATTGGGTATCACAAAAACCAATTCGGCGATCACACGCAGTTGGTCGCTTTGGTCGGGGTTGATCCAGATCGCTCGAAAATCCTTGTTGCGTGGCATCAGTTGAATCGCGGTGTGAGTCCAGGCGGCGTCGTCTCCCGAGTCCGGATCTTCGACCTTGAGAGACCGATATTCCTTCACCGTATACGAGCCGCCGGTTTCAGGATCGCTGATCCCCCAGTGTTGAACGAGCAACACCCTGCCACTGCGACTGCCAGCCACGTCATTGCGAAACACGCAGTACGAGCCATCGGGGATCAACGGCTCCATCGATCTGCCCAAAACCTGTGCCACAAAAAATCGCTCATCCCCCCGCACGCCCGCTGGCGTCGGCACCCAGCCGAGGCAATCGGCAGCCACGCTCGGTCCGAATTCGCTCGCGGCAGCCTGCAGATCGTAGACCGGCAGCCACTCCTTGTACGGCTTGCCCGGCGGCGTCGGCTCGATCTCGAGCCTGCTTGCGGCGGGCTCGCTGCCGGTCGAAGTCGCTAAAGAAGTCGCAAACGTCTGCGATGCCAGCCGCAGACGCTGGCGGAGATAGTCTCCAAGCGCCGGATCGGCACACCACACGAAGCATCCCTTTCGGCCCCGCGAGAGCAGCACCTTGTAGGTGTTCTTGATGATTGCCTGCACCTTTGCGTGCACGTGTGCGGTGGCGGCCGCGTCCCCCTTGGCCTCCGTGAGCGCCTTCTTTGAGCCCTTGAGCGAACTGTCAGTCTTCGCCCGCTGGGTGGGATCGCCCACCACCTTGCCCTGCTCATAGCGCAGATCGGGACCAATCAACACACCCAGCCAGTCAAACTCCACTCCCTGGCAGGTGTGTACGCAGCCCACCTGATCGATGCCGTCCTGCGACGTCGCCCAGTTTTCCCCCATGAAGTTCCACGGCAGCGACAGCCCATCAGCCTGCACGTGCTTCACATGCCCATGCCGCTGGCGCCCCTTGGTGGGCCACTCCCAGGAATATCCCGCGATCAGCCGAGCCTTGTTGGCGGTGTTCTTAGCCTTGAGTGCTGCGTACATCTGCTGGGCGTCGTCGAACACGCGAAACTGATACTGCTCATCGGCCCAGTTGTCGAAGTTGCCTGTGGGCCGCACCTGCAGCACGTCGTCGAGCCAATTGAGATAGCCGTCGGAGCCGCCGCAGCGGAACTGGGCGGTGAGCGTGAAGGGCTCATGGACATGAGCCTTGAACTTCCGCGCCGCCTCGCGGATTCGGCTTTCGCTGCCCGAGTCGTTCCACTGCACCCGCTGGGTCTCGTCGAGAAAGAACACGCTGGTGCGAGCGGCCCGCACCATGTCGTCCACCATGCTCTGCCCCTTGTATTGGTAGGCCTGATCCTTGAGCCGGTGGGCCTCGTCGACGATCAAAACCTCGTGCGTTTTGTCTTTGAGAAAATCGGCGGTGTGAAAGCTCCACGACGACTGCAGCAGCGCTTCCCCATCCGCGCGCAGTTCGCGGTGCCGCCTCGTGAGCTGCTCGGCAAGCGTGTCGCGAAAGGCCTTGTTGGGCGCGACGAGAAACCCCAGCCGCTTCGAGTGGAGCACCTCGGCCAGAAGGCGCACGGCGATCACCGATTTTCCGGTGCCGGGGCCGCCATGAATGATGAAAACCTGCCGCTTGGCGGCGGTCGCCACGCTTGCTATTTCATGCCGGATGATCTGAAAAGCCTCGTTCTGGGTGTCGAGCAGTTCGAACTCCTCGTTGCCGTCGAGCATCTTTCCGACGCATTCGATCAGGGCCGGGGCCGGGATCAGCCGCCCCTTCTCCAGCAGGAAGAGCACATCGTGCCGCGATCTATGGCGGACATATTTCTCGATGTAACGGGAAAGGGCATCGGCGTCGTCGGCCAGAAAGAGATGCGTGTCGTCGATAATGTGCCGGTAGCGGGGGTCCTCCAGCGGTTCCGGTCGCCGGCGCGTTAGGTTAAAGAGATACGCGGCAGAATGGATGCCGACCCCTTTCTCGGCGATGTCGGCGTTGAACCGCAGGATCAGCCCCTTGTATTTGCGGGCCTGCACGCAGGGATGCTGGCTGAGCCTCCCGCCGCCATAGGGCGACCAGACGAGGTCTGGCACCTCCGAAGCCTCAGCCTCGCTCCAGGACTTGAGTTCGAGAACAAGGCCGTTGTCGCTCGTGCCGTCATTGCCGGCCAGCAAGACGTCGACCCGCGATCGGCCGGCCGCAGAGATGTGGTATTCGATCGCCACCTGCATGTCGTCATCGACATTCGCCCGGCGCAGTGCGCCTGAGAAGCGGGCGTATTCGTCTGCCCACACGCTGCGGTCAGCCGGCACGCCCCCCGTCTGCCGCTGGAAGCCGTCGATCAACCGCCGCTGGAGCCGATTATGGTCAACGTCTTCGAGAAATCGTTGCTTCGTTTCCGCATAGATGATCATGGCGGCCCCGGCAGCGTTATGCCCCTGCACGGGCGGGTGGCATCTGATAGCCGATCACCGCTGCCACGCGGTCGAGCAGGTCCGATCGGAGCGGGCGTTCGCCTGTCAGAAATTCATCGAGTTGCAGCGGTGGCAGCCCAGCCTTCGCGGCGATCGCCTCCAGAGGCAGGTCGCTGCGCTGAACAGCGTCGCGCACCGCCCCGCTGATCGATTGTTCCTCCCGCGCCTCCTGCCGCAATTGGTCACGCATGATGAGATCGGGCAATTCGTTGGTGATGCTGTGCCGCAGCCTGTGGAGCCGTTCCGTTTCGGCCGGCGTGGGCTCCGGGATTCGTCGCGGCTGGTTTGGTGTCGTCATCGAACCAGCTATTTTCCCAGTTCATTGACAGCTACCGCTTTGCCGCGAGGGCGGTTTGCCCTCGGGGCAGGGCCCTCGGTACGACACGATCGTACGGGCGTGGGCAATTTCGTCGTGGTGCACCGGCCGCACCTGATCGGCCCGCAATGTTGAAACGGCGATGGTTTCGCCGTCGAGTGTGGAGAATTCAACCTCGTATCCCTGGCCGTCCCGATGTACGAGCACCACGGTTCCGATATCCCCGGCCGCGAGTTTTTCTCCGGTAAGATCACACTTCAGCACAACTTCATCAAGTTCGTGGATCACGTCTGAGCCATCTCCAGATTCAGAATCGAAGATCTTCGTCATTCTAGCTTCTCCGGCGCAGCGGGTGGGCTGTCACAAACCGCGGTATTTCCTGTCCGGTATCGACGAACCAAACGGCCCTGACCGGGGCGGTGGCACCAACTGGCGAAATAATCCGGCCATCGACGACGTATCGGCTGCCGAAATCGGTCTCTGTACTCTGAAAAACCTGGTTTTCCGCGGCGTGTCTGCGGAGTTCAGCGATAAGCCATTGGGGCTCCTCTGCGGGAAATCCCAGGTTTCGAAAAAAAGCCGCCTTTGACTTGCCTCGCGGATGCGTCGAACTGAGGAGATATCCGCGAACCTTGCGTGTCGAGACCGTTGCGAGATAGGCGTTCGGCAGTTTCATGGGCGGATGGCTTTTCGGCGAGTGTACATAAGTTCATTCCTTCGTCAACCGCGGGCGGTCTGAGGTCCGTTGGGACCACGTTTGGCCCTGAGGGGGGTAAACTCCCGCCATGCCCAAAAGCGCATCCCCATTTCTCGAGATCTCTGAGGCCGACTGGCTCTGTGCCAACGGGCTCTGCTTTGCGATCTTCGATTCGTTTCCGGTCACGCCGGGGCATGTGCTGGTGATCACGCGGCGCGTGGTGCCCACCTTCTTTGAGTGCACGCCGGCGGAGCAGGCCGCCCTGATGGAGCTTGTCACCAGCGTCAAAACGCTGTTGGATGCGCGGCTCGATCCGCAGCCCGATGGCTACAACGTCGGCTTCAATTCGGGTGCCGCTGCCGGGCAGACGGTGCCGCATGTGCATGTGCACGTCATCCCGCGCTACGCCGGCGACATGGCCGATCCGCGCGGCGGGGTGCGGCATGTGATTCCGGGGAAGGGGAACTATCTGGCGCCGGCGGAGGCTTCCGCTGCGCTCGCGCTTTCTCTTTCGACCGGTCATCCCCAAACGTCACTGTGGAAAAATCTCGTCGGTCGACTCCCGGGCGCGACCGAAATAGATCTGTTGGTGTCGTTCGTGCAGCCCTCCGGTCTCGACATCATTCAGCAAGCAATCTTTGCTGCCATCGCTGCTGGCGCCCGCGTGCGGCTGGTCGTGGGGGATTATCTCTGCATCACGTCCCCAGCGGCCCTGCGGCGGCTCCTCGGCTGGTCCGATCTCGCTGGCGAGGCGCTCCAGGCCCGGCTTGCGGAACTAAAAAACCTGCGCGGCTCGCCCGCCTCGTTTCATCCGAAGGCGTGGCGGATCGCCGATGCCTCCGGCGGGGTCGTGGTGGTGGGATCGAGCAATCTCTCGCGGGCGGCGCTGGAGACGGGCGTGGAGTGGAATCTGATCGGGAAGACCTCGGGCGAGGATTCCCTCGACCGCGAGATCGCCGCCGCCGTCGAAGACCTCTGGCAGCAGTCGACGCCGCTTTCGGTCGATGTGGTTGAGCGATACGCCACCCGGGCCGCGCAGGCAGCCAAACTGCGTCACCTGTGGGATGAGACAGGTGCCGTGCAGCGGTTGCCGGTCGCCGAGAACGAATCGGCCGCCGGGATGAGTTTCGAGGCAGACGATGGCCGGCAGGATCTGCCGTCGCCCCGCCCCTGGCAACGCGAAGCGCTCGCCTCGCTCGCCGCGATCCGGGCTGAGGGCTATTCCAAGGCGCTGGTTGCCGTGGCGACGGGTCTGGGGAAAACCTGGCTCGCCGCCTTTGATGTGGTCGCCCACAGTGAAAAACTCGGCCGGCCGCCGCGGGTGCTGGTGATTGCCCATCGGGCCGAGATTTTGGCGCAGGCAGAGTCCACGCTGCGGCTGGCGCTGGAGCCGGCGAGCGTGTCGTGGTGTGCGGGGGCGTCGTCTGATCTCTCTGGCCAGCTCGTCATCGCCTCGATTCAGAAGCTCGCGCGGCCAGAGGGACTCGAGGCCCTCGCTGCGGCTCCCCCCTTCGACTACTGCGTGATCGACGAGGTGCATCATGCCGAGGCCCCGAGCTATCGCCGGGTGCTGGCGCGGCTGAAGAGTGTGTTCACGCTCGGCCTGACAGCCACACCGGAGCGGACCGACGGCGTCGATGTGGCCACGCTCTTTGACGACATCCTCGCCTATCAGGCGACCGTAGGCGACGGGATTGCCGAGGGTTCGCTCGTGCCCTTTCGGTATCGGGGGCTCAAGGACGACGTTGACTTCGAGCAGATTCCATGGCGGAACGGCCGCTTCGATCCGCTCGCTCTGGAGGTGGCTCTGGAAAATAGCGACCGCATGGACCGCCTCTGGGCGGAATGGGAAATCGGGGACGGGAGCGGATTTCCGCCATCTGAAAGCGATGCAAACCCGGTTACTATGGGAAATCCGCTCCCGTCCCCGATTTCCCGTCGCACCCTCGTCTTCTGCTGTTCGCGGCGGCACGCGCTCTTTGCCCGCGATTGGCTCGTGAAGCGGGGCGTGCGGGCGGCGGCGGTCTTTTCGGGCGAGGGGAGCGATCCCCGCATGGCCTCCCTGGCTGCCTTTCAGGAAGGGCGGCTCGAAGCCCTCTGCGCGGTCGACCTCTTCAACGAGGGGATCGATCTGCCGCTGGTCGACCGTGTGGTGATGCTCCGGCCCACCGAGTCGAAGATTGTTTTTCTGCAGCAGCTCGGCCGCGGCTTGCGGGCGGCAACTGGAAAAACGCGGCTGGATGTCATCGATTTCGTTGGCAATCATCGCGTGTTTGCCAGCCGGCTGGTGCATCTGTTGTCGCTGGCGCCTTCTGCCGAGACCTCCGCCAACGCCACGCTCTTCGCGGTGCTGAAGGGATATCTCTCCGGCTCTGAGCCGCTGCTGCCGGCAGGCTGCGTGCTCGACGTGGAGGTCGAGGCGAAGCAGTTGCTGGAGCAGTTTCTGCCGAAGGGCAAGACGGCGGTGGTCGAGGCGTATCGCGATCTCCGCGCCGACCTCGCGCGGCGGCCTGCGATGACGGAGATATTTCACCGGGGCTACAATCCGCGGACGCTGCCGCCGGATTTCACGACTTGGTTCGATTTCGTGGCGGCCGAGGGCGACGCGACCGATCTGGAGGCGGAATGTCTCAGCCTGTTCCGCGGCTGGTTCGTGATGCTGGCCACCACGCGGATGACGAAGTCGTTCAAGATGGTTCTGTTGCGAGTGTTGCTTGACAACGACGCGGTCTTTTCAGGGATGCCGATCCCGGAGCTGGCGGCAAAGTGCAGGGAGTTTCTCGTGGCCCACGAGTTCCTCCGCCGGGACATAGCCGACGCCGCCACGGGGCAGCCGGTGAAGATATCGCCGCAGCAGTGGGTTTCGAGTTGGCGGAAGTTCCCAATTTCAATCTGGATGCAGGAGCAGGAGGGTCGGAGCTGGTTCACGATCGATGACGACTCTCTTCGCGTGGCCTTCGAGTGCGAAGAGCGGCTGCGGGGGTCGCTCGAGAGCATGAGTGGGGAACTTGTCGATTTTCGTCTGGCGGCCCATGCCCGGCCGCGGGCGAGTGCGACCGGGTTTCTGGCGAGGGTTATTCAATCCCGCGGTAAACCCTTTCTGAAGCTGCCCACGGTGGATGAAGAGCCGGGGCGGCCCAACGGTCCGGTGCTCGTGGGGCTGCCTGATGCGCGGGAGTGGGAGTTTCGGTTCGTGAAGATCGCCTGCAACGTTGCCGGCCCACGCGAAGGCCGCGTGGGCGACACGCTCCACAACGAGCTGCCCTCGCTGCTGCGGAAGTGGTTCGGTCCCGATGCCGGTCTCCCCGGCACGAGCTTTGAAGTCGAGTTTCGCCGCGAGGGCGACGCCTGGTTCATCGCTCCGGTTCGTGGCGGTGTGGTTTCCAATCTGCCGAATCCCATCCCCACTCCAACCGTCTCCGCCCCCCCGGGCCCACTCCTCGACTCCCCGCCCCCCGCCTCCCGCTACACCACCCATGTCCCGGTCTACGACCTCACCGCCGCGGCTGGCTTTTGGGGGCCGGAAAGTGTGCCGGAGGAGATCGGCTGGACGGAGGTGCCGGGCGTGACGCTCAAGCCCGGCATGTTCGTGGCGCGGGTGACGGGCAGGTCGATGGAACCGCTGATCGCTGACGGCTCATGGTGTCTGTTCCGGCCGTGTCCGGCCGGCTCGCGCGAGGGCCGGATCGTGCTGGTGCAGTTGAGCACGGTCGGCGCAGGCGAGAACGGTGGCCGGTTCACCGTCAAGAAATACCATTCGGAGAAGACCGTCACCGCCGACGGCTGGCGGCATGACCGCATTCAGCTGCTGCCAGTGAATCAGGAATTTGCGCCGATTGAGATCGAGCCGGAGGACGCGGGGGATCTGATGATCGTCGGGGAGTTCTCGAGGATCGCGCCGCGAGTATGAAAGCCTCGCGGAATCGGGCCGGGCTCACTGTTGCCGTGCTCAGGTTCGTAACGCGGCGAGCCTGGCTTCCTCGCGGCCCTCGAAGGCTGCGAGTTGTTCATTGATCTTGGCGATCATCTTGCGCACGCCCGCCTTGGTGAATCCCTTTTCACCAATCGGATGCTCGCGCTCGAGGTCCGCGATGCGCTGCTCAAGGATTCGCAGGTCACTGTGGGCCTTTTCGTATTCCGCCGGGTTGGAAATCACAGCGTCACCTCCACGAGTCCTTTACGGACAGTCGGATCGATCGTTCGACTGAAGAAGTCTATCCAGTCGTCCCAGTCGCGGCGATCCTCCGCCGCAAATAAATGCTCTTTCGGCCGTGAATAGAGAATTTCCGCCAGGAGAATTGCATCCACATTGACGTGCGCGATTCGATTGGCGAAATCAGGCCCGAGCAAAACGACCGCGTCGGCATCGTTTGGTGCGTCCTTCGCGGTCACGAAACTGCCGTCGACACACAGTCGCGTTGCTCCTGCCGATCTGCAGAGCCGAGTCCAGTGGCTTATCGTCCTGCCCAAGAGATTTCGCTGGGGCGATCCTGTGGCAAACCGACTGAGCATTTCGCGCTCGGATGCTCCATGGAGGCCTTCCGGAAGCCGACCATCTGGCAGAAAAGAAGGAATCACTGGGCACCTGAATGTCAGGCCTTGGGCTGATTGCCGGATACTGTACGCATGTTCTGTATTGTGTCAATGGCCTGCCTGTTCTTTCCAATGCTCTGGAACTCGGCAAGTCGGTCTAAATCTCCGGCACGCCCATGTCCGGCAGGTATTCGTGCATACCCTCTTAGACCCCCGGGGGCTGCGTCCGGCTGCCTCTTGACAGTGCCGAGAGATACCGCTTGGATAGGGGGTATGGACCAGTTCAGCTTCGACTCCCCCCAGAGGCAACTGCAGCATGCAGAATAGAGCTCAAAGGCGATGCCCGCCGGGCAGAAACGTCTTGAAATCAGCCGCAAATTGCGTTCTTGACATATGTCAAGTTCAGGTCTATCCTTGGTCGATAGCGAGATGTGGCATCCTTCGTTTCTGCGGAGAATGCCCGTGAGTCCCTTAGCCGGAAAGCGCGCCCCGGAGCACATCCAGAAGATCGTGAAGGCCGTTCTGAAGCGGAACGCCATGCAGAGCATCAGTCTGGCGCCGCCGAATGCATACAACCGAGTTGAAGTGATGGCCGATGGGCGGCCTCCAGTCGCCACAGTTCGGCGGTTCCTGATCGACTTTTGGACGGACTTAGAGACGGCCAAACCCGACCCGGACTGCCGAGGTTCCTTTGATCACCTCTGCGAAATGAAACCGCTGATCGGAACGAGAAAACAGATGTACATGAAGTTCGGGTTGAACATAGATTCCGACAACCCTGCCGCGTCCCACATCATCATTTTGAGATTTCACACGGCGATCGATTCCGATCCCATCGACCGTATTCCGGAGAGCGAGCGATGAGCAAGAGAATTCCGAAGTGTTATCAATGTGGCGGGGCGTTTGCGCATCGAATAGCGACGCCTCACCATCGGAAGTTGCGCTATGAGGGCGTTGCCTACGACGTTCTTGTGACGGACATGCCTGAGTGGCACTGTGCGACCTGCGATTTATCCGTGACGGATGAAGAGGGGGATGAACCGCTGCAGGCAGCCTTGCGAAAGCACGTCGGAATTCTGAATCCGCAGCAAATCAAGGCCGGAATCAAGGAGCTGGGGGTCACCCAAGAGCAGTTCGCAGACAAGATTCGCTGCGCACCCGAGAGCATATCGCGATGGCTCAATGGGGCCGTCCTGCAGTCTCGAGTGTACGACTGCCTGATGAGAATCTATTTCCAGTTTCCGCAGGTGCGGGGAGCTCTGGATCAGTTCTCGGCAGGATCATCGTTCGGTGAGACGGTTGTGCATTCGTTGGGTGTTGGCGTAAACGCTGGCTCAAGACCAAGGCCAAGGTCTACCCACTCGTCGAATCAGCCGAATGCCTGATATCGGATCACACCTCCGGCACGCCCATGTCCGTCAGGTACTCGTGCACCCCCTCGTAAAACGCCGGGTTCCGTGTCCGGTCGCGCTTTGCTCCCGGCGGCACGAAGATCACCATCCCCTGCCGGGCCCGCGTGAGCAACACGCGATAGGCGTTCTTCAGATACTGCTTCCGCTCGGGCTTCTTCACGTCGGTCCACTGTGCGCCCCGGAAACTGTGATAGCTCCAGTCGGCGCCCGACCAGCGGAGATCGGCGTCCCACGTCACGATCGTCCAGTCGAGCTCCAGCCCCTGCACCTGAAACTCCGTCGCCGCGTCTTCCAGATAGAGCGACGAGCGGGTGTCTTTGGCGGAGCTCAAAAACCAATGCACCGGATCGATGTTCACCCGAATGTCGATCGCGTGGGGCTTGAGCCGCTGCGCGGATGAAGAGGCCACGAGGCCGGCCCGCTCCGTGCCCCGCCGCTGTTTTTTTATCCAGCGCCGCGCCTCCCGCATGCTCCGCGTGAGCACAACCGGATAGTGCGCGCGGAAGGCGGCAAAGAGGTCGCGGCCGAGATCGGCCTCGCCGTCGAGCAGCGCCTTCACGAATCGGGAAACGTTTTCCGCGCGGAAGGAACGCATCGAGGTGGAGAGGTGGAGCGCGGGGTCGTGCACCAAGAAAACGGCGTCAGGCCCCAACTGTCTGGAGACCCCGGCCTGCGGCCGGGGCTGGTCGGACGGCGCCGACCAGCAAATGGCGCCAGACCCCGTTTTCACCTCCCGCGACGCGGAAAGCCGCTCGAGCGCGCCCGAGGCCGCATACTCCGAATCGGTGAGGTTTGGTGAAATGAAGACGTCCCACTCCGGAAAAACACTCCGCAGGCTCTTCAGCCAGGCGCTGATGCCAGCCTCGCCGGTGTTGATCTCCTGCCCGCCGCCCACAAGACACACCACCACAGCCCAGTCGGGGTGACGATCCATCGCGGAAAGCAGGACGTCGGGCTCGGTCTGCGTAAATCCCGCAAGCCCCTTTTTCCGCTTCATGAAGCTCGCCAACTGCCGGGCATCCCACGCCCGCTGAGCCTCGTCGAACACCACCACATGGTCCACCGGCGCTGCCGGGCTGCGAAGCGTGTCGTCGCGGAAGTGGTGGACATTCTGAATGAAAGCTTTGACCGCCGTGCGGCATTCGCCGATGCGGGGGCGGCCGGAAAAAGTACCAGCCAGCGTGTTTGTGACGGCAGCTGAAGAAATAGCCTCGTGGGCATCCTTGCGGCGTTCCAGTTCATCGCGGGCGAGGGCCTCGCGCAGCACCGCCACGAGTGGGCCGTTGCCCGAGAGAAACACAGCATGGGCGGAGTCGCGCTGCCGGCCATGCCGCGTGGCCACGTTCAGGCCCACGAGCGTTTTGCCAGCCCCAGGCACGCCCGTCACAAACACGATCGCCTTCCGGCTGCCGGTTTTCGCTGCGGCGATGATCTTCTCAATCGAGTCGCTCGTGGCGGCAAGATTCACCGCTCCGGCATCGCTGCGGGTGATGTCGTGAACCGTGTGCCGGGCGTAGAGCGCACGGGCCGCTTCGATGATCGTGGGCGTTGGGGAATAGGCTCCCGTGCCCCAGGTGGATGGGGTGAGGCCGGAAAAGGTGCCAGCCAACTTTTTTGTGACGTCGGCCGACGAATCATTGTCATCCGTTAAAAAGGTGGCAGGCACCGTTTCCTCGTCCTGCGTGAATGAGGCAGCAGGCACCTTTGCCTCGTCCAGTGCCAGAGCGATCACCTTGCCGAGCGACTCGGCATTGCAGCAAAACGGCGGTCGCACGCCGTCGGCATGGGGCAGCTTCCAACGCGGGTCGCCCCGCGGCGCTTCGGTGGCACAGAGGATCGGAAAGATCGGCGCCAAGTGGCTCGGGGCATGAAAATTCTTGAGATCGAGGCCGTAGTCCCAAGCCTGCTCGTAGTCGAGCCGCTCAAACTTTTTCGCGCCAACCTTAAACTCAATCGGCACGATTGCTGCGCTGGTGACGAGCACGGCATCGACCCGCCGGCCAAGCCGCGGGATATCGAACTCAAGGTGGATCCATGGGGCGGGGTCCACGGTTCCAAGAGTCGCCAAGGCCGCGCGGAGCACAGGCAACTGCAGAAGCCACGCGGAAAGCTGCTCGGGGACGAGCGTGAAGCCATGGGGGCCGGCCAGCGGCGCGTAGACCGCTTCGTCGCTCGCGGCGAGAAAATCGCTCACGGGCGCGGCGTAGGAGGCGGCATTGAGGCGAGGGCCCAGCATGCCGGGTAGCCTACCACACCGGGGGGTCAGTCATGGCCTGGGGGGTGCTTGACGGAAAAGTGTTCATGCGTACACTTGGTTGCGTGCTGCCTCAAGGATCAGCCGCATGCCCCGTAAAATCCGTGACATCATCAGTGATCTCCTGGATGCCGGATTTGAAGAGCGACCCGGCAAGGGAAGCCATCGGAACTACAGGCATCCGCTGCTGTCCAAGTTGGTTACGATATCGGGTAAGGACGGCGATGACGCGCAGCGTTATCACGAAAAGGCGGTTCGGCAGGCCATCGACGAGGTGAACCAATGGCGAAGGGCGACCGATACGTGAAGGTTGTCGAGTGGTCGGACGAAGACAACTGCTTCGTAGGCAGCTGCCCGGAGTTGTTCTACGGCGGTTGCCATGGCGTCGATGCCAAGCAGGTCTTCGCCGAACTCTGCGAGCTCGTCGACGAAGCCATCGAAACGCTCGAGGAGGCCGGAAAACCGTTGCCGCAACCACTGTCCCGCAGCGAGTTTGGAAACCTCATGCAGCGTTCGGCGTGATCCGGCCTCAACCATTTGAAGGGAGCAGGCCAATCCGCGGGTGAACCGTGGTCCTGGGTTCGCTTGACAATAAAGTGTACAAATATACACTTTCTGTTTGCTGCCCCAAGGATCAGTCGCATGCCCCGCAAAATCCGTGACATCATCAGTGATCTCCTGGGATCTCCTGGATGACGGATTTGAAGAGCGACCGGGCAAGGGAAGCCATCGGAATTACAGGCATCCGCTCCTTGCGAAGGTGGTTACGATATCGGAAAGGGACGGCGAGGATGCCCGGCGGCATCTTGAGAAGACGGTTCAAGAGGCCATCGATGAGGTGAACCAATGGCGAAAGGCGACCTATACGTGAAGGTTGTCGAGTGGTCAGACGAAGACAATTGCTTTGTCGGCAGTTGCCCCCAGTTGATGTACGGCGGAGCCTATGGCGACGATGCCACGAAAGTGTTCACCGAACTCTGCGAGCTCGTCGAGGAGGCGATTGAAACGCTGGAAGAGGCTGGCAAACCGTTGCCACAGCCGCTGGCTCTGCACGAACTCAGAAGCGTCCTGCAGCGAACAGCCTGAGGAGCAATCAAACCTGTGGCACGCCCAAGTCGGTGGGGTGCAGGCTCACCCCGTCTGGAAACAAATGGGTTCCGCGTCCGGTTGTGCTTCGGCCCTGGTGGGACGAGCCAGAGGTGGTCCCCCGGAAACGGTGCCAGCCACCATTTTCGGTCGCTCAGCGGAAGAGCAGGGCCATGCGTGGAAAATGGTGGCAGACGCCGTTGCCTGATCGAGCGCGGCACATGGGGCGTTGCCACCCTGAGGCGGTGGCCGGCAAAAACAAAATATCCCCGACAGGGCTCGAACCTGTAACCTTCGGCTTCGGAGGCCGACGCTCTATCCAATTGAGCTACGGAGACCCGCTTCTCTGCACCAACTGCCGCTCGACACTCAAGCAAACGCTTCAAGCGTTGACCAGCGATCAGCACTTGTCCACAGTCTATCAGCCGCGCAGCGCCTGCAATAGATGGGGCCCAGCCCACGATTCCACCGGCAGGCAGCTGTTTGCCAGCCCTCTTTTTTCAGCCCTCTCCGGCCGAATAAAGCGGCAAACGTCAGGCTGAACGCCGCAAGGGAGCTTCCGCCGCCTGGCGATGAGGCGCCGCCAGGGCACCATGGGCCGCGTCGATCCGGATGCTCGACGGCTCTTCCTGCGCGGGCTCAGCCGCCCGGGCAGTGGCCACCTGCAGCAACGCCTTGAGCTGCCGATACCGGGACAGATAACTGCCGAATTGCAGTGTGGCTACCAGCCGGCCCAGCAGCATCGGCAGCGTGCCCAGGGGCGCCGCCAACACCGCATGCCGCACGATCTCCCAGGCATGCAGCGGCAAGCTTGCGACGAGCGACCGGCCCGCCAGCGACCGCCAGAAGAGGCGCTCGCGCTGCAGCCCCTCCCTGAACGCACCGGGCCGCTTGTGCACCTGCTCCGGCGCCACCACCACCGACTGCTTCTCAAGCACCGTCACCAGTCCAGCAGCCGCCAACTCCACTGCCTTGTCCGCATCGGCATAGAGATCGCCACAGGGGGCTGAGAAGCCGAGCGGCCGCACCACCTCGGCCCGCCAGAAACCAGCCTCCAGCGTCGGAGCCGTCACCGGAGAGAAGGGAAGGCGTCGCGCCCCTTCCCGCTCCGCCCAGGCCCGGCTGTCGGTGCCGAGCACGATCCTTCGGCCACCCGAACTCAGGCGGATGCCGACCGCCGTCATCTGCTCAGGCGGGGAGGCCTGCACGGCCACCGCCGCAACAGCGCCAACGCTGCTGTCCCGCAGGCGGGCCAGCGCCGCGTCGGTCCAGCCGGGCGTCGCCTTCCAGCCGGCGGCCAGCAGATGCACGACTGGGCCGGTGCTTGCGGAAATTCCCGCGTTGACGCATGCCACAAGGCCGGAGCCCTCGGCACGGACAAACTGCACCTCGTCGCCGATGTTCCACGGATCGGCATACTCGCATCCCAGCGCCACGATCACTTCGCAGTGGTCGGGCCGGTTCTCGAGCACGCTGACCAGCGTCTCTTCCAGAGCCTGGGTATCCCCAGGGGCAGGAACGACAATCGACAGCTTCAGGGATTGCGACATCACATCTGGCATCACTCGTGCCCCGCAAGTTGAAACAAACACCGGTGGCGGCAGGCGGAACACCGCAGGCAACTGCAGTCAGGCACGGAGGGAGAAGCCGATCAGGCAGCAGCCCGCTGGGGCTGAAGTTCCGTGAACAGATTCACCGTGTGCAGCATCTCGCCGTCCGCGTCATAAAACTGCAGCACGCCGACGTCAATCAGCCACATGGCAAACATCTCCGCCACGCGGTAGCAGCGGGCGACGCAGCGGCCGCGGTCGATGCGGATGTTTTCCTGAACGTCAGAGATATCGACAGCGTCAACGCCCAGTTCGAGAAAATAACGGGTAACCAACTGACGGACATCAGCGGCATGCATGTGCAATCGCATGGAAGGCAACCTCCTGTTGCGGGTTGTCGAACGACTTCCTGTCGATCGGGGAGCTGGAACCTAGCCAGAAGGCTGCGGCGACGAAAGATGGCTTTTGACTGGCCTGTCCTGCACCCGATCCCAACTGCCAACAGTTTCATCGTCCATGCCGGGGGCGGAGGCTTATTTTCCTGGGTGCCGCTTTGCGATCGCTTTCACCGGCACAATTTCTCCAGACTGCCTCGCCTGCCGGGCCCCCGTTGCTTCTGGCCGGCTGCCGGCTACAGCCGGTCGGTCCAGTCGGAGACGGCATAGCGATCCCGCAGCAGCCGCTCCATCCGCGCCTCGGGCCAGTCGGTGCGGACAAGCTCGGCGGCAAACGCCCGTCGCACCGCCTCCTCCAGCAGTGGCCGGCCGAGGTGAAGATTGGCCAGAAAGGCAGCATGCGGCCGCCCGGCCCGGTAGGCAGGTTCCCGCGGAGGGTGTTTCAGAATGTTCCCCACCAGATCGATGTCGAAATCGTCGAGCAGTGTGCCGTGATAGAGCACCCCGTGTCGTCGTACCCGCAGGGCATTGCCCGAAATTTTGTGGGCCTCCCCCGCGCTCACCAGCACAATATCGCTGGTGCCGTAGCGGGCCACTTCAATCCCGGGCCGGGCCAGCGCCGCTGCCAACGCCGCGCACAACGGCTCCAGCATTCCGGCATGGATCTGCTCAAGCGGAGGCACGCCGTGAGGATAGGGGGCGACGACTGTCCACATCAGGCAGCCAGGCCCGAGCACCACCGTGGCGCCACCACTCGGCCGCCGCACGATCCCCACGCCTCGTTCCGCGCAGGCGGCCCGATCGACCTCCTGATCGATCCGGCTGGAGGAGCCGACCACCACCATCGGCTGCGTGGCCATCCAGGTGCGCACGATCGGTGCGGCAATCACTCCCTCGTGGGCCTCTTCCAGCAAGGCCTCGTCGAGCGCCAGATTGGCGGCCACCCCCTCGACCTGCGTTTCCAGAAAGCGGGCCTGAGGCAGGGGAAGGGAGGGATGGACGGCAGGCTGATCGGGAGCGTTATCCATACTTTTTCCGCAGGAAATGCGCTCCGGACCAGAGGAGCGGTTGGAAGACTCAAGCCAGCTGCCCGGAGGGGCATGCTGCCGGGGTGGAGCGTCGCCTGCAGGGCGGCGGGCAGTTTACCCCCTGCCTGCTACAATTGCCTGCCCGCCGACAACCGGCACCGCCATTCCCCCAGCGGCGGCCGCTGAACCATTCCCGGCGGCGGTTGGCTCCCTGCCAACCCCCCCTTCACCCGCTACGCAAGGTGCGACCGACAGTGGCAGACACCCCCCCACGCACGCTCTCCCCACACGATTCGCTGCCGCCGGTGGAGCCGCCCAGCGCTGCTTTTATTGTGCAGCTGTTTCTGGTGCCCGGGCTGATCGTGGCGATCATCGTCTGCGTCTGGCTCGCCTTCCACTGGCTGGCCCACCTCGGCAACGATCCGCAGGCCTATGTGCGCACGCTGCGCCGCGACAACGAGGGACGCTGGCAGGCGGCTCTCAATCTCGCCAATGATCTCCGCGGGCCGGGGGGCGGGGCCCTCAAGGCCGACGAAGGTCTGGCGAGCGAACTCGGCCGGATCCTCACCGACGAATCGGCCAGCGGCCGCACGGGTGAGCAATCGCAGATGCTGCGCGTCTATCTCTGCCGGGCATTGGGTGAGTTTTCTGTGCCGACGGCACTGCCGCCGTTGGTCGCTCAGGCTCAGGTATCGGCCGAGCCGCTCTCGGCCCGAGCCGCCGTGGAGGCGATCGCCGTGCTCGCCACCAATCTTCTCGCCGCCGGCCGCGATGCCGGGGGCGCCGACACCACCGAGGCAGTGATCACCGCCTCCCGCAGCGATGATGCGCAGCTGCGTTCGGCGGCGGCCTTCACGCTGGGCGTGGTCGGCAGTGGCAGCGGCTCCGCCGATCAGGCGGCGACCCAGCGGCTGGCCCAGCTCGTCTCTGACCCCAGCGAAGACGTCCGCTACAACGCGGCGCTGGCGCTTGCCAGACTCGGCAACGACCTGGCCCTGGAGACACTCGGCGAGATGCTCGACCTGTCCGACACGCCCATCCCGGCTGAGAAAGCCCGCGATGATGCCGCGCAGTCGAAGCGCTACAAGAGGGCTCTGGTGGTGCTCAATGCCCTGCGGGGCGTGGCGCTGCTGGCAGATGCCACGCACGCGGCCCCCCCGGCAGCCATCATGGAGCGGGTGGGGAAGCTGGCGCAGGACCCGGTCGGGGATGTGCGGGCGGCTGCCGCGGCACTGGCGACCAAGATCGAGCGGCTCTCCGCCACGCCCGCCGGCACGTAATCCGCTCCAGCGAAGAGCCCTTACGCGCTGAGAAATTCATCGAGCGCTTCGTGCAGCATCTCGATGTCGGTTTCGCTGCCGGTGAGTGTTTGGAAATCGATGGCTGTTTTTTCGCAGTGGATTTCCAGGCCATCGATCACGCAGGCTCCTGCCTTGAGGCCCGCCGCCACCGCCGCCGAGGGCTGCCCCACCAGAGCACAGTCGGCCACCACGACACTGTTGCGCAGACCGCTGAAGCTGCAGGCGATTGTGCTCCCCTCCACCGGCAGGGCGGAGACCACAATCCCCACCCGCTCCGGGATCTCGACCGCCGTCTGCCAGGGGACCAGCGCCGGAAGGGCAGAGGAATTGAGCGCTCCGATCGCCTCCACCAAAGCAGCGGCCCGCGCGGGATCGGGGTCGCACACCAGAACCTCCAGGGCACCGGCCAGCGCCAGCTCAAGCGCCGCCGCCCGCCCGGTCGCTCCGGCCCCGGCCAGCAGGACCCGGGCGCCGGTGAGGTCGGTATGGCCCCGCAGGGCCGCGGCGAGGCCCCGCCCCTGAGTCATGTGCCCCGCCAGCCCCTCCGGTGTGCGTTCGATCAGGCTGACGGCACCCGAAAAACTGGCCGTGGGGGAGAGCGATAGAAGCGCCGGGAGGGCGAGGGTTTGGAGCGGGCCGGAAAGGAGGCAGCCGCGAAAGCCCATCGCCTGCACACCGGCCAGCGCCGCCGCGAGCCGCTCGGGCTGCACATCAAACGTGACAAACCGCCAATCCAAACCAGCCGCGGCAATGGCCCGCTCAAAGAGATACTGGGCCGGGTTACCGGCCGCCGGGCATCCCAACAGCGCGACAACTTCCTGCAGGGCGGGACTGGTCATACGGGGCACGCGCACAGGGGCAGGGGAATGGGGATGCTGCAGGGGGCAAGGGGGAAAACCAGGCGCGAGCCGGGCACCCCGCCGACAGCAGACCATCAAACACGATTCCACCGCTGTGTGGCAATCGCGGAAGTTGGCTGTCGGTGGAAAAAGTCCTCCATGCACTTTCTCCACTCGTTCGACCGGAGGAAAAGCCGAGGTTTTCCGCAGTCGACGGGCAGCGCATCCAGCGATGCAGCGCCTTGTCCACAGGCTGCCAAGCGGGGAAGGGCCAAGTTCGCCCGTTAGACCGTGACGTGCGTCACCGCCTGAAAGCGTGGGTCGGTGCGAATCGGATCGAAGTCTGGCTCCACTTCGGTCAGATCGCGGTAGCGGTCGTCGAGCGAGATTGCCTGGGTGAGGTATTCCACCGCCGCTTCAGCGTTGCCCGCCAGCGACAGATAGCAGGCGAGGTTGTAGTGCAGGATCGGCTGCTGGGGCGCCGCCGCCAGACCACTCCGCAGGGCCTCGATAGCTTCGGCAAGCTGGCCCAGCCGCTTGAGACACCAGCCGATTCCCAGCCATGCCTCGAGCCGCTGCGGATCGTGCTCAGCCACAAAACGCAGCGGTTCCAAGGCTTCCTGCCAGTGCCCCAGCGCCCGCAGGGCCTCGCCGGCGAGCAGCTGGGCGGCGGGGGCGGCACGCTCCGGGGCGGGCAGTTCGGCGAGCGTGGCCAGAGCGCGGCGGAGGAGATTGGCAGCCGAAGGGGGGACCGGCTTGTCGGTTTCGACGAGCAGTTCGGCCAATTCAATGCAGCCAGCAGCCTGCTTCAGGATCGCCTGCCGGCGCAGCCGCACCATGTCAGTCATCGGAGTCCTCCTGTGGGAACCGTTGGCCGCCCAGCCTGCATGGTCGACGCGCCCCCTCAGCACTGGAGGAAGGAAGCGTGGCACCTGCATGAGGCTGGGGCTTGAGCCCACGAATCATATACGCAGCCCGGGCGATGTGGGTCAGGAGCAGAAAAGTTGGGCCAGATTCCGCTTCCCACACACGGGTTTTTCCACGAAAATCGCGGTTCAGCCCCACACGTCCGGGGTGTGCGGGGCTGAGGAATAGGTCTGGGCAGACGGTCGGGAAGCCCCGGGCGATTGAGTCGGTGAAAGGAATGACCGCATGCGTTTGACGCTCCGCACGCTTCTGGCTTGGCTGGACAACGTCCTGCCGGCCGGTGAACAGAAGCAGCTTGGCGAAAAGGTGACCGCCAGTCCGGTCGCGCAGCAACTGGTCGACCGGATCCGGCTGGTGGTGGAGCGGCCGCAGGTGGGGGCTCCCCGGCCCGATGGCCGGGGGCTGGCGGCCGATGCCAACTCGGTGGCCGAATACCTCGACAACACGCTGGAGCCCGAGCGGCTGGAGCCGCTGGAACGCATCTGCCTGGAATCGGACATGCATCTCGCAGAGGTCGCGGCCTGCCACACGCTGCTGGCGGAATTGGCCGAAGACCCGCGCGTTGTTATGCCGCTCGATCAGGCGGGCCGTTCCCGATTGTTGCAGGCCTTGAGGCACCTCCCGCAGCAACAGACACCCTCCCCAGCCAAGCCGACCGTTCGCCCGGCAGAGCCAGCTCCTCGGCCAGCCGGAACGCTGCCGCAGGTCGAGCGGCCCTCCCGGCGCAGGCCGGCTGCCCCGTGGCGGGCCTGGCTGGCAGGCGGGGCGGCGTTGGCGACGCTGGTGGCACTGGGGCTCTTCTTCGCCTCGGCCGCGGGCCTGCTGCGCTGGGGACGGCCGGCAGCTGTGCGCGAGGTTGTGCCGCAGGGAGGGGGAGCTGCTCCGGAAGGAAAACTGGCGGGGGCTGAGCCGGTCGCAGACGACCCGGCCGGCAGACTGGAGCCGGAAGCGGCTGCGGCGGTGGAGCCGGATCGTGCGCCTGCGGCGCCGGTCGTCGCACCTGTGCCCGAACCTGTTCCCAGCGAGATCGCCATCGACATCGAGGTGGACGCCGGGCCGGAGGCTGCTGCGCCGGAGAACCCGCCGCCGGCGGCCGTGGGGCAGGTGGGGAGTGCCGGGCTGATTCTGCGCCGCGCGACCGGGGCAGCTGCGCCGGGCTGGCTGCCGGCGGCTGCCGACATGGCGCTTGAGCGGGGTGACGAGCTGCTTGTGCCCCCAGGATTTCATCCCGATCTTCAGCTGGGGGAGGCGAGCGTGCGGCTGCTTCCCCGCACGCGGGCGAGCGTTGCGGTCGATGCCGACGGCACGCCGCGGCTGGTGATTCTGTTTGGTCGCGCCGTGGTGCAGTTGGCGCCGGGGCAGCCACTGGGGATCTCCGCCGGAGGCTTGGTGGGGAGCTGCGTGGCAGCCGCGCCTGTGGCAGCCGCGGTGGAGGTGAGGCTGGAGCTGGAGCGGGAACCGGCAGCGGAGGGGGAATCGGCTCGCCTCACGGCGCTCGCCGCCCCACTCGCCTGGCAGCAGGGAACGGCCGGCGAACCCCCTGTCGGGGGCTGGCTGGAAGCCGTGGGACGCGAGGTGACGCTCGAACCTGATGGTGCTCTGGAGTGGCATGCCCAGCAGCCGCGCGCCGCGGCAGTGCTGCGCGCCGGGCCGGTGCCAGCCTGGGTGCGGTCGGCCTCCCGGATCGATCCTCTCGAGGCCGGGGCCTGCGGAGCTCTCGTCGCCCGGTTGGCCAGCCTGCCCGCCGAGCCGGCGGCGGCCGCCGCATTTCAGCAGGTGCTCCGTACGATGGCCGTCGATCGCCGGGTGGAGAACCGGATGCTGGCGGCCGGCACGCTGGCCCTGACAGACGATTTTGAGCCGCTGGTAGACCTGCTCTCGGCCGACACACCTGGCCTGCAGCTGGCCGAGCGGCAGTGGACGGTTCTTGAAGCGGCGACTGTGCCACTGGCGCTGCGCCGCAGCCCGGCGTCTGCCGCCCACCTCGATCAGGCCTTTGCCACCCGGGGGCCGGGGGGGAAAGCCGAGCTGCTCTCCCGGCTGGCGCGGGGATTTTCCGCTGCCGATCTGGCCGCCGGGGGGGTGGAACTTCTCAGCGCCCTCGACGACAGCAGCCTCGTGGTGCGGAGATACGCCTACAAATGCCTGCTGGAGAGCGTGCAGCCCGCAGGCGTCGACCGCCTGCGGTATCGGCCCGATGGCCTGCCCGAACTGCGGCGGGAAGGGATTCAATGGTGGCGGGGGCAGGCGGAGAAGGGGCTCTTGCGCTGGGCGGAGCCGAGGCATCAGCCGCCCAAGGATGGGTGATGGGGAGGCCGCCGAGCCGGTTCGGGAACGATTTTTCAAGCGCAATGGCCGCGTCACTGAGTCGGTTTGGCGTAGCGTCACCGGCGGTGATATGCTTTCCGACGGCATTCTTATCTGCCGCCTTTGGTTCTTGTGCGAGGCGGCGTCCCGTTTCTGAGATGGAGAGGATTATCCGGGTGCAGATCAACGTTTCGGCACGACACGGCCACCTAAGTCCCGCTTCCCAGTCCAAGATCACGACCAAGGTGTCGCGGTTGAAGCGTTATTTCAACGGTCTCACCGCCTTGAACGTGACAGTTGATCTGCAGAATCCGGCTCTTCCGGCCGTGGAAATCGTCGCTTCGGCGGAGCATTTCCATCAGATGGTCAGCCACGAGGTGTCTGCCCATCTGTGGCGGAGTGTCGACGGGGCCGTGCAGAAGCTGGAGCAGCAACTGCGCAAGCACAAGGAAAAGGTCCGGGACCACAAGCACGTGGAGACGGCTCGGAAGTCGTAACGGCTTTCTGCTGCTCACGGAAGCAAGGGGTGCCCCCGATCATGCACCAGTCTTTCCCACACATTTGATTTTGAGAAGCAACCGAGCATGAAGTTTTCTGATTTTATGGCGGTGGACGCCATCCGATCGAACGTATCGGCGTCCTCGAAGGAGGGTGTGATCCGGGAGATGGCCGCAGCTCTGGTCGATGCGGGGAAGATCGCTGCGGGCGATCTGGAAAGCATCGTCAGGGCGATCATGAAGCGGGAGGATCTGGGGAGCACTGGCATTGGACGTGGCGTGGCTGTGCCTCACACCAAGCATCCGAGTGTGGATCGGTTGGTGGGGACAGTGGCTGTGAGCCACGAGGGCATCGGTTTCGACAGTCTCGATGGCGAGCCTGTCCAGCTGTTTTTCCTGCTGGTGTCGCCGCCGGACCGTCCGGGCGATCACCTGCGGGCCCTGGAAAACATCTCGCGTCAGTTGCGGGATGAGTCGTTTTGCGGAGAACTCAAAGCGGCGCAGACCCCTGTTGATATCCAGCGCTTGTTGGTAGAGGCGGATGGCCATGGCGTCGCATCTTGAGCAACCGTCGGTGAGCAGCGAAAGAGACGAAGCGACGATGCAGGAAAAATTCACGCGCGAGGTCGTGGTTGGCATGCAGCAAGGTCTGCATGCCCGTCCGGCCGATCAACTGGCACGTGAGGCGCGGAAATGGCAGTCGCGCATTGAACTGGTGGCCAAGTCCCAACGCGTTGACGGCAAGAGCATCCTCGAGGTGCTCACGCTGGCGGCTGAATCGGGAACGAGGCTGGTTGTCGAGGCGACCGGCCCGGATGCCCGGGAGGCGATTAACGCGATCGGACGCCTGTTCGAGCAGAATTTCAATGAATTTGGGTCCACTGAATCTGGGCTGCATGAATCTGGACTACATGACTCTGGGAGCCACTCATCTGGAGCAGGTCAACCGGCCCCCGCCCCGGAATCGACTGGCTGACTGAACTGGCTGATTGTCACGAACCGACCACACACATTCGAACGCAACAGAAGGAGCCGCAACGAGCCGTTGGGCGCGAGTCTTTCGAGGATCTGATCGCTGCATGGTGGGCCGCCCGGAAGCAGTGCGGCGGCCCGAAACGGGAAAGAGGCCCCGCCGTGCGATCTCCCCGAAACGATTCAGCTGCCGGCGCGCGGGATGCGCCCCATGCTCAAACTTCAGGGTATCGCCGTTTCGCCTGGCGTCACGATTGGCGAAGCGCTCGTGCTCGACAGCGAGGGATTCAGAATCCCGCGGCGGTTTGTCGCCCGCAGTGCCGTCGATACTGAGCTGGAGCGGTTGGCCCGCGCGGTGGCCGAGACGACCGTCGAGATCGAACGCAACCGCGATGCGATCCATGCCGAATTGGGCGGGCAGTATGCCGCCATCTTTGAAGCCCATCTGGCAATGCTGCACGATGCGCGGCTGCAGGAAGAACTGACCAGCGCCGTCCGCGATCGGAACTGGTGGCCGGAATACGCCGTCAGCCGCACGCTCAGACGCTACGCCAAGGCTTTTCAGAGCCTCGACAACCACATCGCGCAGCGCGCCCACGACATCTACGACATCGAGAAGAGTCTGCTGCGGAATCTCCTGGGGCAGCGGCGCGAAACGCTGGCAGCCATTTCGCAGCCGGTGGTGGTGTTGGCCCACAACCTCACGCCGAGCGAAACGGCAAATCTCGATCGGCGATTCGTGCAGGGGTTTGCCACCGAATTGGGCGGCCCGGGCAGCCACACCGCCATCGTTGCTGAAGGGCTCGAGATTCCGGCCGTGGTGGGATTGGGACCGTTTCTGGCCGATGTCTCCGGCGGCGAGCCGGTGATCCTCGACGGCAATCAGGGGGTCGTGATTCTGCAGCCGGACGAGGAAACGATCGCCCGCTACCGGCTGGAGGTGGAAGCGGCGCAGACGGTGGCCGCCAAGCTGGGCGAACTTCGCGATCTCCCGGCGGAAACGCTCGACGGCGTGCGCATCCAGCTCACCGGCAACATCGAATTCCCCAGCGAGGCGGAGCAGTGCCTGGCGCGGGGTTGCGACGGCATCGGCCTCTATCGCACCGAATTTCTTTATCTCACCAGCCCCCGCGAGCCGACGGAGGAAGATCACTTCGCCGCCTACAGCGAGGTTGTGCAGGCGATGCGCGGCAAGCCCGTCGTGATCCGCACGCTCGATCTGGGGGCCGACAAGATGCGTACCGAAAGCACGCCGGAGGAGGAGCGGAATCCCTGTCTGGGGCTGCGGAGCATCCGGCTCTCGCTGCGCCAGTTGCCGATGTTCCGCACTCAGCTCCGCGCCATTCTGCGGGCGAGCGCTCTGGGGGATGTGCGGGTGCTGTTTCCGCTGATATCGACCATTGTCGAGCTGCGGCAGGCCCGCATGGTGTTGGCCGATGTGATGGAGGATCTCGCCGAGCACGGGATCGCGTTCAACGCGAAAATGCCGGTCGGCATGATGGTGGAGACGCCAGCGGCGGTGGTGATGCTCGATCGGTTTATCAAGGAGGTCGATTTTGTCTCGGTGGGGACCAACGACCTGATTCAGTACACGCTGGCGGTTGATCGGGGAAATAAAGAGGTGGCGGAACTCTACAACGCGTGTGATCCGGCAGTGCTGCGCCTTCTGCGCCGCTCGCTGGATGTAGCGCGTGAAGCGGGTGTGCCTGCCAATGTGTGTGGTCAGATGAGCGGCAGCGTGATGTACACGCAGCTGCTTCTGGGGCTCGGCTTGCGGCAGCTCAGTGTGCCGCCCAGCGCGATTCCGGAAGTCAAGCAGGTGTGCCGAAGTGTTTCGGTCGCCGAATGCCGTGGGATTGCCGAGCGTGCGCTGGCCATGGACGGCGCGCGTGAGGTGAAGGCTTTTTTGCGCGACCAGATGCGTCGCCTGCTCTCCGAGTCGGTCGCGTGATCGCGCCGCCGCCCCTTCGGGCGGGAGGGTATCGAAAGGAAAAGAAGATTCGATGAAACAGGAAATGCTGATCAATGTGTCGCAGCCTGAGGAATGCCGGATTGCCATTATGGAAGACGGCATTCTGGAAGAGCTTTATGTCGAGCGCACCAGTCAGGACAACTACGTCGGTAACATCTACAAGGGCCGGATCGTCAACATTGAGCCGAGCATCCAGGCGGCCTTCGTTGATTTCGGCGTAGGACGCAACGGATTTCTGCACATCAGCGATGTGGAGCCGCAGTATTACCGGCAGGGCGGGCTCGATCCCGACAAGGCCTTTGAATCGGCCGAACCAGCCTCCGGACGCAGCGGAGAGCCGGTAGCCGTGGAGGCCGATGGCGATACCGAGGGCGATGCCGACGGTGATGCCGATGCCCGGCAACGTTCCGCTGCCCGCAGGCGTCCGCGCTTGGGCGACCGCCCGCGGGTCAAGCCACCAATCCAGGACATCCTCCGACGCGGAGACGAGGTGCTGGTGCAGGTGATCAAGGAGGGGTTCGGCACGAAGGGCCCCACGCTCTCCACCTACATCTCCATTCCCGGCCGCTATCTCGTGCTGATGCCGCCGCTGGGACGGGTGGGCATCTCCAAGAAGATCGACGACGAACACGACCGCCGCGTGCTCCGCGACATCATGCTGGAGCTGAAGCCGCCCAAGGGAGTGGGGTTTGTGGTGCGCACGGCGGGCACCGAGCGGACCAAGGCCGAGATGGCCCGCGACATGACGTATCTCCTGCGGCTGTGGAAGTCGATCGTGCGGCGGATGCGGAAGTATTCCGCGCCGATCGATATCTATCAGGAAAGCGACATGATCATCCGCACCATCCGTGACATGTTCACGGAGGATGTGGGGAGAATCTTGATCGACGAGCCGGCAGCCTATGAGCGAGCCCGGGAATTCCTGGAGCTGGTGATGCCAAAGTATGCCCCGCGGCTGCAGCTGAACGAGGGCAAGGAGCCGCTCATCCACCGCTACGGTCTCGAGGAGGAGATCGGCCGGATCCATCAACGGAAGGTTCCGCTCAAGGGAGGCGGTTCGATCGTGATCGATCAGACCGAGGCCCTGGTGGCCATCGACGTGAATTCGGGCAGCTTCCGCACGGAGAAATCGGCCGAGGAGAACGCCTACCAGATGAATCTGATCGCGGCCAAGGAGATCGCCCGCCAGCTCCGCCTGCGCGATCTTGGCGGCGTGATCGTCAACGACTTCATCGACATGCGCCGCGAACGCTACCGCCGGGGTGTGGAGAAGGCGCTTCACGACGCCATGAAGCGGGATCGGGCGCGGACGAAAATCCTGCGCACGAGCCCCTTCGGGTTGGTGGAGATGACGCGGCAACGGATCAGGCCGTCCCTGCGCAAGAGCATCTTCCGCGATTGTCCAACCTGCACCGGCACGGGGATGGTGAAGACGGCCGAGAGCATGTCGATCGAGGTCATGCGGACGCTCCAGCTCTCTGCCACCCGGGGCGACATTGCCCGGCTGAATGTCACCGTGCATGACGAGGTGGCAACCTGGATCAACAACCGGAAGCGCCGGGAGATGGCCCAGTTCGAGGATGTGGTGCACATGCAGTTGCATGTGGTCGGCCGGGAGAGCGTTTCCCCGGAGCACCTCGTGTTTGAGGCCTGGGATTCCAACGGTCGCCTGGTGCGGTTTCCGTAACGGGCTGCGGCAAGAGTCAGGGAAGACTCTTCTCCCGCGAACAGCTCCGCACATAGCTCCACAACCGGCTAGGCGGGGGTGGATGGGCTGCTGCGCCGGCGCAGGAAGCTGAGCAGATCCTGCGGCCAGGTGGGCCTCATGAAGGGCTTTTCAAACAGAAGGAACAGGGGAACCGACGCCAGGAATACCCACGGCACCAGCAGCAGCGTCAGCAGGACAATCTCCCCAGCAAAGCTGTCGGTCAACACGAGCCTGGATAAGAGGATCGCCATCGGCAGCGTCAGCAGGCGGCCGTGGTAGAGGTAGGTGCTGTAGCACATGCCCCCCAGTTGGGAGACGAGAGGAATTCTCAGCAGCGCCGAGATCCAGCTCGACTTGAGGGCAGTGAGAATCATCCCGCCAAAACAGACTGGCAGCACCAGTTCCCTGGCGGCACTCTCTTTCGCCCCTGCCACGACGGCCGTCGCCAGCACAAAGCCGCAGTCGGCCCAGAGGCGCCGCTGCTGGAACCAATCTGGGCGCGAGACATAGATGGCAGCAGCGGCGATGCCGGCCAGAAAGTAGTGGAGAAACATCGCGATCGTCTGGAGCTTCATCGGAAGCAGAAGTTGCAGTCCCGCAGCTGCGACCATCGCCAGACATGTGAGGGGAACCGCCCACCGCAGGTTGCGAAACAGCAGCCAGCAAAGCGCCGGGGCCAGCAGATAGAACTGCACCTCGACCTCGAGGCTCCATGCCGCCATGTTGACCGTCGAGGCCTCGCCGTAGGCGATGTTATGGACATAGAACAGGCTTGCCAAAAAGTGGGGAAGCTGCTCCCCCAGGTTGAACTTCCCAATCAGCACGCCGATCAGCAGATAGGCCGTCATGGCGATGACATAGGGGGGCTCCAGCCGCGTCAGCCGGCGCCACAGATATTTCCGCAGCGAAACCTCCGGCTCACCCTGAAAGCGGTGCCGGGCGAAGGGGAGCGCCAGAATAAAGCCGCTGATCGAGAAGAAGAGGAGCACGCCCTCCATGCCATACTCGTAGGCCCAGTCGATCCAGGGATAGATTGGGGCCAGCCACGAAGCCAGCCCATCGATCACCGGGGTCGCGGTGATGGCCGTTTTGCGGGCCCAGTGGGAGTTGCGATGCCAGTTGGCGGGAATGTGATAGAGGATGACGGCCAGAATGGCCACGAACCGCAGGCCGTCAATTTCCGGGATGTACCGGCCGGAAGTGATGATGCGTTTGAGATCCATAGCTTCACATCGCGGCGGCTCGAGGCCTCACGGCCGTTCCGGAATCCAGAGGGCCGGCGGCGGATGAGCCGTTTCTTCACGCACGGGGCCGGCGGGAGATTACCACACCCGGCGCTAGGCACCAGTCTTGGTTGGGGTGGCTGGGGCCGGAAAAACAACGGAAATACGGGGCTTTCGGCTGTTTTTAGCCCCCACTCGACCCAAGCCGCAGGAATGGCTAAACTTTCGATCTCGATTCTGCCGTTCAGAGTTTTTGCTGGCACCAGTGGCCTGCTGCCGCGGTGCGACTCTGAGCCCCCTTGTGTTGATCAGCGACACGCAACCTCCGGACTTCACACTGCCATGGCGACTTCCGCTTCATCCTCCGCCCGCTCGAAAGCCGCATCTTCCGATTCAATGGCCGGCGCGGGGCATCATTACGCCATCGTGACCGACGGTGGACGGCAGTATCGCGTCAGCGAGGGGCAGGAAATCACGATCGATTTTCGCCATGTGGCAGCCGGCACCGAGGTGCTGTTTGAAGAGGTTCTGGCCGTGAGCAAAGCTGGCGTCCTGACGCTCGGCAGCCCGGTGGTAAAGGGTGCGAAGGTCAAGGCTGAGGTGATCGGCCTCGTGCAGGGCGACAAGATCTACGTGCAGAAGTTCGCCCGCCGCAAGAACTACCGCCGTCGCACTGGCCACCGTTCGATTGCCACCCGCGTGCGGATCGGCTCGATCTCGGCCTGATTTGGCTCAACAGCCTGCATCGCCGGAAGCGATGACCTTCGACTGTGGAAACCCTTGGCGTTTCCACCGGTCGACTGAGTGGAAAAAGGCCATGGATGGCTTTTTCTGCGGACAGTTAAGGACGGCAAAAGTCTCGTCGCGTGCGCACGAAAAGTTCGCCGATCCCTCCGCCTACGTCTCCTGATGAGCCAAGGCATGGCCAGCCTTCTAGGCTCTTCCCAAGATGCCTGCCAGCGGGCCGCCGCGGGCTGACAGGGCATCGATCCGGCTGGAGATAGCCGGGTCTTCCTCCACCGGCGGCGCATGGTGGGGCTTCAGCCGGGCATCGATCACCAGCGGTCCGCGACAGCCCCAGTGTTTCTGCCGCACGACCGCCCCCACCCCATGCACGTCGGCAGCGGGATTGGAACGGGTGAATGTGATCCAGAGAAAGTTTTCCAGCGTCGCAGCGGTGAAGTCGCTGTCGTCGACGATTACCACCAGCGGCCAATCGGCCAGGGGATGATCGGCATCGATCACGCCACACAGACGCTCGGCATCGGCCGCCCAGGGGGCGTCGGCGGCCAAATACCAGATGGTGGCCTCGTCGCCAGAGCAGCCAAGCTGCGGTCGGGGTTCGATCCGCGGTCCGTTGATAGCGACAACTCCCGGCAGACACACCCGCGGGTTGGCAAAGCCTGCCGGCAGCGACCAGCCCCCCGGCAGATCTGCCCTCAGGGAACGCACCGCCGGTCCGCGGGCCGCCACCACCAGCTTGGAGCCGGTGTTCAGGCCGGAGCCGGAATAGTCGAGCGTGTCGATGGAGGTTTCGGTGTGGAAGTGACAGTCGCGGCGCCAGTCGACGCGGGCCAGAAGATGGGCCAGGAAGGGGCGCACATCGTGCGCGTCGAGCCCCGGGGCATCCCCCTCCGCCACGAGAAACAGATATTTGGCCAAGGAGAGCTGCCCCTGCCCGAGGATGGCGGAGGCTTGCGTGAGCAGTTCGGCCGGCCGCGTGGAGGCCTTCCAGGGGAGGTAACGTTCGCTCCCCACTGCCAGCAGCAACGGATGAACACCCGAGGCATCGACCGCATGCACGCTCTTCACGCCGGGGAGCACCGTGGGGATTACCGGTCCGGTGAGTTCGTGCACCAGCCAGCCAAAGAGCGTGTCTTCCTGTGGCGGGCGGCCCACCACCGTCACCGGCCAGATCGCCCCCTCCCTGTGCCAGACATGCTCCACCTGAAGCAGCGGAAAATCGTGCTGCCGGGCGTAGTAGCCGAGGTGGTCGCCAAACGGCCCCTCTGGTTTTGTCGCGCCTGGCAACACGGTGCCCTCGATCACGAAATCGGCCTCTGCATAGATCGAGGGCCGGTGCTTTCGTGCGATCATCGGAATCCGGTGGCCGGCCAGCACGCCGGCAAATGTCAGCTCGGAAAGCCCCTCAGGCAGCGGCATCACGGCCGACGGGGCGATGGCCGGAGCGCCCCCCACGAAGATCGCCACGTGGAGCCCCTCGCCCCGCGCCAAGCTCGCTGCATGATGCACGCCGATGCCCCGGTGCAACTGATAGTGCAGCCCGGCCTCCCGGTCGGGCTCGTAGGAATTGCCCGCCAACTGCACGCGGTACATGCCGAGGTTTGAGTGCCTCGTGCCGGGATGGTTGGGGTCTTCGGTGTAGACCGCCGGCAGCGTGATGAACGGCCCGCCGTCACCCGGCCAGCTCGTCACCTGCGGGAGCTTGGAGAGCGACGTTTCGTGGGCGAGCACAGGGCCGCTGCGCACCCGCCGCGGCAGCATGGAGAGGGCATCCAGCGGCGCTCGCCAGTAGCGCCAGGGGGTGCGAAGCGCGGCCTGGGGATCGATCTTCAGCTCCACGAGCCTCTTCACGCGGTCGAGGGAGTCGGCGAAGATCCGCTCGATTCTCGCTTGGGTGCCGTAGAGATTGATGAGGACGGGAAACGCTGTTCCCTTGACTTGCGTGAACAGCACCGCCGGGCCACTCGAGCGAAACAGCCGCCGCTGGATCTCGGCGATCTCCAGATGGGGATCAACGGGGTGATCGATCCGCACCAGATGCCCCTCGGCCTCCAGGGCCGCGACACATTGTTGGAGTGAACGGAATCCCATG
>CAISJI010000121.1 GCA_903885565.1 uncultured Planctomycetaceae bacterium
GCGTTATCGAGCGTCGTGGCGAGCTTGACTGTGTGGCTGTTGACCGGCATCACGTAATACGACATCCCGTCGGAGAGCCCGCCGATCGCAGTGCCGCCGCCGGAGCTGTAAACAACCCGGTCCCCGAGTTTCAAGCCATGGTCGGCGGAAAGCGCGATCGTGTCGCCGGTGACCGTCACGCTCGAGGTGGAAATCGTAGCAGTCGCGCCGAGCACCGGGCTCTCTGAGCCCTGCTTGGTCGGATCGTCAAATCCGGCCAGAACGCTCAGCTTCCCGCCGGCGGAGACGCTGGAGGAATCGATATAGGCTTTGACGTTACTCGCGCCGGCCGTATCTGACCCCGCCACGTTGACCGTCTGCACCCCTTCGGGGCCGGCAGCGTCGAGCTGCGAGATCAGATTCGGATCGGCGACATTGTCGCTCTGGCCGACGTAGTTGTAGGCCAGCAGCGCCCCGACGCCGCTCCCTTGGCTGCTGCCGGCGATCGCCACCGCCACCACGATCATGCTCGCCCCTTCGCTGGCGACGACATTCACATCGCCCGCGGCGGTGACACTGGAAGAGGCCCCGATATGGGCGTCGACCGAGTTGGCGATCGAGTTGATCACCAGCGCCCCGGCTCCGCCCGAGCCCTGCGAACTGCCGGCGCCTGCCGCGCCGACGTTCACGAGAAACGAATTCGAGGTGGCAATCACATTCACGGCGCCGCTTGAGGTTGTGATCGCCGAGCCCTCGACGTAGGCCTTGACGCTGTCGCTGACCCGGTTCCAACCGATCGCCACGCCGACACCCGAGCCGCTCTTGCCCACCCCGAGACTTCCGGCCACGGCAATCATCGTGGCGGCATCAAGCGCCTTGACCGTCACCGACGTCGCCCTGTCGACCGTCGAGCCCTTGATGTGGGCATCGAGCGAGTTGCTGATGGCGTTCACGCCGACCGATCCGGCGATCGCCGAGCCCTGGCCGCTGGAAACAGCGCCCCCGACGGCAATCCCCACGATCTTTGACTTCTCGTCTGCCTCGACCTTGAGCGCACCGGTGGTTCCGAGTGTCGAGGTTTCGATCGTGGCGGCAACCGTATTGGTGATCACGTTGATGCCGATGGCAAGGCCGTAGCCGCTGCTCTTGCCGTAGGCGATGCCACCGACAAAAGCGTAGATCGCCCCTTGGTCGTTGGCGGTGACGGTGACGTCACCGGAGGAACTGGCCGTGGTCGTGAGGCCGCTGATGCTTGAGCGCACCGTGTTCTTGACGAGATTGACCGAGATCGCACCCGCTGCCCCGGTCCCCTGCTGCCCGCCACCGCCAGTGGCCACGCCGAGGGAGGCGGTCACATTGATGATCTGGGCGCTGGTCTGGGCCGCCACGGTGATAGCACCTGAATGGGCCAGGCTCGTCACATTTTCTATTGTCGCCGTCGTCGTGTTCTTGATGTTCCCGAAGGAGAGGCCAACGCCATAGCCTCCCTTGCCGCCAAAGGAGAGCCCGCCGCCGACCATGACGAGATTGGTGTCGTCATCGGCTGTGATGACGGTGCTGCCCGTGATCGTGCTGACGCCAGAGATATTGGCCAGGCGGGCGCTGGTCGTGTACTGCGTCCAGACGACACCGACCGAGCCGGTAAAGGCCGAGCCCTGCTTGCCTGACGCACTGCCGATTGCCGCTGAGATTGAGACGATCCAACCGCTGCGATCGGCTGCGATCTCCAGCCCCTGAGCAGCGATTGAGGCGGCCCCGTCAACGAAGGCTTCGGTCGTGCCGGCGACGAATGTAAAGGCGAGCGAACCACTCACCGCCGTCGCCTTCGATTCGCCCGCGCTCTTGGCGATGGCGACAGCCCCGGCCAGGGCCCCCACATGCGTGCTGTTGTCGGCATGCACTGAGAGCTTGCCTGTCGAGATCGCGCCGGTGTTGCGGACGTAGGCCCGCGTGTTGTCGGTCACCACATTGACGGCGATCGATCCCGATTTGGCCGAGGCGTCGTTCGACTGGCTGGCATTCTCCTTGGCCGAATCGGCTGCCTGTCCAGGTGCCTTGCCGTCGGTCGGCGAGTCAGCCCCGGACGAACCACTGCTGGCGCTCAGGACTGCAGCCACGAGGCCTTGCCAATCGGTGAGCGACGCCTCCCCAGCCGCCGTGCTCCCCGAGCCCTGCGCTGCGCCACTGCCGCCGGGCTTGGTGGGGGCAGGCGCCGCGGGAGCAGCCGGCTTGGCGGGCTTGGCGGGCGTCGTCTGAGCGCTGGCCTTTGCGCCCGCCACGGCGAACGTGCCGACAAAGCCCCGGTTCGCCGCATCCACGGTGACACCCCCGGTGGACGCAAATGCCCCGGCTGTCGCCGCGGCAGCGTCGCCGATCCGCTTCCCAATCACAGCCTCCGTATCGCGCACGATCGTGTTGGCCCCGACCGAGGCTCCCGTTCCCGATCCGTCTGAAGTGACGACCGAGCCAGCCACCGTGACGACATACGACTTATCCGTAGCCCGGACGAGCACCGAGCCCCCGGCCGCCTCTGCGCTGCCAAGCGGCCGGCTCCCCACATCGATCACGGCGCCGTTGTCAATCTGCGCCAGTGTGGTGTCGACCACCACGGCACCTCCCAGCGAGCCGTTAAACGCTGACTTGCTCGCGCTGCCTCCGGAGGCGACCAGCGCCACCGCAAGATTGAAATTGTCGGCCTCAACCCGCAGGTTGTCGGCCCGCAGGGCGACACCATCCTCGATCCGGGCCTTGACGTTATTGCCATACCAATAGAACCCGGCGCTGCCGCCCCCTGCCGAGCCGTTGTCGGCCGCAGCCGTGCCAACCCCGAGTTCGCCACTGCTCTTCGACCAGAACCTCGATCGCCTCCCGCCAATTGCTGGAGTCTTGAAGTTGCCCGCCATGTTGATGGCGTCATTTTCACTCGCCGCTGTCACCACCACTTCCTGCTGCCCGGTGCGGAAAGTGGTGTCGTCATTGACGCCGTTGGGATCCTGATTGACGAGCGCCCCGGACGCAATTGTGGCGGCAGCCGTATGCGACATGATCAGCACGGTCGCCGATCCGGCTGTTGCCTTCTGCTGGCCGTTCGACGAAGACTGCGACCAGGTGTCGAAGAGGTTGTCATCGAGACCGAGATTGTCGTTGGCATAGCTGCTGAGGTTCGTGAGGAACTGATCCTTGCCCCGATTGATCGGACCGCCAAGATCTTCCCAGCGTTCGCTGTCGCTGAAATCCTCGCTGGCCAGATCGACGGTGATCTGGGGGAGGCCGATATACCGGTACCAGTTTCCCCGGTCGCCGGTGCCCGAGTAGCTCGGCATCACCTCGACCGTATCGCCATTGGAGACCGCCGTGGGCCCGCTCGTATCGGTCGTATAGGTCGCCTGTTGCGCGGTGAACGGAGTGATGAGGTTCACTCCCCACAGCGACAGCGGATCGATCTTGTTAAGCGTCTGGGCATCGACGGTGATCGCGCCCTTGGCATCGACATCGGCATCCCCTTCGATCGTGGCGGAGGTGCTGTTGGAGTAAAGCCCCACGCTGACAGCCAGCGCCGCTCCGAACTTGGCCGGATCTTCCGGAGCGGCATTGTCCGCTGCCTGGCTGCCGGCAATGCTCCCAGAAACTGCCGAAGGGCTGCTATCCGCCCCAGCAGCGTCTTCCTCTGATTCCTTCGGACCGTTGGTCGACTTGGAATTGGCCGACACA
Organism: uncultured Planctomycetaceae bacterium; assembly: GCA_903885565.1. Taxonomy (GTDB): domain Bacteria; phylum Planctomycetota; class Planctomycetia; order Pirellulales; family UBA1268; genus CAISJI01. The sequence continues at coordinate 3,691 of CAISJI010000121.1, forward strand.
TCGGGCCGGGCTTCGACAATCGCCCTGACCGTGATCTGGCCGTCCGCCTCGATGTCGGCCCGACCATTGAGCAGATTGCCATCGCCGATTCTGGCCACCACATCGTTGGAATCGAGCACCACCGCCACTGCCCCCGTGGCGTCGAATGTGTTCGGCAACGCATCACCAACCTTGTCGTTGATCCATTCCTGCACGACGTCGGTGAAATTAGCGATTCCGTGCGCCTTGGCCTCCGCCTCGTGGATCGAATCGACCGCATCGCCGAAGAAGTCGCCAGTCGAATCCTGACCGGTGGCCGAGAAGGCCTTCACGCCGGAGGCCATGGTATTGATCGAAATCAGCGGCACGGAGTTGAACACGCTGATACTGTCGCTGATCGGCAGATTTTTCTGGGAGGCCAGCACATTGATGCTGCCCGCCACATCGGCGAAGCCATCGAGGCCGGCCGTGGTGTGGCCGTTCTCGACCGCCACCGCGACCGCCAGCGCCACCCTGCCATCGACACCAGCGACCGAAGTCGCCAGCGTCCGGTTGCTGTCGAACGTTTCGGCCTTCAGGCCGAGATCGCCACCCACGACAAGGCTCGCCGTATCCCCCACCAGCACGGCCGACTCCGAATTGATCACACTCACAGCCGCCGCAATCGTCACCCCCGCGATCGGCACCGGGGCGGCAACGACATCGACCACGTTGCGGGTCGTCGACCGCAGCGTCAGGTCGCTCGCGGTGGTGATCGTCCCGCCGACGTGCACCGTCGCGGTGGTACGCACAAAGCCGAGCGCCGCCCCCACCATCCAGGCCGTTGGCTCTGCCACCGCACTCGCCATCGCCACCGCATGGGCCAGTAGCGACCGGCTGCTGATGACCGAGGCCACGCCCAAATCGATCGTGGCGGTGGCTGTGGAGAACGAGACCGCCGCGAAAGCGGCGAACTCAGTGAATGAATCGGCAATCGCATGCCAGGTCTCGTTAAGCGCCGGCCCAACATCGATCGAGGCAAACCCGGCGCCGAGTGTCAGGCTGTCGGAAAGATCGCCCGGCTCAAACTTCGCCGCACTGGCGGTGGCGGTGATGCTGACATCTCCGCCACGAATTTCGGATGCACCGATCGTAATCGAGGTGGTCTTGGTCTGCGCACTGTAAAAGCTCAGCACGCCGAGTTTGGCCTTGTCATCGGTAGCCGTGATCGTGATCGCTCCGTCAACGCCGCTGCCCTCTGCCAAGGCCAGGATCTTTGCCCCGCCGTCGATCGTGATCGCCCGTCCCTCGAGCGTGACCGCGCCGGCCGCTCCTGCGGCGCCAGTGTTGATTGTGTGGCCATGGAGATCGATCGTGTCGGCCACAATCCTGACGCTCTGGCCGTGGGTGGTGAGATCCTCGGCCAGATCGCCATCGGTCAGTTCGAGCGTGGCGGCTGCCGCCTCGGCGGGGGAATTCCACAGCACCCGGTCGAGTACCGACTGCGTGATCTCCGTGATCCCCTCGATGCGCACCACGCTCGCCCCCGCCCCAGCCGCGACAGACACGCCGGCGCCTGCCGCCAGATCCTGCACGTCGAGAATGAAGGTGTTGTCGTGAGTGCCGCCAAGAAGCGTGTCGGCTCCGCCGCCAGA
>CAISJI010000122.1 GCA_903885565.1 uncultured Planctomycetaceae bacterium
AATCGGCACGGAGATCTACTATCCAGTGCCTGCGCACCAGCAGCCCGCCGTGGCAAGCCTTGGGCTGGAAGCCGGAGCTTTTCCGGTGAGTGAGCGATGTTCGCTGGAATGCCTCGCCTTGCCGATCTACCCCGAGCTTCCCGAGGCAGCCGCGCACGCTGTAGCGGCAGCACTGAGGAATCTGACTGGCAGCGATCGATCTGATCGAGGCCCGGGCAATGCCTGAGCCGCCGGCTCCCGTGCCAGGGGCGGTCGGGCTTTGTCGTCAGTCTCGCTCAAAAAAATCCGTGGTCGTTGGCATCGGTTGCCTCACTCGCTTGCCCACCCCCCAGATTCTCTCTAGCGGGCTGTGGATAAAGTGCAGCATCGCTGGATGCCAAGCCCGTCGACTGGGGAGAACCTCGGCTTTTTCACCGGGCGACTGATGGGAAAAAGTGCATGGATGACTTTTCCACGGGCAGCTGGAAATGGTGCCGTTGAAGGGGGCAGGTCAAGCTTGGACAGGAAGCTCCTCGGCACCCTTCAGTGAGGGCCGCATCGCTCCCGACCCGCTTCGGCTGTTGCTCCTCATGATCCGCTCCACTCGGGCCGGCGCTTGGCAAAGTTCCATTGGCTGACCTGTTTTGAGGTCTTGCGGAGGTGTGCAGGGGGCTTGGTGAAGGGCTCTCCGGCGGCAGATCGTCCACCCCTCTGGGGGATGGGAGCTCGACACGCCCGGAAACGGGTGTCATGATTGCTTGCGATTCGCGGTTTTGGCAGTCATCAGGAGTCGGTGTCCCATGAAGTGCGCCGGCAACGAACTCGCCCGTCGTGGTTTTCTCTCGGTCGGCGTGGTCGGAGGGCTCGGGCTCTCCCTCGGTGGTTTCTTCCGCATGCGCGAGGCGCGGGGCGACATCAAGAACTACGCCAGCCACGAGGGAACGGCGAAGTCGGTGATCTGCATTTTCCTCCCGGGTGGCATGGCCCACCAGGAGACGTTCGACCCCAAGCCATTTGCGCCGGTCGAGTACCGCGGGCCGCTGGGGAGCATCGAGACGAACGTATCCGGTATTCGGATGGGCGAGCTTCTCCCCCACACCGCCAAAGTGGCCGACAAACTCGCCATCTGCCGCTCGATGACCCACGGTGAAGCGGCCCACGAGCGCGGCACCCACAACATGTTCACCGGCTACCGGCCGAGCCCGGCGCTCCAGTACCCGAGCATGGGATCGGTGGTCGCCCACGAGTTCGGCCCCCGCAATAATCTTCCCCCCTACGTCTGCATCCCCAATCAGCCCAACGAGTTTGCCGGGACGGGCTATCTCAGCTCCTCGTACGCCGGTTTCAGCCTCGGGAGCGACCCGGCCGACGGCAATTTCCAGGTCAAGGACCTGAGCCTGCCGAGCGGCGTTGACGTTCCCCGTTTCGACAAGCGGCGCCGGATGCTCGACGTCGTCAACGACCACTTCCGCGAGAAGGAGAAGAGCGACTCGCTCGACGCCCTCGACACCTTCTACGACCGGGCCTACAGCCTGATCAGCTCCGACAAGGCCCGCGACGCCTTCGACATGACGAAGGAGTCAGACGCGATCAAGGACGAGTACGGCCGCAATCAGGCCGGCATGCGGATGCTCCTCTCCCGCCGGTTGGTGGAGTCGGGCGTGCGGTTTGTCACCATGACCTACGGCGGCTGGGACATGCACGACAACATCGCCGGCTCGATGAAGGGGCAGTTG
>CAISJI010000123.1 GCA_903885565.1 uncultured Planctomycetaceae bacterium
AGTCGGGGATGGTGGGTTGATCGCGACGGCTGGCGAGACGCATGCAGAAGAGTCCCTGAGCGGAACTTCCGCCGCTCTGTCGGAGATAGTGCTTAAGCCGATTCTGGAGGGTGTCCGGGCAGCTGGGTGCAATGAGGGGCTTGAAGAGCTAGTGATCAGTCCCGACGGAGAACTCTGGCTTGTGCCATGGTCAGCCTTAATCCTTGGCGATGGCAGGTATGTGGTAGAGCAGTATGCCGTTGTCACTGTGACGAGTGCTCGGGATCTTGCGGCTAACCGAGAGCCTCAGTCTAATTCCGGCCCTTCGTTGATCTTTGCAGACCCGTTGTTTGACCTTCCGCAGGCAGCACTCGCACAGGCCGTGACTGAGGCAGGTGCTTTAAATCTTCCTGAGAGCGAGGGCATGGCAATGGGCGCGAGTACGGGAATGCGATCGGCGAGCGAGATTGGTCGCGTGCCTCGTCTTCCTGGAACGCTCAATGAGGCAAGGCGGGTTGCCAGTGGAATCGAACGCCTTACAAAGCATAAGCCCCAAACGTTCCTGCAATCCCGCGCTCTTGAGGAGCGAGTAAAGCGAATCCGATCGCCAGAGATTCTGCACGTTGCAACTCATGGCTTTGCATTACCTGACCAGCATGTTCCGGCTGGACGTTTTCAGCTGCCGCTTCCCGACGCTCTTGGTGGCCAAGTCAGCCAGAGGCGTGAAGTGACAACCGAAGGCCGGTTGGAAGACCCTCTCCTGCGATGTGGAATTCTCCTGACAGGCTGTAATTTGGCCGCTGCGGATCGCCCCAAAGGGGTGGAAGACGGCTGTCTTACCGGTAAGGAGATTGTCGGCCTGGACCTCCGGGGAACTGAACTGGTCGTGCTGTCGGCTTGCGATACCGGCACGGGGCGAGTTCAGTACGGGGAGGGAGTTGCAGGCCTGCGGCAGGCTTTTCTAATAGCCGGCGCGGACGCCGTTCTGGCGACACTGTGGCCAGTGCCCGATTCTCCGACTGCTGACCTCGTGGCCGGGTTCTTCGACCATCTCGCCGCAGGAAAGGACAAGGCCAACGCCCTCCGCCAAGCCCAACTCGACCTGATCAATATACGCCGCACCGCCAACGGGGCCGCCCATCCCGCCGCCTGGGCTGCCTTTGAGCTTACCGGCCGATGATGGAGGAATCACGTTATTTCCTGCCCAAAACAGCAGAAATAACCACCTCTAAAAATTTTTTCTGGGTACGTGCGTTGTCTTAGGCATCGAGGGCCAACGGGCCTTTGAAACCTAGACCCGCCAGCAGCCGGGGTTGTGATCGAGCGACGTTGCCCGATCAAGCAATCGGCTCGCTGGTACCCGAGAACAGAGAGGCCCTCTATGTTGAAGTTTGCATTTGCCGCCATGATCCTCGTTGTTATCGGTGCTTCCGCCAACGCTGACGACTACGTCCGCGGCCATTATCGGTCAAACGGCACGTATGTTGCGCCGCACCACCGATCCAGCCGGGACAGCAGCTACAACAACAACTGGTCGGTGCGTCCGAACGCGAACCCCTACACTGGCAGGCAGGGCGCGCTCACGCAGACATGGAATGATCGGGCACCGTCTTATCCTCAGCAATACGGCCTCTACGGCGCCCCCAGTCGTTCGTCGTCGACAGGCGGATACGGTTACGGCCGTTAGTTTCCTCGTCTGACGTCCGTTTATCTGCAGTATTTCTGAAG
>CAISJI010000124.1 GCA_903885565.1 uncultured Planctomycetaceae bacterium
GAATCGGTATGCCCCTCGATCACGATGCGGGCCGCCCCAAACTGCTTCGCCAGTGTCGCCACCTCATCGAGCACCAGATCGACACTGGCATCATACGGCTCCTCAATCTCCTTCCCATCGACGCGCCGGGTGATGCGCTTGCGCAGGTCCCAGCTGTTGGGGAAGAAGTGGATCACCACCGTGTTGGTGAGGATCTCGTCGTTCTCCGCCCGAATCTGGGAGAGCGATTTGGGGGGCAGAGGCCGGGTGTATTCGTCTTTTGTCTCGGCATACTTCGGCTCTTTCCCGAGCTTTTGGATGACGGAGAAATCCATCACCTGATCAAAGGCCACCGGCGGACTCGTGATCGCCCCCACCTTCCGATAGAGGTAATACGACTGCTTCCAGATGCGCTCGAAATTGGCCGGGTTGTTGCGATTCACAAAAAACTGATAGTTCTCGGCCCAGTTGGTGCTGTGGGCATCGCCGAGCATCGAGAGGGCATCAGAGGCGGGGATGTTGTAGCCGGCGGCCATCAGCTCTGCCGCCTTGGCCTTGCCCGTTTCGGTTTTCAACTCCTCCATTGAATCAAAGATCCCCCGCACGATCGCCTCAATCTTGTCGGGATGATCTTGGGCGAAATCGGCCCGGGCAAACCAGACATCGGCGATCAGCCGATTGGCCGTCTGCGTGTTGACGAGCATGCGATTGCCCTTTGCCTTGGCGAGGTTGTAGATGTCGGGCGCCCACGACACGCAGCCGGCGAGATCCTTCTGCGAATTGAACGCGGCGGCCGCCTGAAAGGCATCCTCCGTGTAAACCATCTGCACATCCTGCGGCTGGAGCCCACCCGCGACGAGCATATTGAGCGCGAAAAACTGGCTGGGGGAATTCTGGGCCAAGGCGATCTTCTTGCCGACCAGATCGCGAACGGTGCGAATCCCCTCCCGCACGACGATGCCGTCACCGCCGTTGGAGAAATCGACCTGCTGATACACCCGCGGCATGACGCGGGACTCTTTCGGTGCTCCGGTGCGATCGATCAGCCCCTCCAGAAACAGGGGGATCATGTCGAGCGTGGCCCAGCCGATGTGCACCTCGCCGGCGGCATAGGCATCGCGCATCGTGACCGGATTGTCGATGAGCACCAGCTCAATCTTGAACGGCTTGCCCCCCGGCGCCTGCCACACCTTGCCCGCCTTGAAGCCGTTGTTGGCATGGATGATCGGGCTCCACCCCGCCCATACATTGAGCGCAAACCGCACGGTCTCTTCGACCAGGGGCTTGTAGGCGCTGGTTCCCTTCACCGGCGGCAGCTTTTCAGCCGGCTTGAACGAGTATTCCTTGACGGTCGTGGGCACCGAGGCGTCGGCCGCCTCGTAGAGCGGCCCCTCGCCCCCTGCCGGCGTCTCGCCTCCCCCTGCCGGCCCAGCCTTCACCGGCGCACCCGCTCCCCCCGCCGGCCGCACCGGCACGCCGCCGCCAAACATGCCCGCCCGCCAGGCAGCCAGGGCAAGGAGTCCAAAGATGACTGCCCACACGGCCAGCCAGAAGGGGGCCTTGGGTTGACTCGGCATGGCAATACACCTTTCAGAAGAGGGGCATCAGACAGATTGCAGCGACGTCACTTCCGGATCAACCGCGAAACTTCGTGCGGGGCCGCGACGCATTGGCCATGTGCAAAGTGTTCATCAGATCGTACGCCGTGACCTCGCAGAGCAACTGCGTGAATTTCTCGTGTGCTTCTGGCGGCAGCAGCGGCTCGACTTCCTTCATCAGAGCCACCACCCGCTTCTCCTGCGCTTCGAGTTCCTGGGAGTCGACGCGGCCGTCGGCCACCACCTCCAGAAAGGAATCGAGCTTGCGGGCATATTCCGCCAGCATGGGCGAATCAGAGGCGGCATCAAACCAGGGGGTTTTGTGGGCGGCTTTCGAGCTGGCCGATTTCGACATGGAATCTTCTCCTCGGGGTGGGGATCAACTGAGCGTGTATGACCGGGGCAGTTTGGGGCAGCTGTCTGCTGCAGGAGTTTCGGGCAAACAAAGGTTTTGGTGGCAGTTTCAGGAACGGATCACCTCGCGGATCGCCGCCAGCCGCTCCTGCAAGCGGGCCCGGCCGCCATCCTTAGACACCTGCTCCTGCCAGTGCGCGGGGAGAAACCGTTTCTCGGAGCATTCAAGCACCGCGGCGATTTCCTGCATCTCTTTCTCCAACCCTTGAGCTGAGGGCATGAATTCATCGATAGCGCTGGCGAGATCCGCGGCGGAAATTTCCTCCGGAGGCGGAGCATCGGCCTCGGCAGCCCGCTCCAGGCCGCGCCGTTTGGCGGTCAGCACAACACTCTCGATATCGGCGCCGGAGAGCCCCTTGCCCAGATCGATCGGCCCGGGCAGGCCCGGGGCGAGCCGAGCATGGCACTTCCGTGCCATGGCGGCGAACATCGATTCCATCTCGGCCTGATCGTGCGGATAAAAGAGCGGAATATGCACCTCCGCCCGGCCCTGCCGCTTCAGATCGATCGGCAGCAGATCGGGGCGGCTGGTGAGCAGCATCCAGACGATCTTGCCGCGATAACGGGTGTCGCCCATCTGCCGGGCGATCATGGCGAACACGCGGGAGGACGTGCCCGAATCGCCATCCGACTGCCGGTTGCCCAGGGCTGCGTCGGCCTCATCGATCACCACCACCACCGGGCCGAGGCTCCGCAGCACATCGAGCGCATGCTCCAGATTGCCCTCCGTCTCCCCCACATACTTGCTGCGGAAATTCTTGAGCACGGCACAGGGAATCCCCACGGTTCCGGCATAGCACTCCGCAATAAAACTCTTGCCGGTGCCGACGGGGCCGCAGATCAGATACCCCATCGGGGCGCTTTCAAACTGCCCCCGCTTGATCGCCCGCGCATCGGCCTGCAGCCGGTTCTTCGCCTCGGTATGGCCCGACACTGCGTCGAGCGTCAGCCGCGGCTGGATGAACTCCACCAGCCCCTGACAGGAACGTTCGATGAGGTCTTTTTTCTTGAGGGCAAACTCGGGGCCGTCTGGCGCCGATCGCTCGCGGGCTGAGAGCGTCACCACCGCCCGCAGGCTCTCCAAAGACAATCCGCCCGACAGGCTCGCCATCCGCTTGACGGAGTCCATCTGCTCCGCCGGCATCCCCACGCTCTGCGCCGTGGCGAGGGCAAATCGCTCCCGTTCGGCGGCATCGGGGAGCGGCACGTCGATCGTCATCACCGCCGGGCAGGTCACCAGGCGCGGATGCATCTCCGCCATGGCATCGGTCAACAGCACAATCGCCACATTCACGCGGCGCAGCAGCGGATTGGTGGCCCATGAGAGCAGCCGCACCAGCCGAGCCGCCCCTCCCTTTACAGAGGATGCCGCATCTCCCGCTGGCGCCAGATACTGCGCGTAGTCGAGCACGATGGCGATGCGCTTGCGCTGCTCGGGGGGATCGATGAGATTGCGCTCCAGCAGCGCATCAATCACGCCGATCGCCGCATCAGGGTCACGGGGCCAGGTGGCCGCATTCCCCAGCCGCTCCGTCAGCCACTGCACCATCGACCGCAGGCGGCCGCCATCGGGCCCGGCCAGTGGCCTCAAGCCCTTGCCGACATCGTACGCCAGCACGATATCCCACCGCCCAAACATTTCCCGCGAGAGGAAGTCGGAGACCGTGCCCCACTCGCCGCCGGCTGTCGCTGGGGCTTCACGTCCAGCCTGGGC
>CAISJI010000125.1 GCA_903885565.1 uncultured Planctomycetaceae bacterium
CAGGGACTGGTGCTGGCGCTGGCACAGCTTGCACATCACCCCTGGCCCAAGCCCCCGCCGGCGCAGCTTTCCTGAACTGCCCGAAACCTTGGCAAACTACCCTCAAGGGGGGTGTTTGAGGACGGCCAATTGGGCTGATTGACGCTCTTTTTTGCGCCCAAAATTCGCGCCTTGAGCGGGTCTGTCCGGTGGTCTACAAGACGTGTGGGGGTGCTGCCTGTGGCGGCGCCTCTGTCGCGCGTAGACGAGGTCGCCCAAGCCTCGTCTACGCGCTTGTTTTCTGGCGTTTTTAACCCCGGCGGGTTTCCACGGATGGATGCACCAGCCACTTCTTTTTCGCTGCGCCTCCAGACGCTGTTTGGTGCGCTGTTGTTTCTGTGGTGTGCGGCCGCGCTGCCCGGCCGCATAGCAGCGGACGAACCGGCCCCGATCGCCATTCCAAACGCTGGTGCTGCGCAGGCAGGTGAGTCTCCCTTCCCGGCCACCGTCGCGCTGGCGGCCGAGGGCGTTCTGCTGAGGGCTGGCCCCGGCGACGACTACTATCCCACCGAACGGCTTGGGCAGGGACAGACGGTGGAGCTTTGGGCGATCGATCGATCAGGGTATTGCGCGGTGCGTCCGGTGACCGGCAGCTATAGCTGGGTGCGGGCCGCCGATGTGGATGATCTCGCGGCACTGGGCGACGCGGTCGCGCGGCCGAGCGACCGCAGTGAGCTGGGTCAGTCTGGGCAGGGACGCAGCACCGGCGTCATCGTGGCCGATGGTGCCGTGGCGCGGGTGGGATCTCAGCTCAACGATTTGCGGCATGTGGCGCAGGTGCGGCTGGAGGCGGGCGAACGCGTGCAGGTGATTGAAGAGGTGCGCATTCCCACCGGCCGGCATGCGGGATTATGGCTGCGAATCGATCCGCCCGCTGGCGAATTTCGCTGGGTGCATGCCCGCGATCTGCTGCTGACGCCACCCCTCTCGGCAGCGCTGGCGGCGAGTGGCTTCACGCCACAGCCGACCCCGGCAGAGGCTGCCCCGGTCTCCCCGGGAGAAACGCTCGAAGCGATGCGCGCTGCCGGCGCGGCGATCGCACTGGCGGTGAATCACGAACCGCTGCCGGCCGCCTCGGCAGCACCGCCGCAGGAGCTGGGGATGGTGCCGAGCACGCGGCGGATGCTCTCCGGCTGGCTGCCGCTGGGAACTGGCGTGTTTGAAGCGGCCGCACCCGCCCCGCTGGCCGTGAGCGAACCGCCGGTGGTGGCCACCAACGACGAATTCGCCGACATCGATCTGGCGCTCTCGCTGGCTGTGGCCGGCCCCAGTGATACCTGGAACCTCCCTCAATTGCGCGAGCGGCTGCGGCTGGCTGCAGCCCGCACCAACACGCCGCAGAATCGGCTGCGGGCCGACGCGATCGATGCCCGTCTGAGCCGGTTTGAGGCGATTGTGGCCCGGCAACAGGCCTTGGCTGCCGCTCCCCCGAGCGACTCCTCGCCGCTGCGGCTGGGGAGCATGTGGTCGAGCCTGGGCGGAGTCGGGAGCAGGCCGATCCGGCCGGGAGTGCTGCCGGGGGGCATGCCGGCCGATGGACAAAACACGTGGGCGCCACCCGACCTGGGGGAAACCACCGGCCGCCTCGCCACGGTTGTCTCGCGCCGGCCCGATGCGCCGCGCTGGGCGCTGGTCGATGCCAACAACACGGTGCTGGTGTTTGTGACTCCGCAGCCGGGCGTCAATCTGGCACCGCTGGTGGGCCAGCAGGTGTCGGTCCGCGGCTCGCGCGGCTACATGCCCGAATACAAGCGGCCCTATATGGTCGCCTCTGAGGCCCGCGTGCGGATGGCGGCCACAGCGGCCCCGCCCGGCGAAACCCTGCGCTGAAACCCAGCAGCAGAATAGCTCGGCGCGCGTCGCGCTCACCGCCGGCGGCCGGAGGCCTGTTCTTCCAATTCGTCCGCAGGCATCCAGCGGGCCGCCAGATCGGCCGGCAGACGGTCGGGAGCAAAAGAATCGGCCATGGGGCCGCGGGGTTGGCCACGCGATGCGTTCTGCCCGATGGCTGCCAGCGTGCGGCGATCTTCGGCGCTTATTTTGCTGAGCCGGCCGGTGAGCCGGTCGAAGCCGTGAGGATTTTCCTCGGCGGCCTCCGACAACGACTGCATGAAGAGGCTGATCTCGTGCAGGTTGGCGGCCCCCGACCGCACGATGAGCGGTTGCAGGGTGCGGGTCACAATCTCCAGCCCCACCCCATCGGCGTCGAGAAAGGCATCGATCTGCATGGCGTGGCGTGGCCCTCCCTGATCGACCGAGACTGCGGGCCGATGCCGCACCAGCAGGAGGCAGGTGCCGGTGAGAGCCTGGGGGGCGAACTGCCCGGAGTAAGAACCGTGGCCGTGGAACACCAGCGTGGCGCTGCCGTTCTCTGCGTGTTGCTTGTGTATCAGGCGCAGCACACCGACGGTGCCGTATCCATCGCACATCCGCCACTGCTGCGGCCCGGTCGGATCGAGTGTCAGGAGGCTGATCCCCAAGACCCGCCAGATGTCGACGACCGCTTCCGGTTTCTCCAACGCAAAGCGGAGCAGCGCCGGATCGCAGTCGAAGGTTGCCACCGGCAGACGGCGGTAGAGCGTGGTGGACCGCAGCACCTTCTCAGCCGCCCGGCGGTCGGCCTCGTTCATGTTCGCCAACTGCAACCCGGCGATCGCCTCGCGGCGTGCCTCCCGGCTCGACGACCCACCGTCGCCCAGCAGGAGTTGTGAACGCGGGGATTGGGCGCCCTGTTCGGCAGCCTGGAGGCTTCCCAGCCACGCTCCCGCCACCAGCACCGCCATACAGGCGAGCCGTTGAACGCGCACACGCATGAATAATTCCCCCCCGGAAAGTTCACCACCCCGGTCCGCCCGACCGGTTGCCCGAGAGGGTTTTTCGTCTTGCAACGGCTGTTCGGGCCAAGATTTCTACGGCGTCTTTTCAGGCCTTTCCCCAGTCGGCCACGCTTACCGAACCAGCCAGAATCAGTGTTGGCTCAAGCGCGCAGATTCCCTACCATCGTCTGCCTCGCCCAGCACAAGGAAGACTGCTGCCGCATGCGTCAGGATGACGAACTCAAGCCCTTCCCCGGGGCCGCTTGTGAAGATGGGTCGGCCCAACCGCCGGCCGGGTCTCCGCACGTTCCCACCGGTTGGCTGGGCAGGGGACTGGTGGCCTGGACGCGAGTCTGCCTGCGGGCCAGCTGGCCGGTGTTACTGGTGGCCCTGGCGACGGCGGCGGTATCGGGTTACTGGACGGCCCAGAAGCTGGGCTACAAGGTCAACCGTACCGATCTGCTCGACCCCGGCAGCGAATACAACAAGCTCTGGACCGACTACATCGCCGAGTTTGGCGAGGAGGAAGATGCGGTCATCGTCGTGGAGGGGCCGACGCGGGCGGCGGTGATCAAGGTGCTTGAGGAGGTGTCGGAGGAGGTGGCCCGCGACGGGTCGCTGTTCCGTTCGGTACTCCATGAGGTCGATCTTTCGAAGATCCGCGCGAAGGGACTGCACTACCTTTCCACAACCGATCTCGCCGATATCGAGCGCTTCATCTCCCGCACCCAGCCGATTCTCGATGGCGGCTGGGCGCAGCTGAAGGTGGGCTCGATGGTGGGCGGATTAGCCGGCCAGATGGTGCTGGGCGATCCCCCCGGCACGCTCCCTTCCGATGAGCCCCCCGCTGCAGCCTTGGAACGCTACAGCGAGAGCCTTGTGGCAGGGCTGGAGCCAGCCGGCCGGGGTGCCGATGTTCGGGCTGTCGATTTCATGTCGCCCTGGCCGGGCATGCCCGAATCACTCTCAACGCTCCGCGATCTGGCCAGCGAGCATCTGCTGGCCAAGGAGGGGAAGCTGGGATTTGTGCTTCTGCGGCTGGCCAAAGCGAAGGAGGGTTTTGCCGGAGCCTCCGCCGCCACCGACGAACTCCGCCGCCTGATCGCGCTGGTGGCGGCCCGCCATCCGGCAGTGACCATCGGCCTCACCGGCCTGCCGATCATGGAAGATGACGAGATGCGGGCCAGCGCCCAGTCGATGGTGTGGGCCAGCGGCCTCTCGATGGCCGCGGTGATCGTGGTGATCATCGCCGGGTTTGGCGGGGTGCGTCATGCTCTCATGGCCAATGGAGTGCTCGCCATCGGCATGGCCTGGGCCTTCGCCTGGGCCACCGCCAGCGTGGGCCATCTCAACATCCTCAGCGTGACATTCACCGTCACGATGATCGGCGTCGGCATCGACTACGGCACCTATTACGTCGGCCGGTATCTCGAGATGCGCCGCCGCGGATTCTCCTGTGAAAATGCCCTCCTCGATACCAGCGGGGCGGTGGGCCCGGGCATTCTCACCGGCGCCATCACCACGGCCGTGGCCTTCTTCTCCGCCGCCATGACCAGCTTCGTGGGCGTGGCGGAACTGGGCCTGATTGCCGGCGGCGGCATCATGCTCTGCGCGGCCGCCGAACTGCTGGTGCTCCCGGCGGTGATCGCGATTGTCGATCGGGGCCGCTTCGGGAAAAGCATCCCCGTGCCGTTGCCTGTGCACACCTGGCTTGAGCCTCTGGTGCGCCGACCGCGGTTTGTCGCCTTGGCCTCTCTGGCCGGCACGCTGGCCATCGTCTCCGGCCTGCACGATCTCAAATACGACCACAACCTGCTCAACATGCAGCCGGAGGGGCTGGAGAGTGTGGAGGTGGAGAAGAAGTTGCTGTCGGAATGCGATCAGAGCGTGTGGTATGCCCTGTCGATAGCCGATTCACGCGAGCAGCTTCTCGCTCGCAAACAGCAATTGATGGATCTGCCAACGGTGGAACGGGTGGATGAAATCGCCTCGCTGCTGCCGGTGGACGAGGATCTCAAGCGGCCGATCATCGAGCGGATCCGCGGCTATCTCTCCAAGCTGCCGGAGCGTCCTCCCGAGATCCCCATCGACCGCCTCGATTCACTCGGAGAAACGCTGGCGTGGGCCCAGACGGAGGCCTCCAAACGGCCCGGCGCCCTGCGCACGGCCTGGCACCTGGAACGGGCCCGCGACACCCTGCGCACGATGGGCCCGGGCGACTGCTACCAGGCGCTGGCGACGTTCCAACAGCGTTCGGCAGGAGACCTCGTCAGCCGCCTCCACGCTCTGGAGAGTGTCGCCGATCCCGAAGCCCCCTCGCTCAACGATCTGCCCCCAAGCCTCGTGGAGCGATTCGTGGGGAGTAGCGGCAAGCATCTGCTCAAGATCTACGGCCGAGGCGACATCTGGAACTTCGATTCCCTGGAGCGTTTCGTCAAGGATGTGCGCAGCGTTGACGGCCGCGCCACCGGCCACCCGCTGCAGGCCTATGAGGCGTCGCTGGAGATGAAACGCAGCTACGAACAGTCGGCGCTCTATTCGCTGGTGGTGATCTTCGCCGTGCTCTGGCTCGACTTCCGCAATATCAAACACGCCCTGCTGGCAGCCCTGCCGCTGGCACTGGGGATGGCGCAAACGCTCGGCCTGATGGGGGTGCTGGGGATCGATCTCAATCCGGCAAACCTCATCGGCATCCCGCTCATCCTCGGTATCGCTGTCGACTACGGAGTGCACATCGTCCACGATTCGCTGGAGCGGCCCGGCTCCTATGCGATCAGCCCCTCCACCGCCAATTCTGTGCTCGTCGATGCCCTCACCACGATCCTGGGTTTTGGGGCTCTGATGGTGGCCAGCCACCGCGGCTTGGAGAGCTTGGGGCGATTGCTCACTCTCGGCGTGACGATGTGCACGATCACCTCCCTGATCTTCCTGCCGGCCGTGCTCGCCCTCCTCCACCGCATGCCAGCGGTCGAGACCGAGTTGGGTCCTGAGTTGGAGCCTGAGTTGGAGCCGACCACCTGACACTCGCCGCAGCAGGCTGCGGTGAAGCGGGCTTGTGCCGACGGCGTGGGGCTTGGTACTCACCAGTTTCTGCCGTCCGGCCCTCCCTTCCTCCCCTGCATGGTGCCCCATGAACGCCTTCTGTCGTGCCTCGCTCCGATCTGGCCTTTGTCTGCTGCTGCTGGGCCTGCTTGTGGCGGCCCCCGTGGGGGAAGTGTGTGCTGAGGAGCGGGTTGTGAACGTGGCGATGGAGGATCAGTTTCGCAATCCCCGCGAGACTGCCGGGATGCGTGGGGATGTGGTGGTGCTGCTCTACGCCGATCGCCACGGGGCCGAGGAAGCCCATGATGTGGGCCGCAAACTGCATCTCCATTTTCATCCCACGGCCGAGCAGGTTTCGGCCACGGAATGGAATCGGCAACCGGTGACTGGCTTGGCCGACTGGCCGGCCGACATGCGCACGCCGAATGTCCATGCGGTGGCTGTGGCCTGTCTCCCTGAGATCCCCAAGCCGGTTCATCCGGTGGTGCGGGCACAGGTGCGCAAGGAATCGCCGCATGTTCCCGTGTGGCTCGATTTCGCCGGCACGATGCCGAAGACATTCGGAATGGTGAAGGGGGTTCCCAACATCCTCCTGATCGATACCGCCGGCCGCGTGCATAGCGTGACCAACGGCAGCATCGATGATGCCAAGTTCAAGGAGATGGTCGCCACGATCGATCAGCTCCGCCAGCAGGCCCGGCCAGCCATCCGCACCGCCTCGAATCTGGAACTGGCCCGCTAGCTGGCTGTGGAAAAAGTCCTCCATGCACTTTTTCCACGAAGTCGACCGGTGGAAAAGCCGAGGTTTTCCACGGTCGACGGGCATCGCATCCAGCGATGCTGCACTTTATCCACAGCCTCCTAGAGCGCATCCGACTTACGTGTAGCACCGGCCTCGGGGCGGCAAAAGTCTCGTCGCTTACGCTCCTCGGGCGTTCGCCGACCCCTCCGCCTACATCGCTCGATCTATTTACTCAGTCGTCGCTACAATTATCCCGGATGCGCTCTGGCGGTCCGTGGGGAAAATTCATCCGTGACCCCTTGGCACGGCGTCAGCGCCACTCTGCCGCCCGCAGAAAACGCTGAGCGGACGAGGTTGGCCGCCGAATCTGTTGAGAGCGAGGAAGCGTCTGGTAAAGTTGTTGTATGCCCAAAGTATTCGAGAAAGAGGGTTATTCCTTTTTCTTTTACAGCAACGATCACACGCCAATGCACATTCACGTTCGCCGTGGCGACGGTGAGGCGGTGTTCGTTGTTGAGCCAGAGGTAGAACTACGTGAATCGGCTGGGTTCAACATCCGGGAACTATCGCGAGCGGAGGACCTCATCCATGACCACCTCGAACTCATCAAACAAAAGTGGGCCGAGCACCTTGGCTGACCGTGCCCTGAAGGCATGGCATGACCGTGGCCTGATCTTCGTCAGGTTCGCAAGCGGCCATGAGGTGAGTTTTTCGATTCAGGGCAACCCGCGTTTGGAGACGGCGGCAAAGGCAGACCTTGGCCGCATCGAGATCTCACCCTTTGGTTTGCATTGGCCAACGCTTGATGAGGATCTTTCCTTCGCGGGAATCCTCGAGGGGCGGTATGGCCAGCACGCGAGCGCCGGTGGCAACGGCTAACCGAGCCTGCGGTTTTTCGCGCCTCCGAACGGCCAGGGGCCGCCAAGCGACCGTTGATTCACCGCTCTCTGGACCCCAGCCGTTCCTTGAGCCGGCGGCTGGCCGCGGTGAGGGTGTCGCGTTCTGATTGGGTGAGGCTTGCTTCGCCGGAGCGGCTGATCTTCTCCAGGATCTGATCGACCGCCTCCTGCAGGGCCACGTCGTCAGCCGTCTGGCGGCGCGGCGCAGCGGGTGCATCCTGAGGGGGGCGGCGGTTGCTTACGGGAGTGTCATCCGGGCGGAACACGCGCACCGCCGGGGCTCCACCCCAGTTCTTGCGCAGAGCATTCAACCGGGCTCCCAGATCGGAGAACCAGCCGAGATCCCAACCCCGCCAGGCATAGCAGAAGCCGAAGGCTGCCCCGCCGAGATGGGCCACGTTGGCCACATTCCCACCCCCGTTGGTGGCGCCGTTAACGTCGATCAGCAAGTAGATCAGGCCCAGCCCCCAGGCCGGCACCGGCAGCACGCCCCAGATATAGATTTCCCGCCGGGGATTGTGCCAGATAAACACCGCGATGACCGCCATCACTGCGCCGCTGGCTCCCATCAGAGCGTAACGCGAGGCCTGCAGCGGATGCCCCACCTGCACGCTCACCAGCCAGGCGATACCGGCCACCACGATAGCCGTGAGATAGAAGCGGAAGAATTCGGCACGCCCCAGCCGGCCCTCAACCTCCTGCCCAAAGAACCAGAGCGTCAGCATGTTGAACAGCAGATGCGAGGGGCTTGAGGGATTGTGGACAAAGCCATAGGTGATCAGTTCCCAAGCGTTGAGAGGATGACTGCCGAGATCTCCCTGCAAGTCCAGAAACTGGCTCACTGGAAAGTCATTGGCAGCGACCAGATTGGCCACCCAGAGTGCGATGTTGGCCACCAGGATCGTGAGCACCGCGGTCCAATCGTCCAAAAATGAGGGACTGGAGCGGGTGTAGCGGCGGTCGGCGAATCCCATGGGGCACGCACTTCCAGTGACAAAAGGAAACGGATGGCGCCGGCCAGCAACACCGCGGGCCCGAACTCGATTGTAGTGGCAAATCGGGCCCCTCCACATCAGGAGGGGCTGGAAGTGGATGCCGGCTCATTTCTCCCGGTGGAACAGGGGGCTGTCGGCCGCGGCTGGGCGGGGTTTTGGCCGGGAGTCTGCCAGACCGGCGGGGCAGTGTGCTACAGTCTGCCCCGGGGAGAGGGTTCCCCGGCCGGTGAACAGGCTTCAACCGGCCCGCACACCAGAACAGCACACGGGCAAGGGAGAGAATCGGCATGGCCACCAACGGAGCGCTCGGCAGGAAGTTGCGGATGGGGATCGTGGGAGGCGGGCAGGGCTCGTTCATCGGTCGGGTGCATGTCACGGCCGCCGTCCTCGACAACCGGGCGGCCCTTGTGGCAGGCGCGCTCTCCAGCGATCCGGCGCGGGCCAAGGCGAGCGCCGCCGACTACGATATCGCCCCCGAGCGGGCCTACGGCTCGTATCAGGATCTGTTCCAGCGGGAGCGGGCGCTTCCCTCTGAAGAGCGCATCGACTTTGTCTCGATCACCACCCCCAATCACATGCACTTTCCGGTGGCCAAGGCTGCCGTGGAAGCGGGCTTTCACGTGGTCTGCGACAAGCCGCTGACGCTTACCCTTTCCGAGGCCGAGGAGCTGGCCAGGATTGTGCAGGCGTCCAACGTCGTGTTTGCCGTCTCGCACAACTACACCGGCTACCCGCTGGTGCGGCAGGCGCGGGAGATGATTCTCTCGGGCGAACTCGGCGAGATTCAGGCGATCCGCTCTAACTACATCCAGGGCTGGCTGCGCACCAGGCTCGAGAGCGAGGGGCAGAAGCAGGCGGCTTGGCGCACCGATCCCAAGAAGAGCGGGGCCGCCGGAGCCTTCGGCGACATCGGCACCCACGCCTACAACCTCGGCCGGTCGATGACCGGCCTGCTGCCGGAGAAGATCAGCGCCAATCTCAAGATTTTTGAGCCGCAGCGCTCGCTCGACGACTACGGTCATGCGGTGATCCGCTATGAGAATGGCGCCCTCGGCACGGTGACGGCTTCGCAGATCAGCCATGGCCGGGAGAACGACCTCCGCATCGAGATCGACGGCACGCTCGCCAGTCTCGAATGGCATCAGGAAAACCCCAATCAGCTCTTCGTGCGCCGCAACGGCCATGCCCATCAGATCTACACCCGTGATCCCAACGCCCCCTTCATGAATGCCTCCGGCAAGGCCGCCTGCCGACTCCCCTCGGGGCATCCGGAGGCCTTCTTCGAGGCCTTCGCCAACGTCTATCGCAGCGCCTACGATGCGATGGAACTGGCGATCACAGGCCTGCCCTTTGAACGCACCAACACGATCTATCCGAACATCTGCGACGGCGTGGAGGGGATGTATTTCATCGAGCAGTCGGTGGCTTCGAGCCGGGCGGACGGCGCCTGGCTGCCGCTGCGGCATCCGCTGGCCCGCAGGTAGTTTTTTATGGCCACCACCTACGCCAAACGCGACACCGCCTATTTCGTGTTCGATATCGAAAGCGTGGCCGACGGCGATCTCGTGTCGCGGCTGCGCTATCCGGGGGAATCGCTTGCGCCGCAGGAGGCGATCGCCCGCTACCGGGCCGAACTGCTCGCCGACAGCGGCAAAGACTTCATCCCCTACACCTACCAGTTGCCGGTGTCGCTGGTGATTGCCAAGGTGGGGATCGACTACCGGCTGACCGATCTGGTGGCCCTCGACGAGGCGCAGTCGCGGCCGGCTGAGATCGTGCGGCTGTTCTGGGAGGGCTGGCACAAATATGGCCGTCCGAGGCTCGTGTCGTTCAACGGCCGGGGCTTCGATATGCCGCTCTTGGAACTCTGTGCCTTTCGCTACGGGCTGGCGATTCCCGACTGGTTTGCCGAGGAGAAGCGCAGCTTCGATCAGCCCCGCAACCGCTACAACATCCAGGCCCACTTCGATCTCCACGAATGGTTCACCAACAGCGGTGCTTCGCGGTTTGCCGGTGGGCTGTCGCTGGCGGCCAATCTGATCGGCAAGCCGGGCAAGCTCGATGTGGCCGGCCACATGGTGCAGGATCTGTGGGATGCCGGCCGTGCCCCTGAGATCCACAGCTATTGCCGCGGTGACGTGCTCGACACTTATTTCATCTTTCTGCGTTCGCGCGTCGTCGCCGGCGAACTGGAACTCGCCGAGGAGCACAAGCTCATCGAGGGGGCCCGGGAGTGGATCGCCACCCGGGCCCCGGAATCGCCCGGGCTGGCCAGATATCTGGCCGCCTGGGGCGAGTGGAAAAATCCCTGGGGCTAGAGTGGGTACGACTACCGTTATGCCTCGGCTGCGGGACGGCAAAAGTTTCGTCGCTTGGGCCGCAGCGGCCCTGCGTTCCTCAAGCGTTCGCCGATCCCTCCGCCTCCATCACCCTTCCTCCATCACTTCCTGATCGATGTTCGGGGAGGGGCTGCCCGTGCCCCAGGAGCCGGCGTAGGCGGCCAGCGGAGCCATGGAAGGCGAAGCGCAGCCGACTTTCGAGTGAGCGAAAGGCCGGGAGGGCCGCAGCGAACGGCAGGCGTCGGGCATGGGCAGTCCCGGACCTAGAGCGGGTACGACTACCGTTATGCATCGGCTGCGGGACGGCACTGGTTTCGTCACTTGGCCGCAGCCGATCGGTGCTCGTCGAGCGTTCGCCGACCCCTCCGCCTCTGTCACCCGCTGTGTTCGTTAATCAGCCCCGGCTATTCGCTGATCGGTTCCTTCACCAGCTGGATGAAGTGCGTGGCCCGGGAGGAGGCTGTCAGTTCGGAGGCCTTCTTCTCGGCTGCCTTCTTGTCGGCATACTCAAACATCACCAGCCGCTTCATCGACTGGTTGAACACGCCCCAGTAGGCCTTCATCCGCGATTCCTTGGCGACCTTCTTGCGGACGCTCTTCTTGGCGGCGACCTTCTTTTCGCCGGGCACCTTCTCCTTGGCGACCTTGACCTTCTTTTCCTTGACCGTCTTTTCCTTCTTGCCGCTGGTCTTGTCCCGTGCCTCGGCGGCATCAGACTGGGCCCGAAGTTCCTTGCGATTCACAACTTTTCGCGCCATGAGAACCTGCCATCCTTCCGGAAAATGAGTCGTCTAAGAGGCCGTCGGGCCCCTGCGGGCAGGGCCGCGGCCCTGACAGAGGTGCGGATTATAGCCGTTCGCATCGTTTTTCGCAGGGGACCCCGTATACTTCCCTCATGCAAGCCACTCTGACCGACATTCCGCTGGCCGGTCCACTGGCCGCCTACCGGGGGCTGGAGGATGCCCCCCTCGCTGCCCGCATCGAGGCAGTTCGCCGGCGCATGGGCCGCCGGCTGGTGATCCTCGGCCATCATTACCAGCAGGATGGCGTGATCGCCCATGCCGATCTGCAGGGGGATAGCTACCAGCTCTCCAAATCGGCAGCCGAACGGGAGGCCTGCGAGGCGATCGTCTTCTGCGGCGTCCATTTCATGGCCGAGACGGCCGATATTCTCGCCAACCGGCCGGAGCAGGTGGCTGCCCGCGCGGGGCGACGGGTGACGGTTGTGCTGCCCGATTTGGCCGCCGGCTGCTCAATGGCCGACATGGCCGCCATCGAACAGGTGGAGGATGCCTGGGCCGATCTCGGCAGCGTCGTCGACACCGCCGATATCACGCCGGTGACCTACATCAATTCTGCCGCGAGCCTGAAGGCCTTCTGCGGTCGGCATGGTGGAATCGTCTGCACCTCGAGCAATGCCGAGGCGGTGTTGAAGTGGGCCTTTGCCCGCCGCCGCCGCGTGCTCTTTTTTCCCGATCAGCATCTCGGCCGCAACACTGCCCGCCGGATGGGGATTCCGCTTGGGGAGATGTGTGTCTGGAATCCGCACGAGCCCACGCTCGGCGGCAACTCGGCCAGCCAGGTGCAGGGCAGCCGGGTGATTCTCTGGCAGGGGCATTGCAGCGTGCATGCGATGTTTCGTCCGGAGCATGTCGACGCCTGCCGGCAGGCCCAGCCGGGGGTGAAAATTCTGGTGCATCCCGAATGCTCCATGGAAGTTGTCGACAAGGCTGACCTCGTCGGCTCAACCAGCTTCATTTTGAAGCAGGTGGAGCAGGCCCCGGCTGGCACGCAGTGGGCGATCGGCACGGAGCTCCATCTGGTGAAGCGGCTGGAGAAGAATCACCCCGAGCAGCAGATCCGGTTTCTCTCGCCGGTGATGTGCATGTGCGCGACGATGTACCGGATCGATCTGGCCCATCTCTGCTGGAGCCTTGAGCACCTTGAGGCGGGCCAGCCGGTAAACACGATCGAGGTCGACGCCGAGACCGCCAAGTGGGCCGTGACGGCGCTTGAGCGGATGCTCGCGGTTTCGTAAGTGCGGATGCTCGCGGTGTCGTAACAGGCTGCTGATAAGGCGTTTCGCCGCCGGATGCGGCGCTCGTCGACACGGGCAATGCCAAGCGCGGCTCGGCCGGCCAGGCGAGCTCAGGCCGGCAGATATTTTTTCGTGGCCGGCTCGGGATCGATGATTGCATCGGCCGCGGGCAGCCCCACGGCCGAGCAGGTGGCGGCGTCCCACACAATTCTCTGCTGCATCCGCAGGGCGAGCACGCCGAGCATTCCCACCTCCGTGATCCGGGCCCCAATCTCAAACGGCGAATAGGTTTTGGCGTTTCCAGCACAGGCGAGCACCCATTCAAACATGTGGGAGTTGTTCACCTTGCTCCAGCGCGGCCGCTCCCCCTTGGCCACCCGGGCGGGATCCCACTTGAGCGTTTCGGTGTCGATGCGCGGCTGCGTTTTTTCGATCCGGGCCACCTCCGGCTGATCGGCCCCGCGAAACTCATCAGCCCCCTTCAGCCGCACCTGGCAGTCGGTGTTCCAGAGGCCGGCTGAGAGCGTTCCCTCGCTCCCCACAAGCATGCAACCGGTGGACGACACTGCGCCGCGAGTCACTTCCTGCGGGGGAGGGTTGTTGTCGCCGGAGTGGAAAAAGACTTTCACCGGCGGGCGAGCCCCCTTGGCGGCGAAGTCGTAGCGGATCGTGCAGCGGGTGGGGTAGGACTCATGCCCCAGATCGGTCCCGGTCGCTTCGATTGTTGTAGGAGCGTCGAGATCGAGCGCCCGGTAGGCAAGCTGAAACCCATGGCAGCAGAAGTCGGCGATCGACCCGCCGCCGAAGTCATACCAGCCGCGCCAGTTTCCCGGATGGTAGATGCCAGCCTTGTAGGGGCGGGCCGGCGCCG
Source organism: uncultured Planctomycetaceae bacterium (assembly GCA_903885565.1). Taxonomy (GTDB): domain Bacteria; phylum Planctomycetota; class Planctomycetia; order Pirellulales; family UBA1268; genus CAISJI01. The sequence goes on from CAISJI010000125.1 coordinate 13,782, forward strand.
AGCCGAGCCAGAAATCCCAGTCGAGTCCTTCCGGAATCGGATCGCTGCCAGCGGGACGATCGACGCCGTTGGGCCAGCCATGAGCCGGATGCCAGACATGCACCTCCCCGATCGGCCCGAGCAGGCCTGACCGCACCACCTCAAAGCTGCGCCGAAACCCTTCGGTGGAGCAGCCCTGATTGCCTGTCTGCGTCGCCAGATTGGGATGGGCCAGCGCCAACTGCTCAAGCGCCCGGCACTCGGCCACCGAATGCGCCAGTGGCTTCTCGCAATAGACATGCTTGCCCGCTTGAAGCGCCGCCCGGCAGATCGGCACATGCCAGTGATCGGGCGTGCCGATGATCACGCCATCCACGCCGGTCTCTTTGGTCAGCAGATCGCGATAGTCGGCATAGACCCGCGCTTTGGACAGCGGCTCGAGTTGCCGCGCGACTTCAAGCTGCTGCCGGTCGACATCGCAGATCGCCACGATCTGCTGATCGAGCTTGGCCAGTTCCGGCACGAGATAGCCCCGCATCTGTCCCCCCATGCCGATGCAGGCGAATGTCAGCGGCTTGTCAGGCGGGGTTTGGGCCGCGGCGGCCAGCGGCAGCGCTGCAGAGGCGAGGGCAGCAGAGTGCACAAACTTTCGGCGGGAGAGCAGGTGCGACACGGGGATCTCCATGGTGGGGGCGTTGCCGAGGTCAACCGGCCAATATCCGTAGACTATCCGCTCTCCCTGAGGTAAGATTGGACACAATTGGTGGTCTCCGCCTGCCGAATCGGCGGTCTCGGGCACCAATACAGCCAACTTGGGCGGGATTGCGGCCTCTCCTGCAAGGGCAAGCTATGATTGCCTGGTGTCCAATCTGGCCTTGGGCCAGCGGATTGTCTGGTGGATTCTCTCCTCCCCAAGGGCATGGTCTTCGTGGTGGATCGCCTCCTTCATCGCCAGTCTTTGTGGCCAACGGCTGCCCGCCGCGTGGTGCTCTGCGCCATCTGCGTGGTGGCTGGATGGGCTGCCGAGCCTGCGGCTGCGGTGCCCGCGCCAGACGGGATCGCTTTCTTTGAGGAAAAAATTCGCCCGGTGCTGGTGCAGCACTGCTATGAGTGCCATTCGGCGGAGGCCCTCAGAGAGGGGAGGCTGAAGGCGGAACTGCTCGTCGACTCGCGGGCGGGGCTGGAGAAGGGGGGAGAAAGTGGCGCGGCGGTGGTGCCGGGGAAGCGGGAGGAGAGCCTGCTGCTGGCGGCGGTGAAATATGACGGCTTTGAAATGCCCCCCACAGGCAAGCTGCCGCCTGAGGTGATCGCCGATTTCGAGCGCTGGATCGATATGGGGGCCCCCGATCCGCGCGAGGCGGAGCTTACGGCGGTGGCCAAGCGCACGATCGACGTGGCGGCAGGGCGTGAGCACTGGTCCTACCGCCGGCTGCAGCCGGTCTCTCCACCCGAGGTGCACACCACGGCGTGGGTGGCCAACGGCATCGATCCATTCGTGCTGGCAAAGCTGGAGGATGCCGGCATCTCCCCCAACGAGTCGGCCAATCGGGAAACGCTCGCCCGTCGGCTTTCCTACGATCTGCACGGCCTGCCGCCGACACCGGGCGAGCTGCAACTCTTCCTTGCGGATAATTCCCCGCAGGCCTATGAAAAACTGGTCGATCGCTTGCTCGCCAGCCCCCGCTATGGCGAACGCTGGGCCCGGCACTGGCTCGATGCGGTGCGCTATGCCGAAAGCGGCGGGTACGAATTTGATGGGGATCGCCCCGGGGCCTACCACTACCGCGACTTTGTCATCCGGGCATTCAACTCCGACATGCCCTACGACGAATTCCTGCGTCTGCAGATCGCCGGCGACCTGCTGCAGCCGGGGGACTATCGGGCTGTCAGTGCCACTGGCTTCTTCGTCGCCGGTCCCTATCCCGGCCAGCTGACCGCCAAAACGACCGAGCCGATCCGCTACGACCAACTTGATGACATGGTGACGGCCCTCGGCTCCGGAATGCTCGGCATGACGATCGGCTGCGCCCGCTGCCACGATCATAAATACGACGCCATCTCCCATCGCGATTACTACGCGATGATTTCCACGCTGCAAAACACCGTCCACACAACGGTGAAGGTCGATCCCGATCCGGCCGCCTCGCAGTTGGCTCAGGCGGAGTGGGAGGCCAAGCGGGCTCCCGTGCTGGAGGCTGCCAATCGCTTCCGGCAGGGAACCCTGCCCCGGCTGCTCGCCGCCTGGCAGACCAGCCCGGCGGCTGCCGCCACGGCCCCCTGGCTCAACCTCAACCCGCAGAAGCTCTCGGCCAACAAGGCGACGCTGACAGAAGAGCCTGACGACATCGTCGTCGCCTCGGGCAAGCTCGACGGGGACGACATCTACCGCCTCACGTTCCGCACCTACCAGCAGGGGCTCAAGGGGCTGCGACTGGAGGCACTTTCCAGCCCATCTGCTCCCGGTGGCGGCCCGGGCACCGGTGCCAACGGCGCTTTCCGCCTCAACTCGATCAAGCTCACCGCCTCCCCCTTGGTCGCCGCCGCCGACCGCCAGGAGTTTTCGCCTGTGCTCAAGGCTCTGGCCGCCACGCACGAGGAGGGGGAACACACGCTGGCCAAGGCTGTCGATGGCGATGGCAATACCGGCTGGTCAACCGCAGATCAGCCGGGGCGGGATCAGGCGGGGGTGCTAGAGTTTGACCGGGACGTCGGCTTCCCCGGCGGCACCCGGCTCACGCTGGAACTCAATTTTCAGTCGGGCCAGCCGGGCCTCGCCCGGCTGCGCTGCTCGGTCACGAAGTCGCCCCAGCCGGTGATCCTGGAGGGGCAGGCAGTGCCGCAGGCGGCGCCTGAGATCGCCACGCTGACAGACGAACTGAAAACCGCCGGCAAGGATGTGGCAAGCGATGAGCCGGCAGGGATGGCCGTGATGCGCTGGTTGCGGCAGTTTGAGCCGCAGACCGACGCCCATCTCGATGCGCTGGAAGCGATCGATGCCCAGCGGCCCCGGGAGAATCGGGTGGAGATCTATGCCACCGGCAGCGGCGGCGGGGATGTGTTTGTGCTCGCGCGGGGCGAGGTGGGGCGCAAGGGTGAGAAGGCACAGGCGGGGTTTGTGCGAGCGACCACGGCGACCGATCAGGCCGAGGCAGACCTGCTGGTGGGGGATGACGGCCAGCCGCTACCCCATCCCCGGCTGGGGTTGGCCCGGTTTCTCACCAACACCGAAAGCGGCGCTGGCCCCTTGGCAGCCAGGGTGGCGGTCAACCGGCTCTGGCACCATCACTTTGGCCGCGGTATTGCCGCCACGCCCAACGATCTGGGCACGCAGGGAGAACCACCGACCCATCCTGAATTGCTGGAATGGCTCGCCGGCCAGTTTGTTCAAGGGGGGTGGAGCCTCAAAAAACTCCACCGGCTGATCGTGACCAGCACCACCTACCGGCAGGCGGGCACGGTCGATGCCGCGGCCCGCAATGCCGACCCCGATAATCGCCTGCTCTGGCACCGCCAGCCGGTGCGGCTGGAGGGAGAGGCAATCCGCGATGCCCTGCTGGCGGTGGCCGGCCGGCTCGACACCGCGATGTATGGCCCCGGCACGCTCGATGGGATGAGCCCCAGGCGCAGCATCTATCTCACCGTCAAACGCAGCCAGCCGGTTCCCTTTCTGCAGGTGTTTGATCAGCCGGAGCCGATCCAATCGGTCGGCTCACGGGGCACGGCAACGGTGCCGACACAGGCCCTCACGCTCATGAACGCCCCCTTTGTGAGGGCAGCAGCCGAGGGGCTCGCCGCGCGGGCCAAAGCGGCCGTGGGGAGTGGCGGCGAGCCGGCCATCGCCTATGCCTTCAGGGCGGCCCTCTCCCGCTCTCCTGCCCCTGCGGAGCTGGAGAAATTCTGGGCACTGTTGCAGGCCCGCGAACTGGAGGCTGGCAGCGATGAGGCACGTCGGGCTGCGGCGCTTACCGATATCTGCCAGCTGATGCTCTGCATGAATGAGTTTGTCTACATCGACTGAACGCCTGCACAAGTGAAAGCCCGCTCAACTGAAAGCCCGCTCAAGGCGAGGAGATTCCATGCACACACGCGAGCAATCTGAAGCCGATCCGGCTGGCGAGGGCCCAGCTCGGCTGGGGGAATTACGACTGCCGGGAAGACGTCAGTTCCTGCGCGACAGCGGGCTGGGATTTGGTGCCTTGGCTCTTGCGCAACTGCTCGGCAGCAGCAGCACCGCGAGTGTGCATGAAGCTGGCTCCGGCCTGACGCTGCCGCACCATGCCCCCAAAGCGAAGCGGGTGATTTGGCTCTTCATGACCGGCGCGCCGTCGCAGGTCGATACCTGGGACTACAAGCCGGAGCTGCAGGCCCGGGCGGGCCAGCCCCTGCCCGATGCCGACAAGAAGGTGGGGTTTTTTGAGACCAGCGGGGCATGTCTGGCCAGCCCCTTCAAATGGGCGCAGCATGGGCAATCGGGCAGCTGGGTGAGCGATCTGTTTCCGCATCTTTCCCGGCATGTGGATGACATGACGTTCATCCATTCCTGCCATCTCCGCGCCAACAACCATGCCCCGGCGGCGATGGAGCTGATGTGCGGGCTCAACCGCCCCGGCATGCCGAGCATGGGGGCCTGGCTTGGCTATGGCCTCGGCTCGATGAACGACAATCTCCCCGGCTTTGTTGTGATGCATGAGCGCAAGCCGCGGGGGGACGATCAGATCTGGTCGGCTGGCTTCCTGCCCAAGAGCTATCAGGCGCTGGCGATCGATGCCCGCCGCAGCGAGGCGATCGACAATCTCGTGCGGCGGGGGGGGCAGCCAGCCGATGCCCAGCGCACCGATCTCGATCTCCTCGGCGAACTCAACGCCGCCCATGCCGCCGGCCGACCGACGCAGGCCGATCTGGCCGCCCGGATCGCCAGCTTTGAGCTCGCCTACCGGATGCAGTCGGCCGCGCCTGAGGCGACCGATCTCACGCAGGAGTCGCAAGCGACGCACGAGCTCTATGGCACCGCAGATCCCAAGTGCCAGGTCTTTGCCCGGCAGTGTCTGTCAGCCCGGCGGTTGCTGGAGCGGGGGGTGCGGTTTATCCAGATCTTCGCCGGCCGCGGCGTGGGAGGAGATGGCAGCGTCGACGACGTGCCGTGGGATGGCCATGCCAACATCGAAACCAACCATCGCGAATGTGCCTTGGCGACCGACCGGCCGGCGGCGGCGCTGCTTGCCGATCTCAAGGCCCGTGGCATGCTGGAAGACACGCTGGTGATCTGGGGAGGGGAGTTTGGCCGCACGAGCGACTCGCAGGGAAGCCTTGGCCGCGACCACAATCCCAACGGCTTCACGATCTGGATGGCGGGCGGCGGTGTGAAGGGGGGCTACCATTACGGCGCGACCGATCCGTTTGGCTATAAGGCGGTGGAGAACAAGGTGCATGTCAACGACCTGCACGCGACGCTGCTCCATCTGCTGGGGATCGATCACGAAAAGCTCACCTACCGTCACAACGGCCGCAACTTCCGGCTCACCGACGTCGGCGGATCGGTCATCCGGGCGGTGCTGGCGTAATTCTCGTTGGCGGCTCCTGATCCGCGGGTCGCGCACAAGCGATGCGGGCTGCAACTGGGGCAGATTGTTGCTCGGTGGGCCTGCCACGCAGCGATGTTGCGGGCGGCCGATGTGCAGGGCATAGTGGGTCGACTCTGTTGCGAGAGGAGGGGCCATTTCGGCGCCGCGCTTCGATAACGGGGCAGAGGTTGGAAGACACGAAAGCTGGAATAGGCCGAAGCCATGCTCACGAAAATTTCTGTTTGGCTGTTCAATGTCCTGTTCCGCCGGCTGCGCAACGGCAAGGGCATGGCATTCTCCCGTGAGGAGATTCGCTGTCTGTTTCCCTACTTCTCGCAATTTGGGGAAGACATCGCCGTGTTGCGTTACTTTCCTGACGCAGGGCCAGGGTTTTACGTTGATGTGGGCGCTTACCATCCCTTGGAAGGCTCCAACACGCTCCTTTTGCACAAGCTTGGGTGGAGCGGGATCAACATCGACATGAACCCCGATAAAATCGCGGTTTTCCAGCGTTACAGGCCCAACGACTTCAACGTCTGTGCCGCGATCAGCGATCAGGTGGCGGCCTACGAAACAGTCCACGGCGGTACCACGATCGAGGCGGTGGTATGGAAGAAGCCGGTGCCAGGCGAGAAGCTCGACAGTCAGGGGCCGGTCACCCGTACCCTCGCCGATGTCATTCGCGAATCGCCATGGGCCAAACGTCGGATCGACTATCTCAACATCGATTGCGAAGGGCATGACCTGGCCGTGCTGCGCTCGCTCCCGCTGGCCGAATACTCCCCGCGGCTGATTATGATTGAGGCTCTCACATCAGAGGCGATCAGCGAGATACGGGATTATCTCGAGGAAAGAAATTACAGCTTCGTGGAGAAGGTCGGCTTGACGCTCCTGTTTACGCTGCCCGATATGCCTTGGCAGCCGGCTGCGATTCCACGCTGAGCACGGCTCCCCGGCTCAGCCCACCGCTGCGGCCAATGGGGCGTGGAGGGCGAGGAGTTTCTGGTAACGCTTGAACATTGTTGCCAGTGTTGCGACGGCCTTTGACCGCGGCGTGAAGCGCGTGGGCGTGCCGGTGGCATGGGCCGCGAGGAACGCCTGCCAGGCTTGCGTGTCGCCGGAGAGTCTTCCGGCGCGGAATTTGGCCATCAGCGTCGCCCCCCAGGCGGTGCCCTCCTGGGCGCCTGAGAGGAGCACGACCGGCGTGTTGAAGGCATCGGCAATGATCTGGGACAGGGCCGGCGTCTGCGCGAGGCCGCCGGAGAGAATGATCTCGCTGCGGGGATAGCCCTGCGCCGTGAGCAGATCGCTGCCGAGTTTTAAATTGAAGATTGTGGCCAGCAGCATCGCCCGGGCCACGTTCCCCGGCGTGGCGTTGTGCTCGTTGAGCCCCACCACCAGCCCCGTGCCCCCGTGCGATACGCCCACCCCCGGCTCATCGTCGAGGAAGGGAAGGGCGAGCAGGCCGCCGCAGTCGTCGGGAGCGGCCAGCAGCAGCGGCATGATCGTCGCAAAGGCGGCGGAGCCTAGGCCTGCCCCAGCCAGGCCAAACATGCCGACGACGGTATTCATCGGTGTGGTGCCGTTGCGCAGCCAGACCATGTTGATCGGCTTGCCATCGGGGGCGCAGAAGTGATCGACGGCGCGAGAGATTCCCTGAAAGGCCCGGTCTCCCACCGAATTGGCCACCACGCTTGTGCCAAAGCTCATCGACACCTGCCCCGCCGCGCCGATCAATGAGCCCGCCAGCGCCGACGGCTGATCTCCCTCAGCGGGCGCCACCGGGATTCCCTCCGGCAGACCCAACAGCGCGGCCCCCCGGGCGTTTAAGCTGCCGCCATCCTCTCCAGCTTTTTTCACGCGCGGCAACAGCTCCCGCAGCGGCGGCAGGCGGGCGCCTGCTTCCCGGGCCGCCAGAGCATCAAAGCTCGCCAGCAGCCCCGCGTCGTAATCGAGCGTGGCCTGATCGATCGGAAACATCCCCGCGGCATCGCCGATGCCAAGATTCCATTGGCCGGTGAGACGCTCGGCGATCCAGCCGGCCGGCGTGGTGATATGCGCCACGCGGCAGGCCAGCTCCGGCCGGTGGCGAATCGTCCAGAGCCAGCGGGCCGCCGTGATTCGTTTTGGCATCTTCACGCCCAAAGCCTGCGTGAGTTCCTCTCCCTCCGCCTCGTTGCGGTTGTCGCACCAGAGCCTCGCCGGCCCGAGCGACGTGCCATCTCGATCGGCGAGCACCTCGCCATGCATCTGCCCCGAGATGCCGATCGCCCGCACATCCAGCGTGATGCCCCGGTCGGCGAGTTTTTTTCGCAGCGTGGCGATCGCCATGGAGAGCGCCCGTTCCCAGTCGGCGGGGAGCTGTTCGTAGCATTCGGCGGCCAGCCCCGGCACCATGTCGTAGGAGGCGCTGGCGGTGGCGAGGATCTGCAGCTGCTGGTCGGTGAAGATCACCGAGAGCCCCTGCGTGCCGGCATCGATCCCCAGATAGCCAACAAGTGTGGTTGGTTTTGCCTGCATCACAAAAAGCACTCCCGCTGTGTCGATGAATCACCCACCCGATACAACCGCGAACAGGAACAGACTGCCGCGCCACTGGAACACTGAAGCCGTCTCAGCCATCCCAGCGGGAGCTGGCGGCCACGCCATGGTTGCGGGTGCCGCAGAACGTAACCTCAATCCCCAGGGCTCGCGCCGCCGCCGCCTTAGCGAAGGCACAGCGATCGGCTCCGGCGGCATCCTTGGCATAGGCCACCTGCACGTGATTGGCCTTGTGGCGGGCCATCATCTGATCCCGCGACACGCCGTAGGTCACCGCATGCATGATCGGCCACTGCTTCGTGGTCGCGTCCAGCCGCCGCTGCGTTTCTGCGGCGGGGAGCTTCACCACCTCTGCCCGGCCGATGTCCATGCAGAGCTTCTCGTGGCCGCCGACATTGTTCACCCAGATCCGGCTCCAGACGATCTCCCCCGGCTTGCTCACGCCCGCAAGCGTGCTGCCGCCGAGCCGGAAATACATCGGCGGTTGCCGATGCCCCTCGGCTCCCTTCCAGCCACCGATGAAGTGGGCCGGGGGAGCGCCTCCCGAGATCTCAAACACCCACACCCACTGGTCGGTCGTGCCCGACTGATCCCAGTCGCCCCAGCGGATATCGTGGAGCGTGTTTTCCACCGGCTCGCCGAGCGCCTCGTGCACCCTCTGCGTGAGCAGGCCGTCGAGGCCGGCGCACTCATCCACCTCGTTGAAGTGCGTCAGCGGCCGCCCCTTGAGGATCGGCTTGGAGGAGCCGACGGCCGTCACCGGGGGGCGCTTGGAATCGTTGAGCATCCCCTCCACCAGATCGCTGGCCGGGAGGAGATCCTTGAGCCCCTGCTGGTATTGGATGCCGACGAGATCGCAGCCGAAGCGCTCGGCGAGGCGGAGCGTGGCGATATACATCTTGCACTGCATCAGCACCTGGGCGCGGGTGAGATCGGCTTCCTCGTCGCGGCCGAAGTGAAATTCCATGCCGGCGGCTTCGAGCCAGCGAAACACCTCCCGCGCCTCACTGTCAGACACGCTGATCGCCTCGTGGAACAGGGCGCTTTGGCTGAGCCGCTCCTTGAACACGCCGGTGGCATGGAGGAGATGGTCGGGGATGATGGCGTTGTACATCCCCATGCAGCCCTCGTCGAAGACGCCCATCAACGCCTTGCGGCGGCGCAGGTCGGCCGCGATGCCGGCGCCGATCTCCGCCAGCTTGGCCGGCACTTTCACCTTGGCCAGTGGGATCGCATGGCTGGTGTCGTGGTGCACCTTGCCGGTGTCGAGCCAGGCCTGAAGATGGCGGTTGAAGCTGGGGCTGGAAAAATCGTCGGCCCACAGCGTGGCATAGGGCACGCCCGCCTTGGTGAGCGAGCCGTTGAGATTGAGCATGCCGACGAGCCCCGGCCACTGCCCCGACCAATTGGCCACCGTGAGGATCGGCCCGGTGTGCGTCGAGAGTCCCGGGAGGACATGGTTGGAGTATTGCCACACCGCCTCCGCCACCACCAGCGGCACCGTGGGATCGATCTCGGCGAAGATTTCCAACCCCTCGCGGGCGCTGGCAATGAAGCCGTGGCCCCGGCTTTTGTCAGGGGCGTGGCCGCGCACGAGGCTCCAGCCGCAGCGGCCAAACGCCTCCCCCAGTTCGTTCTCCATTGCATTCTGGGCCGGCCAGCACACCTGGTTGGCCCCCTCGCGCAGGTCGCCGCTGGCCACGAGCACAGCATGGCGGGTGCCGGGGCGGCTGCGGCCGGCGGGCAGCGGACGAACGGCCTGTTTGCGGCTGGAAACGGCCATGGAGAGCCCCCCTTCGGGAAAACTGAGGAAAACGCGGCGCTGGCCCCACGGCAGGCTGACGGCAGCCAAAGGGGGACAGATTGGAATCGGTCGATCGCGGGAAACTATACTCTCTCTCGCTGCGGCTGGTGCAGGGGTGTTTGGCCCCGCCGAGCGTTGCGGGTCCTCCTGCGGGGAGGAATGGGCGAGGTGTCTGTCTTCAGCGGAGAAGTTGTTCATGAGCCGATGCGTTTTTCAGTCGCTTGTCCGCCCCATGCTGGCCGGGGTGCTTTGTGTAGGTGCGCTGGACTTGGGCGTGCTGGATTTGGGTGCGCTGGAATTGGGCGTGCTGGATTTGGGCGTGCTGGGCGTTCGCTGCCTGTCCGCCGCTGAACCGGCCCCTGCGGCGCCTGCCGCCCCCGCCGCCAATCTGCCCGCCTTCACCCGCTGGGTGATCGCGGCCGACTACACCCGCGACGGCGCCCAACTCCTCACTGCCGGCGGGGAAAGCCTCCTCTATCGGCCCGGGGATGTGGTGGTGTGGAATCCCGCCGATGGCAATCGCGTCGCCGATCTGGCGGGGCATCCCACCGCCGTCTGGGCGGTGAAGGCCTCCAAGGATGGCAAGCTGGCCGCCACGGCAGGCTATGACGGGCTGGTCAAGCTCTGGGATCTGCCCGCCCGCACGCTCAAAAATGATCTGAAAAAGCACAAGGGCTGGGTGCGCTCGCTCGATTTTTCCGCCGACGGCTCGAAGCTGGCCACGGCCGGCGAGGATGGCACCGTGGTGGTGTGGGACACCTCCAACGGCAGCGAACTCAAGACGATCGCGGCCCATGGCGGCCCGGTGACGAGCGTGGCCTTCTCTCCCGACGGGGCCACGCTGGCCACCGGCGGCGGCGACAAACTCGTGAAGCTGTGGGATGTGGCCAGCGGCAACGAAAAGGCCAAGCTCGAAGGGCACAGCGACGCGCTCTGGACGGTGGTCTATTCGCCCGATGGCACCAAGCTCGCCACCGCAGGCGCCGATCGCTTGGTCAAGATCTGGAACGCAGCCGACAACAAGGAACTGGCCTGCCTCACCGGCCACAAAGATTGGGTGACCTGCGCCGCATTCACGCCCGACGGGGCCCGCTTGGCCACCGGCAGCCTCGACGGCGGCGTGAAGTTTTGGGATCTCTATGCCAAGGCGGAGCAATATGGGCCAGAGGCAGTGAAGTCGAGCGTCTGGAGCGTGGCGATCCACCCCGATGGGAAGTCGATGTTCGTCGGCAGCCATGCCGGTGGCCGCCTGGTGCCGATCCCCGAGCCCAAACTCGTGCCCCCGCCCCCGCCGCCACCGGCTCCCCCCGCCCCGCAGTGGGTGGCGCTCATTCCGGCAGAATTCAAAAGCCTCGCCGGGGCCACCGGAGCGATCGCCGCCGATGGTGTCGTGACCGTCAGCGGGAATCTGGCCAAAGACATCTACACGATCCGCTCGACGGCCCCTGCCGGCGGAGCGGTGAAGGGGGTGCGGCTGGAGGCCCTCAGCGATCCGAGCCTGCCCGCCCAGGGACCGGGCCGGAGCCCCAACGGCAACTTCGTGGTGAGCAAGGTGGTGCTGCTGCATGGTCCTGCCGGTGGCACGTCGACCCCGAATCCGGTCGGCTTCGCTGCTGCCACGGCTGATTTCGAACAGGCCGGCTATGTCGCCGCCGGCACGCTCGACGACAATCCCGACACCGGCTGGGCCGTGGCCGAAGGAATCGGCAAAGACCATACGCTCACGTTCGAACTCCCGGCCGATGTGGTGATCCCCGGGGGCAGCCTGCTGGCGGTGACAATCGATCAGCAGTTTATCGATGGCACCCATGCTCTGGGGAAGTTTCGCATAGCGGTGTTGCAGGAGGGGGCGGTGGTACCGACGCCGGTGCCGGCCGAGGCTCCCAAGCCGTAGGCTCCCCAACAGCTCCTGCTCCACTTTTGCTCCACGAGCAAGAGCGAATCCTCCACACGAAGGGTGAGCCCGGTCGGCAGGCCGCGGCGCTCGCTTCATCCCGATCGCTCGCTCTGCGGCTGCTCCCTGCGGCTGGTACAACGGCGGCTGGTACAACGGTGGCTGGTGAAACAGTCGATCGAAAGGAAGCGTTCCTCCATGACGATGCCCTCCCGCTCATTTCTCGCTGGCCTGCTGACAGTGGCGCTGGTCGCCGTTGGCTATCTGCTCGGGGAACGGGCAGGGGGCGGGCCGCGGGTGGAGAAGGTGTTGGCGATGACGGCGCTGTCGGATGGCTCGTTTGCCGTCTGCACAGCGCCGATCGAGGGAAACACCGAGGGCTTCTTCATGCTCGATTTCGAGACTGGCGACCTCTCTGGTGGAGTGCTCAGCCCGGCCACGGGGAAGTTTGCCGCCTCTTACAAAACCAACGTTCTCAAGGATCTGGGGTTCAAGGCCGGGCAGGCGAAAAACCCGCACTTTCTGCTGGTCGCCGGTCAGGCGGAATTGCGGCGGGTTGGCTCGCTGCAACTGGCGCAATCAGTGCTGTATGTGACCGACTCCGCCACCGGATCGACAGTGGCCTACGGCATTCCCTGGAACCAGCAGGCTGGTGCCGCAGTGGCGCCGTTTGTGGCCGAACTGCTGCCGCTCGATGTGGCCAGGCCACGGGGTGGCGCCGCCAAGGCCCCCTGACAGCAACCACCAACACGCGTCCGGTCGCTCCCTGCCGACCGCCGCCAAACCTCATTTTTTTAGGATCAGACGCATGTCCACCAGCGAGCGCCCATTGCCCGGTGAAGCGACTCCCGCGGGGAACAGTGCCGCTGGGCTGGAGATCACCGTCAACGGGTTGGCCCGGCGAATGCCGGCCGGAGCGAGTGCCTGGCACGTGGTGGAGGCGGCCGGCCTGGCCGGGCGACCTCTGGCGGTGGAGGTGAATGAGCAGGTGGTGCCCCGGGCCCGGCTGGCGAACTGTATGCTGCAGGCAGGCGATCGCGTGGAGATCGTCACGCTGGTGGGAGGCGGGTAGCCTCGGCCGGTCGGTCGGGCCGTCCCCGCAGCCAGAGGAGCGCTGGCCAAGCAGGGGGGAGTCGTGCGTGCGCTCACGGTGATGCCATGTCCTCTTCCCCGTCGATCTCTCCCAGAGTTCCAGTTTTCACTGCCGCTGGCGACAGCCTGCGGATCGGGCCTGTGGTGCTCTCCAGCCGGTTGGTGGTGGGAACCGGCAAGTATGCCTCGCACGCGCAGATGGCGGAGTGCCTCGCTGCCTCCGGCACCGATTGCGTGACGGTGGCGGTGCGGCGCGAGCGTTTGGTCAATGCCGCCGGCGAAAATATCCTCGACCATCTCGACTCCTCCCGCTACACGCTCTTGCCCAACACGGCGGGCTGTTTCACTGCAGACGAGGCGGTGCGCGTGGCCCGGCTGGGGCGCGAACTGCTGCGCGATCTCGGCAATGCCGGTTCGGAGTGGGTGAAGCTGGAGTGTTTGGGAGATGCCCGCACGCTCCTGCCCGATCCGGTCGGCACGCTGGAGGCGACCGAACGCCTCGTGGCCGATGGGTTTGCAGTGCTGGTCTATTCCAGCGACGATCCGGTGCTGGCCCAGCGGCTCAAAAGCCTGGGGGCTGCGAGCGTCATGCCGGCTGGCAGCCCGATCGGCTCCGGGCAGGGGATTCTCAATCCCAACAATCTGCGCATCTGCCTGGAATACCTCAAGGATGGCGACCCTGACTATCCGGTGATCGTCGATGCGGGGGTAGGCACCGCCAGCGATGTGGCGGAGGCGATGGAACTGGGCGTCGATGGGGTGCTCCTCAACACGGCGATCGCCCATGCGGCCGATCCATTGCGCATGGCGCAGGCGATGCAGGCTGCCTGCTTCGCCGGCCGGCAGGCCTATCTGGCCGGGCGGATGCCGAAGCGGCTCTATGCCACCGCCTCGAGCCCCGACGAGGGACGCATCGGCCACAGCTCCACCGGCCAGCGGGCGGGGGCCTGATCATGCTCGCCAAACGAATCATTCCCTGTCTCGATGTGGAGAAGGGGCGCGTTGTGAAGGGCACCCGGTTTCTTGAGCTGGTCGATGCCGGCGATCCGGTGGCCGTGGCTGCCCGCTATGAAGCGGAGGGGGCCGATGAGTTGGTGTTTCTCGACATCACGGCCAGCCACGAGGGGCGGGCGATCATGCTCGATGTGGTGCGGCGCGTGTCGGAGACGATCTTCATGCCGTTCACCGTCGGTGGCGGAATCCGCACGCTCGACGACGCCTGCCAACTCGTGCAGGCCGGCGCCGAGAAGGTGAGCATCAACTCGGCGGCAGTCCGCACTCCAGAGCTGATCACGGCCGTCTCCGACCGGCTCGGCAGCTGCGCCACGGTGGTGAATATCGACCCGAAACGGGTGGTGCGTGCCGGTCGGGAGATATGGGAGGTTTTTGTCAGCGGCGGCCGGCAGCCCACGGGGCTGGAGGCAGTGGCCTGGGCCCGGGAGGTGGAGCGGCTCGGGGCGGGGGAAATCGTGCTCACCTGCATGGATCGCGACGGCACCCGCGACGGCTACGATCTGGAAATCACGGCGGCTGTGAGCCAGGCGGTGGGGATTCCGGTCGTGGCCAGCGGCGGCGCGGGCCGACCGGAGCATCTGGCCGACGCCATTGAGCTGGGACGGGCCGATGCGGCTTTGGCGGCTGGAATCTTCCACTTCGGAGAGTGTACGATCCGTGAGGTCAAGGAACTGTTCATGCGCCGGGGAATTCCCGTCCGGCCACCGCTTGCCTGATCCGGCCTGCCCCGCACCCCTTATCAAAAGCTTCCATGGCGACGATCGAAACCACTCCCGACAAGCCAGCCACGGACACCGAGGGCTCCTCCCGCGGCGGCGGCGGCGTGAAGCCCCGCCTGGAGATCGATCGCCTGTTTGAGGCGCTCGTCAAGCTGGAGGGAAGCGACCTCCATCTCAAGGTGGGCCAGCCCCCGTTCATGCGGGTGAAGGGATCGCTCCAGCCCCTCAAGGCCGATCGGCTGGGCGATGAGCAGATGCGCAAGCTCTGCTTGGCGATGCTCGACGATCGGCAGAAGAAAATCCTGGAGCTGGATGGCGGCTGCGACTTTGCCCACACCTGCGTGGTGGGGGATATCAAGTGGCGCTTTCGCGTGAATCTGCTCTACCAGCAGGGGTCGCTGGGCATGGTGGCCCGCCGCGTCAACAACAAGATCCCCGATTTCAAGGGGCTCTTCCTGCCGCCGAGCATCGAGAAGCTCTGCCAGCTCGATCAGGGGATGGTGCTGCTGGCCGGCGTCACCGGCTCCGGCAAGAGCACGACGATCGGCTCGATGCTCAATTACGTCAACCAGAACTACCGCAAGCACATCCTCACGCTCGAAGATCCGATCGAATTCGTGTTCACCGAGGACAAATGCCTGATCAACCAACGCGAGATCGGCACCGACGTCAAGAACTTCGAGATCGGCATGAAGCATGCCGTCCGCGAAGATCCCGACATTATCCTCGTCGGCGAGTTGCGCGACGTGGAAACATTCAAAACGGCGATCCATGCGGCGGAGACGGGGCATCTCGTCTATGGCACGATCCATGCCGCCAGCGCTTCCAGCTGCATCGGCCGCATCCTTGATCTGTTTCCGCAGGAGGAGCATCCCGCCATCCGCAGTGCCATTGCGTTCAACATGAAGGGCATTGTGGCCCAGAAGCTGCTTAAATCGATCAAGCCGGGCGTCAGCCGGGTGCCGATCTGCGAGGTGATGTTTTTTGATGTGCTGGTGCGCAAGTATGTGATGGAGGAGCAGGAGCACCTGCTGGCCGACCACATCAAGAAATCGACGCGCGACGGCATGCAGGATTTCACGCAGAGCCTCAAGAGCCTTATCGATCAGGGGTTGATCGATCGCCACGATGCTCTGGAGATCGCCCCCAACCGCGAAGCCCTCATGATGGCGCTCAAGGGGATCGGGGTCACCTAGCAGACTGCGCACCAGCCTGCCCAACCCCGGGACAATGTCGGCGGGCGCTGGCCAGACACGCAAGGTTTTTGGATGGGAGACGGTTTTGAATGGGAACATGTGCGCCGGATAGCCCCTTCTATTCCGGCCAGCCCCGGTCAGCGGAGTGATCTGATGGCACGCAGCGGTTTTTTCCGGAACAGGCTCCTCTCCTGGGTCAGCACCTGCGTGCCGTGGTGCGTGTGTGCCGCCGCCGTGGGGGCCGATGATGTCTGGCCGATGCCCAATCCGGAGTGGGTGCAGCGGGGGGAGGGAGGCGGGCTGTCGATCCTGCCGCTGGTCTGCTGGTGGCTGTGGGTTTTGGGGTGGGTGTGCACCAGCGACTGGATCACCCGCGACAGCACCAAGCTCAATCTGCGTCCCAATATGTGGGCGGCGCTGGCGGTTTTCCCGTTCGCCCTGGCGGCCCTGCTCGGCTGGCTGATTCCCTCGGTGCTGGCCGGGCAGTTTCTGATGGCCTTGGCTTGGCTGGTGCCGGTGTTCATGTATTCGGCCCAGCACAATGCCAAATCGACCCCGACGGAGAAGGTGCTGACGTTCGGCCACTTCCGGCGGGTGCTCGCCGGCATCCTCGGTCGCTTCGGCATCACGATCGACACCTCGGAAGAAACGGGGGATGTGCTCCCTGCTGTCAGCCTGCTGGCTCTGGGTGGAAAAACGGCCGACGACAACAAGGCCCGACTCGAGCAGGCCACTGCCACGCCCGGCTTTGAAGAGACGAAAAAAGTGATGCAGGGGGCGATGATGGCCCGCGCCTCGACGATGATGCTCGAATGGACCCCCACGGTCGTGAACGTGCGGCATGAGGTGGACGGCGTGTGGATGGCGCCGCGGGAGCTGAAGTCGGGCGGGTCGCGGCGTAATCCGGAGGTGTGGGGAGATGCCGCGCCGCTGGAGCGGCAGATTGGCGATTCGGTCCTGGCGACGCTCAAAACGGTAGCCGGCCTGGAGCCGAAGGAGCGGCGGGGCCGGCTGACGGGCACGTTCGCCCTGCAGGTCGACGGCAAGCCCCGCAACTGCAAGCTCGCCGTGCAAACCGCTCCCACCGGCGAACAGATGATCGTGCAGATCGAGTCGAGCGCGACGTTATTTAAGGGGATGACCGATCTGGGCGTGCCACAGCCCACCGCCGATCGGATCGCGCAGCTATTGACCCTGGAGCACGGGCTGTTTCTCATTTCCTCGCCGGCTGGCTCGGGGCTATCGACCACGTTCGATGTGCTCGTGCTGTCGGCCGACCGGCTGCTGCGGGATTTTGTCTCGATTGAGGATGCCGCGGCCCCCACCCGCGAACTGCAAAACGTGAAGCAGGCCCGTTACGATGCGCGGGCCGATCTGACTCCGGTGGCTGTCTTGCAGCAGGTGATGCGGGAGTATCCCCGGGCCGTGGTGACACGCGACCTGCGCGACAAGCAGCTTGCCGTGGAGATGGCCAAGCTCGCCGATGATCAGCAGCTGGTGATCATCAGTATGAAGGCTGCCGATGCGGTGGAGGCAGTGGCGCGATTTCAGGCCTGCGGCGTGCCTCCGGAGCAGCTGGCCAACTCGCTGCTGGGGTCGCTCTCGCAGCGCCTCGTACGGAAGCTCTGCCCCAAGTGCCGGGAGCAGTATCCCACGCCCCCGGAGGATCTGGCCCGGTTCAAAAAGACGATCGAGGAGCTTCCGCATCTCTACAAAGCGAGTGAAACGGGCTGCCGGCTCTGTTGCGGCACCTCCTACTACGGCCGCACGGCGATCTTCGAGCTGGCCTCGGGCGAAACGGTGCGCAAGGCGATTGCCCAAAAAACCGACCTCGCCACGCTCCGCAAGGCGGCGCTTAAGGATGGCATGAAGCCGATGCAGGAGCAGGGGATCAGGCTGGTGCTGGAAGGGGTGACGAGCTTCAAAGAGATGCAGCGCGTGTTGGCCGCCAAGAGCGGGGCCTGAATACAGGGGATGCCATGATTCTCAATATTTTTCTTATCGTCGTCTTTTTGGCGACAGCCCTGGCGCTGTTTCGGGATGGGCTGTGGAGCGGGCTTATCATGCTGCTCAACATCCTGCTGGCCACCACGGTCGCCTCGGCCTGGTATGAAACGGTCGCCCGGCTGCTCGATGCGCAGGCGCCCGCTTTCACCTACCTATTCGATTTCTTCTCCATCTGGGGGCTCTTTGCGCTGGTGCTGCTGGTGATGCGGGAGATCACCGACCGGCTCTCGCGGACGAAGGTGAAGTTCGTCAAGCAGGTGGAGATGGTGGGGGCGCCATTGGTGGCAATCCTCGCCGGCTGGATCATGATTTGCTTTGCGGCTGCCGCGCTGCACACCGCAGCGGTGCCCCGCAGCCTCGTGCAACCGACGCCCGGAGCGAGGATGTTTTTCGGTTTCTCCCCCGACCGCAAGTGGCTCGCCTGGACGAAGTGGTCGACTGAGAAGGGGCCTTTCGCGCGGGCTGAACATGTGTTTGATCCCGATTCCGACTTCATCCTGCGGTATGCCGATAGGCGCCACAAACTGGAGCAGGAAGAGGGGCTTCAGCTGAAAACCGGCCCGGCAAAGAAGTAGGGCCTAAGCCGTACGTGAGGAGAAGGGTCGGATAGCGTCGATCGTGGTCGCCCCTGCGGCCAGCATCACCAGCCGGTCAAACCCCAGCGCCGCCCCCACGCCTTGGGGCATCTGCTCGCCATGCGCCGCGAGAAGCTTTTCGGGCAAGGGGAGGGCGCCTCGCCCGTCGCCGACACGCACTCCATTGGCCGCGTCGATCCGCTCGAGCAAAACCTCGCGGCTGGTGTCCTCCTCCCAGCCATTGGCCAGCTCCACCCCCTTCACAAACAGCTCAAACCTTCGCGCCACTCGGGCGTCGGCTTGGTCGACTTTGGCAAAGGCCGCCTGCGACACCGGCCAAGCCTCCAGGAGCGCCGGCCGCTGGTGACCAAGGTTTGGACCAACCACTTCGGAGAGCAACAGCTCAAACCAGCCGTCTACCGATTCCGGCTGTCCATGCGCCGCCGCCACGCCCAGCCGCCGCCCGGCAGCCTGCCAGTCGGCAAGTGAGGCAGCGAGCGGGGCGATGCCGGCATGCAGCCCAAAGGCCTCGGTGCAGGTGAAGCGATCGATGCCAGCGGTGCCGAGGGCATGGTGGCAGAGGCTCTCCAGGAGGAGGGCAGAGTCGTCGAGCGTTGTGCCCGGTGCATACCACTC
>CAISJI010000126.1 GCA_903885565.1 uncultured Planctomycetaceae bacterium
CGGTATCGGCACAAGATCAATTTCAGCCGCAGAGCCAGCCGCTATGAGCGACTGGCTTCGTCGCTGTGCTGCCCGCGTCAAGCCATGCGCCCGCCCGCCGGCTGCGGCGTGCTCGCTCTCCCCTCATGAATCTGGACCCAAAATTTGCACTTCGCCCAAACGGCCGGTTAGCTTAAGGTCTGCCAAATCTAGGGGTGGAAAATGCCCCCCGGTTTCCGAGCGCCCAATCCCCCTCGCTGGTCTGCACTGTCCCCCTCAGAGAGAGTCGCTGTCATGCTGCTGAGCCGTCTGTTCCAGAAGCGTCGACCGGTCCCACAGGCCCCCCACGCGGCATCCCGCTCCCACCTGCGGCGGAATCGTCCGCAACTCCTCGGCAGCGAGAGGTTGGAGCAGCGGTTGGCACTGACAGTGAGCGTTTCCTCCACGCCGTTATCCGCTTCGGAATTTTGCTACAACATTCTGATCGACGACAACGTCGATTCCAGCGGCCTCGGCCGTGATGCGTACCTGAAGAGCATCGGCGGAGGGGGCGATGGCGGCAGGATTCTGATTGCCGACAATCCGGCGTTCGACAACGCCATCACCCGCAGCCTCGTTCTTACCGACAGCAGGGCCACGACGTTCTTTGTGTCGAGCGGCAGCCAGCGGGATGTGATCGCCGGGCTCGATACCGCCACGCTCACCGGCGACGTGGTGGCAGGATCGCCCACCGTCACCAACCTCTCCACCACGAGGGGTCTGAGCGAGGGGATGGGGGTGAGCGGCTCCGGCATCCCCTTCGGCACGACGATCCAGTCGATCGATGGCCCTACCGGCGTTACGCTGTCGGCGAATGTCAATTCCGGGTTTACCTCGTCGTTTGCGTTCGGCACTGAAGCTCTCGCTTCCAACGGCACCACCGTCAAGGGGAGCCCGGATGTCACCGGGATCTCCTCAACCGAGGGCCTGCTTCCAGGCATGCCGGTCACCGGCCCAGGCATTCCTGCCAACACCACCATCCTCAGCATCAACCCTGCCGACACCACGTCGCTGACACTCTCGGCGAACGCCACAGCCGCAGGCAGTTCTGCGCTCACGTTTGGCGCCGGCGTGCAAAACCTCCCCGGCGCAGCGACTGCCGGCACAGCGGTCATCTCAGGAATAACGTCCACCACCGCTCTGCTCATCGGCATGCCGGTCACAGGCCCCGGCATTCCCGATGGCACGACGATTTTCAGCAAGACTCCAAACTCCGTCACACTCTCAGCCCCCTTCACCGCAGAGCGGACGCAGTCGGTCGACTTCTCCGCGATCGAACTCAGCGGCAATACAATCGCCGGATCGACCACCGTCACGGGCCTCACTGCCGCGCTCACTGGTGGGCTGCGAGTGGATATGACCGTGACCGGAAGCAATATTCCGGACGACACCACGATCCGCTCCATTTCCAACGATGGCACCTCGGTTGTGCTCTCAAACGCTGCCTTTGCGACCGGTGCTAATCAGCTGACATTCGGCGGGGGCGTCAGCGGCGGCGGCGGGAGCTACTCCTACACAATCCCGTCCGTAACGCTCAACGCGGAGGGCACTGGTTCGCTCGGCAACGGCCTCTCCCTGTCATTTTCGGCCTATCCGCAAACGGCTACGCCCTCCTCCCCGCCCGTCGCCACGCTCACGCAATATCCAGACGCCGCTGCCTGGACGGCCGCTGGCTACGGCACGCCCACGATCTCCGTGGGGGGCAACAGTCTAGACTTCAAATTCATCGACACCGAATCAAAGGCCAAGAGCGTTCCCGCCTTCAATGTCAGATCTCGCGAAGATTTTCTGAGCCCCGGTGCCAGCCCCCAAAGCTTCACCGTGTCGCCAGGGCTCAATTTCAATCAGCGGCTCACTGTCGATCTGCAGCCCGTTCAGTCGCGGATCAACATCAATTCACCCTGGCAGTCATCGCTCGGGTCGGCCGCCGATCCCCCTTTCTATTCGGCCTATGGCCGGCATGGGATAGCCGCCAGCAATCTGGTTCTCTACGCCACGAGCGTGGATATCAACCAACTCACCACCAGCGCTACGCTCGTGGGCGTGGGCGGCACGCGGCTTGAAAGCGGCTTCACCAGCCCCACGCAGTTTCTCAATGTCAACGCCACGATGGGAGCACCGCACTACAGCCTTGAGCTTGCCGGCACGACCAATTCCCACGGCCTGCTCGCCATGGCCTCTCAGGCGGGATCATTCCTCGGTGCCGATACAGTCGGGGGGGCGGGAGATATCACGCTCACGGCCGAATACACCGACGTCCAGTTGTTGGGCCGAGTGAACGCCACCAATCAGTCCTACCTGCTGCGGGCCTCCGGATCGGCC
>CAISJI010000127.1 GCA_903885565.1 uncultured Planctomycetaceae bacterium
GCCGTAGTCAATCTTGGGAGGGGCGTAAATTCGGTGGGGTCCTCCGGAGGGGTATGAGGATGGGGGGTTGATGGTATTTTACGGGGGGGGGGGGCTGCCGCCGTTGGCTCCTGCTCTGCGGCACGGGCCTCCCAACCGGCTGCCAGATCGGGGGGCCTTTCAGCTTCCTAAACCCGGGGTCGCTGGTACGAGTTCAGCCGGGCGTAGTTCTTTCCCACATCATCCAGCCCCGCGCCACGCCCCCTCCCGGCCGCCAGCGGGCCCTTGGAAATCGAGCCAAATCGTTTCGCAGCGGCCGTTCTGTGGCATAATGGAGGGCAACCCCAGAGTGCGCCCACCATGCCTGCCACATCGCGTTGCTTTGCCCACCTGACTGCCATCCTGCCTGCTCTCCTGCCGCTGACGCTGGTTGTGCCGGTGTTGCTGCTCACCACCGTTGCCTGCGGAGCCGAATACACGGAGTTCCTCACGGCCAACTGCGTCGGCTGCCATGGGCCCGATGTTCAGGAACAGGGCCTGCGGCTCGACCAGCTGGAAGGCAAACTCGCCGATCCCAATACGTTCGCCGCACTCGTTCGCGCCTTCGACCGGGTGCAGTGCGCCGAAATGCCCCCCGCCGATGCCGCCCAGCCCACGGCCGCCGAGCGGGAGGCCTTCCTGCTCGCGCTGGGACGCGAACTGATCGTCGCTGAACAGACCCAGCCAATCCCCACGGTGCGCCGCCTCAACAGGGTGGAATACGAACACACGCTCCGCGACCTGCTCGGACTGCCGATGCTGCAGGTGAAGGGAATGCTGCCGGAAGATGGCAGGCAGCAGGGCTACGACAAGGTGGCGGGGGCGCTCGAGATCTCGCACATCCAGCTGGCGAAATATTTGGAAGCGGCCGACTTCGCGTTGCGGCAGGCCATCGTGCACCAGGATCGGCCACCAGCGCAGAAAGTCTGGCGGGAATCGGCCGCCATGCAAGGATCGGCCCAGGGGGCCGTGGGGCAGAAGTCGGCCCTGCCACTGGTGGGCGGCCAACCAGCCCCCGGGTTTGTGCTGCAGATCGCCGGAGACCCATCCAAGGACTTCAACAACTCGTACCGCGCGGCCTCGTTTACGGGTGATGCTGATTCATTGGCCGTGCTGACGAGTGTCTTTGGGGCGCATCAGCCCGAGGGCCTGCAGATCGATCGATTCCAGCCCGCCGTCGGTGGCCTCTACAAGGTGCGATTTTCGGTGTGGGGGCTGCGTTGGGAACGCACCAAGGCCGGGCCTGCCAAGCGGGGAATGGTGCGGACGTTCGTGACCCAAGGCCCCCCCTACGCCAAGGACAACAAAGGCCGCTGGCAGGCCACTCCGCTGCCGCCTGAAGCGGCGGCCGACAAGAAAAACATCCGCGAATATCGGGAGAACATCGAGTTTTTCGGTGAGGGCGAAGCGACCCATGTGGTGCGGGCGTCCCTCCATGGCAACCCGCTGGGATATTTCGACGCGCCTTCCCTTCAGCCGACGACACATGAATTCACCGTCTGGCTCAATCCGGGCGATAAGATTTCTTTTCACGCCCTCTCCCTGCCGATTTCCGGCCCCTCCAGCAGTCCTCATGCCCTCGGGCCCCTCGACTACGAGGGACCGGGAGTCGCGTATGACTGGTTTGAGGTGGAGGGTCCGTTGGCCAAGGAGTGGCCTCCCCAAAGCCACGCTCGTCTGTTTGGCGAGATTCCGGCCTCCGTCACCGGCAAGCCGGTGAAGAAGGGGGCACCCACGCCAGACTTTGCCGGCCTGCTCCAGGCCTTTGCCCAGCGGGCGTTTCGTCGGCCTGTCACCGCCGCAGAGACCGCTCCCTATGCGGCCATCGTCTCCGAGCGACTCCAGCAGGGCGACACGGTTGAAGAGGCAATGCTGGCCGGCTACAAGGGGCTGCTCTGCTCCCCCGACTTTTTGTTTCTGGGACTGGAGCCCGACGAATACCGGCTGGCCTCCCGGCTGAGCTACTTTCTCTGGGATTCGCCCCCCGACGAACCCTTGCTGGCACTCGCCGCCCACGGCAGCCTGTCGCGCCCCGAGGTGCTCCAGGCCCAGACAGAGCGCCTGCTCAATGACCCGCACATCAAGCGATTCATCGACCATTTTCTGGATGACTGGCTCGAGCTCAGCAAGATCGACTTCACCCAACCCGACAAGGATCTCTACCCCGAATTTGATCCGTGGCTGCATGATTCCATCCTGGCGGAGACGCGGGCCTATTTCCGCAAGCTCATCCGGGAGAATCTGGAGATCGGCCACCTTGTCGATGGTGAATTTCTCCTGCTCAACCAACGCATGGCAGAGCATTACGGGATCAAGGGTGTGCAGGGGGCAAAGTGGTGGGATGTTCCCGTGCCCGCTGGCTCCAAGCGCGGGGGCCTGCTCACGCATGCCTCCGTGCTCAAGGTCACAGCCGACGGCACGCGGACGTCGCCCGTGCTCCGCGGAGTGTGGATCAACGAGCGGTTGCTCGGCATTCCCCGCCTGCCACCTCCCCCCAATATTCCGGCCGTCGAACCAGATTCCACAGGCGGCGTCACCATCCGCCAGTTGATCGAGAAACATCGGGCCGATCCAGCCTGCGCATCCTGCCACTCCAGAATGGATCCCCCGGGACTGGCGCTGGAAGCGTTTGACGCGATTGGTGGGCTGCGGGAACGGTATCGGGTGGCCGGCGCACCGCAGAAAAGAAAAGTTGGCAAAGAGATGGTCGAAGACCCCGTGGCAGAGGTGGTCGTCCTGGGTGGTGGTCAGGGAAACAGGCGACGGCTCCGGCTGGGAATGGAGGTGGATGCGAGTGGCACATTGCAATCCGGCGACGCATTCAACGACATCGACGATCTCCGCCGACTGCTGATCGCCGACCGGGACCAACTGGCCCGAAACATGTTTCGACAATTTCTCATCTATGCGACCGGTCGCAATCTGCGGTTTTCCGACCGTGCGGAAATCGAATCATTGGTGCAGGCCAACCGCGAACAGGGCTACGGGATGCGGTCGCTCCTGCAGGGAGCTATCAGCAGCCGCATGTTTACTGGTGCCCCGCAGGCCACCGCCGCCGAGTCTTCCTCCGCGCAACTCCAGGGAAAGTAATTTTATCATGGCACGCTCTCTTTCCCGCCGAACATTCCTCAGCGCCTGCGGTGCGATGCTGCCGCTGCCACTGCTCGATGCCATGCGCCCAGCCTGGTCGCGTGAGCCTGAGGCAACGCCCCGGCGCATGCTCTCGATCTGCACCAATCTTGGCCTGTACGAAAAAAACTTTTTTCCAACCGGGGCGGGTACCGATTATCAGCCCTCCCCCTATCTTGATGTGCTTAAAGACTGGCGTAGCCAACTCACGGTCTGCTCCGGCACATCCCATCCCGATGTTGCCGGCGGCCACTCGGCAGAGGCTTCATTTCTGACGGCCGCGCCGCAGCCGGGCACCGCCGCCTTCCGCAACAGCATTTCAATCGATCAGTTCGCGTCCGACGCCATCGGCCCCCAAACCAGAGTGTCGTCGTTGCCGCTGGTGGTGTCGCAGTCGGGCAACCAATCCCTTTCCTTCACGTCCAGCGGCGTGATGCTGCCGGCTGAACGCAGCCCATCGGCCGTCTACAAAGCCCTGTTCACCTCGGGCGACGCCGCATCGGCCGCCCGACACATGGCCGATTTGCGTGTTGGCCGCAGCATTCTTGATGTGGTCGCTACCCGGGCTGCCAGCCTGCAAAAAACGCTCGGCCCGGGTGACACAGCGCGGCTTGACCAGTATTTCACCGCTGTGCGGGAGGTGGAGAAGCGTCTGCTCGCGGCAGAGCAGTGGGAGAAGACGCCCAAGCCGACAGTGGATGTCCCGGCCCCCAGCGACGGCGAACAACTCATCGAGCGGCTCGGCGCCATGTTCGAACTGATTCGTCTGGCATTCCTCACCGATTCAACCCGCTTGATCACCCTGCTGATTAAGCTCGATGGGTTTTCCGGACATATCCCCGGCGTATCGGAGGAAAGCCACAACCTCTCGCACCACGGCAACCGTCCCGACAAGCTCGCCCAACTCCGGAATCTGGAATTGGCACAGTTCCAACAACTCGCCAAGCTCTTCAAGGGACTTCAGGAGACGAATGAAAACGCAGTGCCGCTGCTCAACAGCACGATGGTTCTCTTCGGGAGCAATCTGGGCAACGGCAACAGCCACGACACGCGGAATCTGCCGATCCTGCTCGCCGGCGGCGGCTTCAGGCATGGGCAACACCTCGCCTTCGACCGAGGGCAGAACTATCCTCTCCCCAATCTGTTTGTGTCGATGCTCCAGCGACTGGGGCTGGAGACCGATCGATTCGCCTCCAGCACCGGCACCATGCGCGGCTTGGAATCTGCCTAGCAGGCTGCGTAAAGCTGGGCAAAATCTGCCGATGGGAGAGGAAAGGCCCCGCTTCTGCCCCCGCCGCGGACGAATCAACTGAGAACCGGCCCTCGGCAGATGGATCCTGCACACCCGCAGGACGGGCGATGCGTCACCATCGACACTTCTCCCGGCAGACCATCATCCTGGCCGCTCTGTGGCTGTCGGTCGCCGGCAGCATTGCCACTGCCCAGACCGGTCCTTTTGTCGATATCCACACCGATCGCGACGCCTTCACCCCCTCCATGTTCACTGCCGGCCCGGCCAGCGTGATCACCGAGGGCTCGTGGGTGTATATCGACAACGGCCCGAATCCGCCCACCAATAGTTATCCCGAACTGCTCGTCCGCTCAGGCGCGACCAACCGCTTTGAATGGCGATTCGGGGCTGGCTACGTCGACAACGCCGGGGGCTATCTGGTGACCAACGCCGAGGGGGGCGACGGACGTCACGACGGCACCACCGCCCATGAATCAAACATTCTCTACGGCTTCAAGGCGATCGTGACCGAGGAGCGGGACTGGCTTCCCCGGAGTTGCGTGATCATGGAGGCCTTCACGCCCATGTCAGGCGATGTCTCGGGCACGGTGCCTGTGGCCACCTATGCTCTCGGCTGGCAACTGCCCAACCGCTGGAGACTCGACGCCGCCATGCGGTATTCCTACGGGCAGGGGCAGGATCAGTGGTTCAGCAAGTGGGCGCCATCGATCGTGCTGCGAATCCCGGTTACCGAGCGCTGGGAAGTGCATGCCGAGTATTTTTCCAGCTCGACAACCGGGCTTCCCGACAACGAGACGTCACCCTTCTTCTCTCCAGGCATGCACTATCTCCTGACGCATAATCTGGAAATAGGTGTCCGGATCGGCTGGGGGCTCAACGACGACGCAGCCGCCTTCTTCTCCGACGCAGGCTTCGGCTGGCGATTCTGAGTGTCCGGTAAAAAGTCGTCCCTGACCCTCTGGATTGAAGCCAGCCGACTCAGGCATGGATAGCGCGCCCACCCACCGCCATGGCGGCTTCTTTCAAGGCTTCTGGTAGCGTTGGATGCGCGTGGCAGACCCGGGCAATATCCTCAGCCGTAGCGCCAAACGCCATTGCCGCGGCCGCTTCGCCGATGAGATCACCGGCGGCGGGACCGATGATGTGGATTCCCAACACGCGGTCGGTTGTGGCGTCGGCGAGCACCTTGACCTTCCCGGTGGTGTCGTTGATCGTGCGGGCGCGGCCATTGGCCCGGTAGGGAAACACACCCTTGCGGTAGGCAATTCCCTCCGCGACCAACTGTTCCTCAGTTCGACCGATGGCGGCAATCTCCGGGTGTGTGAACACCACCGCCGGCACGAGGTCGTAATGAACCTCCGCCCACTGGCTCCGCATGCCCTCCACGCAGGCGACCCCATCCTCCTCCGCCTTGTGCGCGAGCATGGGGCCGGGAATGCAGTCGCCGATGGCATACACCCCGGGAGCCGTTGTGCGAAACAGGTGGTCTACGGGAATCCAGCCACGCCTGTCGGGCTCGATTCCGACCGTTTCCAGACCGATTCCTTCTGTGGCCGGCCGTCGGCCGGTGGCGGCCAGCACTCGGTCACAGACAATTCCTTCCAGCCCCTCGCATTCCACCACGCCCCGCCCCCCCTCGACGCGGGCCCGGTTCACCTTGACTCCCAGCCGAATGTCCAAGCCCTGCTTGCGGAAGAGGCCCAAAGCCTCACTGGCGATATCACTGTCGATCCCGGTGAGAATGCGATCGGCATACTCAAGCACCGTCACCTGAGCCCCCAGGCGGCGCCACACGCTGCCCAGTTCCAGCCCGATATAGCCCCCGCCGATGACCACCAGATGGGCGGGAACGGCATCGTAGGAGAGCGCTTCAGTGCTTGTGCCGATGACCTTGCCATCCACCTCAATGCCCGGCAGCACCACGCTCTGGCTGCCAACCGCCAGCACGATCTGGGCAGACTGCAATTCGGTGGTCGCGCCGTCGGCGGCCGTCACGATGACCTTGCCGGCCCCTGCCAGACGTCCGGTGCCCCGATACCGCACCACCTTATTCTTGGAGAGCAGACCGTCGATCCCCTTGCAGAGGACCGAGACAACGTCCTCCTTGCGCTTCATCATCACGGCCAGATCGAGTGCAACCGAACCGATCTGCACGCCGTGGTGGGCCAATTCGGTGCGCGCTTCTTCGTATTTATGGCTCGATTCAAGCAGCGCCTTGGACGGGATGCAGCCCACGCGGAGGCAGGTGCCGCCGAGCCGATCCTCGCGTTCCACCACTGCGGCCGACATCCCCAGTTGTGCGGCGCGGATAGCAGCCACATAGCCCCCCGGGCCCCCGCCGATCACCACCACATCGTGCTGCTGAGACATCGTCCTACTCTCTGGAGTGAATCACCGGCTGGAATGAAGATTGACGCCCCGGAGAAACACGCCCAGCCACCATGCTCCCCCGCGCTGCCCTGTCAGACCTCCAGCATCAGGCGGCTGGGATCCTCCACCGTGTCCTTGATTCGCTTGAGGAAGGTCACTGCCTCGCGACCGTCAACCACCCGGTGGTCGTAGGTCAACGCGAGATACATCATGGGCCGGATGACCACCTGACCGTTGACCGCTGTCGGCCGGTCCTGAATCGCGTGCAGGCCGAGGATGCCGCTCTGGGGCGGATTGATGATTGGGGTGCTCATCATCGATCCATAGACACCGCCGTTGGAGATCGTGAACGTTCCCCCCTGCAGTTCCTCCAGCTTGAGTTTGTTCTCGCCGGCCCGCTTGGCGAAATCAGCGATGCCGAGTTCGACCTGGGCAAACGACAGCGTTTCGGCGTTCCGGAGAACCGGAACGACAAGTCCCTTCCCCCCGCCGACCGCAATCCCGATGTCGCAGTAGTCGTGGTAGATGATGTGCGGATCGCGCAGTTCCGCATTGACCTGCGGCACGGCACGCAGTGCCTCCACGGCCGCCCGCACGAAGAACGACATGAAGCCAAGCTTCACGCCGTGCCGCTGCAGGAAGGAATCCTTGAACTTGTTGCGCAGCGCCATCACAGTGCTCATGTCGACCTCGTTGAACGTCGTCAGCAGCGCTGCCTGGTGCTGGGCATCCACAAGCCGCTCGGCGATCCGCCGCCGGATCGGGCTCATCAGCACCGCGCGTTCCTCGCGAGCGCCCGCCACCGCCAACGGCCGTGCGGGGAGAACGGTCGCGACGGCGGCCCGTGGAGCCGGAGCAGCCGGGGCGGCGGCCGCTGCTACAGCGTCCGGCTTGGTGATCCGGCCGCCGGGGCCCGTTCCCGTGATCGTCGCCGCAGCAATGCCCGCTTCACCGAGGACGCGTGCTGCGGCCGGCATCACTCGGGCTGGCTGGGAGGGTGTCTGGGGCATCTGCACCGAGCCGATATCAACCCTCCCTTCAGAACGCTTCACGTTGACAACCGGCTGTCCAGCCGGCGGCTGCTGCGGGGCAGCGGGTGGCTGGCTGCCAGCCACGGCAGGCTCCAAATACCCGATCACCTCTCCCACGCGGGCCTTTTCGCCCGCCTCTTTCAGAATCTTTCCCACCGTTCCAGCCATCGGAGCCGGCAGTTCGACGGTGGCCTTGTCGCTTTCGATCTCGACGATGGAATCGTCGATCGCCACCGCGTCCCCCTCGCGTTTCTTCCAAACGCCGATCTGGACCTCGGTGACCGATTCACCAACTTCGGGAACCTTCAATTCAATTGCCATGGGAATGGATTGCCGAGAAGACAGTGGGAGAAAGAGACACAACGCTTGAGAACAGAGCGACAGATGATGCGAACCGAGACGTCAGACCGGCACGAGGGGCTTAACTGTGAAAGGCTGCGGAGAGCAGTTCGTTCTGCTCCAGATCGTGGCTCTTCTTGGAGCCCGTGGCGGGGCTGGCGGCGCTTTGGCGGCAGACACCCGAAAAGGGGAAGCGATCGAGAAGTTTTTCGCCGAAATGGATCCGGAAGAATCGCCAAGCTCCCATGTTTTCCGGTTCCTCCTGCACCCACACCGCCGGAGTTCCAGCGGAATAGGCCGCGAGGGCCGTTTCGAGAGCCCGCCGGGGCAGCGGGTAGAGTTGCTCGACCCGCACAATGGCCACATCCTGCCGTCCCAGATCGCTGCGGCGCTTTTCCAATTCGTAGGCCACCTTGCCTGAGCAGAGCAGAATCCGCCGAATATCGCGGGGGGGAACGCCAGAGGCATCGGGAATCACCCGCTGGAAAGCACCACTGGCCAGGTCTTCCAGACTCGAGACGCACCCCGGATGACGGAGCAGGCTCTTGGGAGTCATCACAATCAAAGGCTTGCGCCACACCCGCAGGACCTGCCGCCTGAGGCAATGGAAAATCTGTGCGGGCGTGGTCGGAGCGACCACCTGAATATTGTCCTTGGCGGCGAGCGATAAAAACCGCTCCAGCCGAGCGCTGGAATGCTCCGGCCCCTGCCCCTCAAAGCCGTGAGGCAGGAGCATGACGATTCCGGAGAGACGGTTCCACTTGTCTTCGGCGCTCACGATGAACTGATCGATCACCACCTGGGCAGCGTTGACAAAGTCACCGAACTGCGCTTCCCACATCACCAGGCCGTCGGGGCAGTCGAGGCTGTAGCCATATTCAAAGCCGAGCACCCCGGCTTCCGAGAGCGGACTGTTATAAATCTCGACGGGCCCCTGATCTGAGGCCAGATGCTCCAGCGCGCAATAGGTGTCGTCCGTCACCACATCGTGGATGACGGCATGGCGATGGCTGAACGTGCCCCGCTGGCTGTCCTGCCCGGAGAGACGCACGCGCAGTCCCTGCGAAGCGAGACTGGCCATCGCCAATGCCTCGGCTGCAGACCAATCCAATGCCACCTGCCCGGCAGCCATCTGCCGGCGCACTTCCAGGATTTTCTCGATCTTGGGATGGGGCTGAAATCCATCCGGCAGCGAAACCAGCTGGAGCAGGAGACGCTCCAATTCCTCCCGGCGCAGCCCGGTGTCCACATCGGCCGCCTCACGCTCCCGGCCACCGATGTAAAACGACCACACGCCGATGAGTTCACTTTTGCGGACGTAATCCTCGCTTTTGGCGACCGATAGCTCCGCGTCGAGTTTGGCGCGGTGCTCGTCGGCGATCTGCATCGCCTCATCACGCTTCACATCGCCCAGCTTGAGCAACCGCTCCAGATAGCTCTCGTGAACGCTCGGGCGGCGTTCGATCACGCGATAGAGCGCCGGCTGCGTGAAAGCAGGCTCGTCGGCCTCGTTGTGGCCACGGCGTCGGAAGCAATACATGTCGATCACCACGTCGCGCTGGAATTCCCTGCGAAAATCCATGGCTAAATTAACGACCTGGGCCACCGCCTCGGGGTCCTCGCCGTTGACGTGAAAAATCGGAATTTGCAGCATCTTCGCGACATCGGTCGCATAGGTGCAGGAGCGGGAGTCGCGCGGACCGGTGGTGAAGCCGATCTGGTTGTTCACGATGACATGCAACGTGCCGCCGACGCGATACGCCTCCAGCTCACTCAGATTGAGCGTTTCCTGAATGATCCCCTCGCCGGCGAAGGCAGCGTCGCCGTGAATCAGGATCACCATCCCGTTTTGCCGGGCGCTGTCCTTCGACTTGTCCTGCCGGGCCCGCATCCGTCCGATCGCGACGGGATTGACGAATTCGAGATGGCTGGGATTGAAGCAGAGCGTCAGGTGGACATTCCGGCCGTTGGCCGCGCGGTGATCCTTGGAATAGCCGAGATGGTATTTCACATCCCCGCGGCCCACATGCAACTCCGGATCCATGTCGGCGAATTCGCGAAAGATCTGCTGTGGGCTCTTCCCCATGATGTTGGCCAGCACATTGAGCCGGCCACGGTGAGCCATCGCCATCACCACATCGCCGATCTCCTGGCCGGCGGCCCGCTCAATCGCCATTTCCAGCAGGGGAATGAGGCTTTCCGACCCCTCCAGGGAGAAGCTCTTCGCGCCGAGAAACCGCTTCTGGATAAATTCCTCGAACACCGCGGCGGTGGTCATCTGGCGGTAGATCCGCAACTGCTGACGCCGGTCGAGCTGGATACGGTTCTCGCACCCCTCCATCCGCACCTGCAGCCACTGCCGAACGCGCAGGTCGTCCATGTGCATGAACTGCACGCCGATGGCCCGGCAGTAGGTGTTGCGCAAACGCTTGATGATCTGCCGCAGCGACATCGACCGCGGCCCCTCGATCGTGTCGGTCGAGAAGGACCGGTCCATGTCCTCCTCGGTGAGGTGGTAGAAATCGGGATCGAGTTCGGGGAGCCCTGGACGCGGGCGTCCGAGCGGATCGATGTCGGCCATCAGATGGCCGCGCACGCGGTAGGCCCGCACCAGTTGATCGACCCGGTCCTGCAGGAAGGCGACCCGCTCCTCCCCTTTGGTTTCGGTTGACGGGGGCAGCGGCAGCGGCATCGCCTCGCCGGCGGGAGCATCGGGCAACTGCACGTTGCCGTTGGAAATGGCCAC
>CAISJI010000128.1 GCA_903885565.1 uncultured Planctomycetaceae bacterium
ACCCGGAGGAACTCCCCGACCTACCGGAAGACGGAGGCGGAGGGGTCGGCGAACGCTTGAGGAGCGCACGCGACGAAACATTTGCCGCCCCGCAGCCGATGCACTACTGAAATCGAAGTCGAAGTCGTTGTCTCAAGCCGCCCGGCGGGCGCTGCGTTGGCGTTGCCAACGCACTTTCGCATCAGATCCCAGGCTGCGGAGTTCTTCTTTGAATTCCTCCGGGGTCATCCGGATGCGCTGTTCGCTTTTCCGCCACGCCAGAATCCACTGGCATACAGCCGCGAGGGCAGCAGCGCCCATGAGTGGTGCGAGTGTCATGCCCGCCCCCGCCACGGCCTGCCCGGCGAGCTGGCTTCCATCCGCCACCGACAGAACGTTGATCATCGGCCCGGCAGACCAGACGGCTGCCGCCATCAAACCGACCAGTGCCAGAGTATTGAAGCAGAGCGAAACAAGGGTGTCCCACGAAGCAATCCGGGCCAGACCAGCCAGCGGGTCGAGCCGCTGCCACGCAGGCAGCACCCGTGCGGGGCTCCACACCGGGCGATCCAGCAGCAGGCGCACCACCAAGCCCACCCCAATGGCCACGGTCGCCAGCGCCACCGTGGGCCACACCACCGCCGTCAGCGATGGCAGGGAGACCGGGCCGGCCGGATGGAGACTCACAGGCGAGAACGCCTGCCGCAGGAATTCGGCCGCGGCGGGCAGGGTGGCCCGCCACCAGCCGGGCAGCAGGGCCAGCGCCGCAGCCAGGCTGGCAGCCCAGGCGGGCAACGCTGCGGATGCCAGCATCCCCTGCAGTCGCGCCTGATCGCGACGCTTGGGTGTGGCGGGAAGAGACCGGTCGGAGGCGTCAGACATGGAGGCTCCGCTGGAGGTTTTTCAGTGGCTGGCGGGAGTATCGGGAAAACAGCACTCGACCAGCGACGCCTGCAGGCTGCCATGGCTCCCCCCCCAGGCATCGGCCCCCAGATAGAGGGCCCCCAGCAGCACCAGCGCCGCCACGCCCTGCAACAGGCCAGGACCGGGCGCGCAGGGAACGCTGCGCAGGCAGATGGCGGTCGCCAGATGGGCGGCGAGAACCGCGACGAGTGCCGGGATGGCCATCGTCAGCGCCAAAGCTATCGCTTGGGCTGGCAGTTGCAGGATCAAGGCTTCGGGGGCGGTCAGCCCCGGCAGGCCGGACGCGGGAAAGGCGGTTCCCACGGGCAGATAGTGCACGCTGTCGATCAGTCCGGCCACGATGGCCTGCTGTCCGCCGGCGGCCACAAACGCCCCCAGGCCGAGCCATCGGCCCAGCCTCGCGATACCGGCTGACTGCGCATCGCCGGCCGGATCAAAATCGTCTGCCCACGATAATCCCGACACGCTGCCGAGCACTTCCCCAGCCCAACCGCTCGCCCCGACAACGGCCGCCACGGCAGCCCCCATCGCCAGCCCGACGAGCGCCTCACCAGCCAACACAATGGCCATGCCCGTGCCCACAGGCACCATGCCGCGGGAGGCGGCCCAGGCCGCGGGAAGGGCCACGATCGACAGGATGGCGGCCAGCGACATCCGCACCCTCCAACTCGACTCGGGAAACGCTGCAGAAGCGCAGGTGCCCACCGCCGCCACCGTGCGGGCTGCAACGCCAACTGCCACCAGCGCGAAAGACGCCATCGGGATCGTCAGGGGGCCCGCTTCCATGCTGCCATCCATCTGGTTGGTCAGGGGCTCAGGGGATTCCCGCGCCACTGCGGATCAATTCCACCATTCGCTCCACCATCCACGGGAAGGCCAGCACCAATGCCGCCCCCACTGCCAGCACGCGCGGCACAAGGCCGACGACCGTTTCATGGATCCCGGTGGCGGCCTGCAGAAGCCCAGTCGCCATGCCTACAGCGAATGCCACCAGCAAAATCGGCGCAGCCACCACCAGACCTGAGAGCAGGGCCTGCCGAGCGCACTCCACGAGATCGGTTCCCACCATCGGCCCTCTCCTTGCCTCAGCGAACGGTCACAAGGCGGTTGCCCGCACTCCATCCAGCAGAGACTGCACCACCAGATTCCAGCCATCCGCCATCACGAAGACAAGCAATTTCAGCGGCAGGGAGACGAGCGAGGGTGGCAGCATCACCAGTCCTGTCGAAACCACCAAGGTCGCCACGATCAGATCGAGCACCAGGAATGGCAAGAGCAGGCGCACCCCAATGGAGAACGCCGTCTCCAATTCGCTGACGAGGAAGGCTGGGAGCAACGTCTCGAGCGGCACATCGTCGTAGGTCTTGATCTGCTTCGGCGCCGAGGGATGGCGGTTGAGGAACAGGAGCATCGTGTCGCGATTGCCCACCTGCTCGATTTGTGAGGCCATCCACCGCCGGATCGGCAAACTGCCCTTGTCCACGGCGGCGGAGAGTTCGATCTGTCCCTGCTGGTAGGGCTCCACGCCCTCCCGGTAGGCGGTGGTCCACACCGGCCACATCACCATGGCGGAGAGAAACAGGGCCAGCGAGGTGATGATCTGGTTGGAGGGCAAACCCTGCGTTCCGAGCCCCTGCCGCAACAACGACAACACCACCGACATCCGCACGAAGGAGGTCGTCATCAGGAGCAGTGCCGGCGCGAGACTGGCCACGCCGAAGAGAATCGCCGCCGAGAGCGCGGAGTCGAGCGAGCGGGGGCCTTCCAACTGGGCCGAGAGCGCGGAAAACGTGGAGACAGCGGCCGAGGAGGCGCGGGCCGGGGCAGCCCCCAACCCCGCGGGCTCGTCCGTGCCGCTGGCCAAGCGCAGTGGCGGGGCGATCGGGGAGACGCCCGCTGCCGGCGGCCGTTCCCCGGCAGGTGGCCCGGCAAATGGAGCGCTGCCGGGCCTCAGGCAGAGGAAAAAGAGCAGCGTGAGGAGGGCCAGTCGAGGGAGCCGAATGGAGGTGCCGGCCAGACTCCTCAGCGGCCGGCGCGGGAACTCTGTTCCCGGCAGACAAGCCGATGGCGCGGTTCGCAGCCATGCCGGTGTGTGGTGCGTCATGACACCCCCCGAGGCACTGCTGAAAGGGTTGGCTGGGCAGCGGCCGGCATTCGCCCAGAGCGGCTCGGAGCGGGCCGGCCCAGACCGGCGCGGCAGGCGGCGGAGATGCAGGCTGTCGCCTCTGGATCTCCCAATTCTGCCAGCGTGTGGCATCCGGTGGGAGTCACACTCACCAGCAGCGTCTTGGGACCGAAACGCACCACCCGCACCATCTGCTGTCCACCCAGCGAGGCCTCGCCCAATACGGCAAACACATCGGGCGGTAGCGTGCTGGCGGCCCGCGGAGCAAACCGCCGCAGCAGCAGGGCAGCCAGTCCGACGGTGGCCACAAAGGCGATGGCCTTCCAATCGAGCAGCGCAGTCGGGCTGCGAACCACACGCGCTGGGCTGGAATCGCCCGCAGGAGCCACCGGCTCGAGTGCCAGCGGTTCCAGCTTCACCGGGCCCAGCAACCGCTCCGGGAGCGGCCCACCGACGGAAGCCGGAGGAGACGCCACCAGCGTGGCAGCGGTTGCCTGTCCTTCGTCAGCACTGACGGCTCCGGGAGCGACTGCCCACAGGGCCAGACAGACACCCCCCAACACTCCGTGGATCAGGTGCCGTAGCGTCGGAGCCAATGCCTGCCGGCCGGAAAAACCGGCGGTGCTTCCAGGTGGCTGAGGAAAAAGCCCTCCGTGGCCTTGTCCGCACTCAGCCTGCAGACTGGCAATAGATTCGTTCATGCTGCGCCCCGTCGCTCACCGCTGAGCGGATCTGTTTCGCTGATCCCGGTTCCGCGTCGATCTCCGGCAAACCGCGCCCAATCGATCGTCACTGGAGCAGGCTCGAACTGGCGCTCGGCACTCTCCTGCCCTGCACCATGGCGGGTTCCCAGCCACCACATCAGCCCCGCCAGCAGCCCGACGAACAGGCTCGTCGCAGCGAGCCAGAATGCGCGAGGATATCCCAACAGTGGCTCGCCACCAGCCGCCATGAGCACCGCCGGCCAATCCGCTGGTGCCGCTTGAGTGCTGGAGGCATCCGCCGCCATACCAGCGGCCGCTGGCTGCACCGTCCGCCGCGCTCCCTGCGCAGCTGGCATCATGGCGGCATAACCGGCAACGACGATCTGTCGGTTTTCGGCGTTGGCAGTGGCGGGCATCATCTGCCCTACCAGCCCTCGCAGCCGCTCGATCTCCTGCCGCTCCGTAGCGGCCGAGTCTGGCAGGTGCGTCGTGCCGGAATCGCCGGCAGCACGGTCGCCCGCCACAGTGCGCGCTGCCGCCGCATCGCAGACCAGCTGAAGATAGGAATCGGGGATCGACACCATGACATGCAGCGAGTCGAGCACGTCCCCCCGGGCAGTCGCGGCCGCGTCAGCGGTTGGCGTACTGGCCACCGTCCCGTTCCCGGACGCCAGTTCTGCGGGGGCATTCACCGCCGCAGCAGCCTGCCGGGAGGGGGTGGGCACGCGGGCAGCCACCGCCTCGGCCGAGGTGAACTCCACAGCCACATCCACAATCACTCCCTTGACGAACGCCAGCGATTGCCGGAGTTTTGCCGTCAGCATGCGTTCGTAGGCGAGTTTTTTGGCGACGGCAGGATCGAGATGATTGTCATGGGCCATATCCTCCAGGGGGCCAGCAAACACCTTCCCCCCCCGCAGATCGGTCACGGCGACCCGTTCAGGCGACAGGCCGGCAATCGACGCCGCCACAAGCACCCGAATAGCCTGCACGCGGGCAGGATCGAGTTCCACATCGGGCTGCGTGCAGATGCTCACGCTCGCGGTTTTGTCGACGCCCCCCTCCAGCCCGGCCCTCGGCTCCACATCGTAGAGAACGGCGGCCCGTTCGATCCCTGGCATGGAGCAGAGCACCAGCGAAAGTTCGTCCTGTGTTGCCACCCGCAACACCTCAGATTGCAGCGACTTGCTTTGCCACGGACTGTTGGTCGATAGCGCCCGCCGCAGGCTGCCGCCAAACTCGCGGGGCAGCGCTTCGGCATCGACCAGCGCCCGCATGTAGGCGCTCTGCCGGCCACGCGGCACATACACCTTTCCGGCATCGGTGCGATAATCGGTGAGTTGGGCCCGATCGAAGGCCGCTTCCATGATGGCCAGTTCCGATGAGGGCAGCAGCGTGCCGGCGAGGAGTTCCGATTCCTCGCTGATGGGCCGATCGCGCAGCAGCCAGACGGCCCAGCCGATCGAGGCGGCTACCAACCCCAACGCGATGAGTTGCGAGGGGGTGACACGTGCCGAAGCGGAGCGGGAGGGGGAGTGTGCGTCCATCCACGGGGGCCTTCGTAGTGAGGAAAGGGAGTGCGCGAGGCGGAAATCATGCGGCCATTCGTCGGGCGTGGCTGCAGGGGAGTTTGAGCGTGAAGGCAGCGCCCCCTTCGGGACAGTTCACCGCCTCCAAGGTTCCTCCCAGTTGGGCGACAAGCGTACGGGCTGCAGCCAACCCCAGACCAGATCCTTCCGGCTTCGTGGTGAAGCCCGGCTCGAAGAGCCAGGCTCTGGCGTGCGGACTCAGACCGGCGCCGGAATCAGCGACCTCGATCTCAATGGAGGTGGCATAGGAGACGCTCGTGACCACCACCTCCCGCCGGGCATTGGCGGCGGAGCGTCCCTCCAGCGCCATTCCGCCCTGATCGGTGGCGTCGAGGGCATTGCCCAGGAGTGTTTCAAAAATGCGGCGGACGAGGGTCGGATCGGCGTGGATCAGATGCCCCTCCGGCACATCGAGGACGATGTTGGCAGGTGGCATCTGGCGGTCGTGCCGCGCATGGTTGGTTTCCGCCAGCAGTCCTTCCAGCACGCCGCGTGGGGAGATCCACCGTGCCTCGGCTTCGTGGGGGGCCACCCAATCGCCGAGATCGCGGAGCGTCTGGGAGACCGCCTCCACGGTGCCGGCAAGGCGGCGAAAATCGCCGCCCCCCTTCCCGTCAGCCAGACCCGTCACGTCGGCCTGCCGCAGAAGCACACTCACTTCCTCCAACCGCAGGCGGAGCCGGTCTACCGTCGTGCGAACCACGTCACCCATCTGGCTGTTGGTCTGTCCGGTCCGGGCGTTCGGGGATCGGGCAGCCGCCGCTCCCCACGCCACCATCGGCAGAATGTGGGGGACTGAGGCATGCTCGTCGCCACGGGATGGGCCTGCAGATCGATCGTTCATCAAAAAAACCTCTGTGCTCTGGTGTCTGCGCAAGGAGCCGGCCACGGATCGGTGGGAACCGGCCGAGTCAGTGGCCGCCCTGCACACGCGAGCGGTTGGTCGACGTGGTCGATGGCGTCTGGGAACCGCAAATCTCGTCCATGATCCAGCGGTTGACGTCGGCGAGAATGGGCTTGGAAAGATCGTTGTGGCCCGGATAGATCCGCATTGTCAGCAGCGCCCCTGCCGCATGAAACAGTCGCAGGGTGCGGTCGGTCGGCTGGGCGACGGCGTCGGGGGCTTCGCGTCGGCAGCAGAGCAGCATCGGCAGTTGACGGATGGCCGACAACCGGGAAAAGAGCGCTTCGCCATGCGGGAACTGCCCGCCCAGCGAGATCACTCCGGCAAAGTCTGCAGCATGCCGACAGGCGATGCGGAAAGCCTCGGTCCCCCCCTCGCCCTGCCCCGCCAGAAAGATGCGGCCGGGATGGATGCTGACCCGCTCCCGCAGCCGATCGATGGCCTGCCAGACCGCCTCCTCGCGATCGATAGCTTGATCCCCCCGCGCCGGGCAGACCGCCACGCAATTGCGCAGGCTCACCCGCTGCATCACCCGTCCCAGATCGAAGCGACGGCCCCGGGGATCGTCCAGCCACACGATCAGCGGATAGGAATACCCCGCCTCGTAGCCCATCGGCAGGAAGACGTCGTCTCCGCCGGAACCAACCACCCCGGCCATCGCGATTTTGCCCGCGCCGATCCGGCCCCGCTTCAGTTTTTCTGGCACGGCAACCTTGGGGACGCTGCGGTCCGGCAAACGACCTCGCATGGGGGCACCTCTTGTGGCTGGGAACTCACCGGCGGGCAGAGGGGCAAAAAACACCCCACGCACGCACCAAAAGCCCTTATGGGCTCGGGGGTTCTAGCGGAATAGCCCACTCCGCTTCAACGTCAGGATGGCGCTCCAATCCAGGTGGAGGAGATTCCCTGACCTCGCGCGGCAGGTGGGGAAAGAGGGGCAAGATTGCCTTCGGTTGGCGGGGCCGCAGACTCCTGCCCCGCCAACCACAACTGCCCGAAACTCCCAAGCCACCGCGCAGCCTAAGGGATGGCCAGAGCACATCCGGGATAGCTGTAGTGACGACTGGGTTCACTGAAACGGGCGGTGTAGGCGGAGGGGTCGGCGAACGCTTGAGGAGCGCAAGCGACGAAACTTTTGCCGCCCCGAAGCCGAGGCTCCGCGTACGTTGGATTCACTTGAGATCGCTTTATCCACAGCCTCTCAGGTGGCGAGGCGATTCATGACGCTGACGAGTTCCTTCACGGCCGCGATGCTCTTGTCGAGCGCGGCCCGTTCCGCCGGAAGCAGCGTCAGTTCGATGATCTTCTCCACGCCATCGGAGCCGAGGATCACAGGCACGCCAACGAAGTATCCGCCAACGCCATACTCCTTGTCGCAGTAGGCCGCGCAGGGCACCAAGCGCTTCTTGTCCCGCACCACCGCTTCCACCATCTGTGTGGTGGCGGCTGCCGGGGCGTAGTAGGCGCTGCCGGTTTTCAGGAGGCCCACAATCTCGGCCCCACCGTTGCGGGCGCGGGTGACGATCGATTCCAGCTTCTCCGGCGAGATGAGCTGCGTGACCGGGATGCCGCCGACACTGGTGCAGCTCGGCACAGGCACCATCGTGTCGCCATGGCCGCCGAGCAGCATGGCGGAGATATCCTCCACGCTCACACCCAGCTCCATCGCCAGAAACGCCCGGTAGCGGGCCGTGTCGAGGATGCCGGCCTGCCCGATCACGCGGTTCCGCGGAAATCCGGTGACCTGGAAGGTTCGCTGGACCATGGCGTCGAGGGGATTGCTGACCACAATCACCACCGCCTGCGGGCTGGTGTCGCGAATGTGCGCGGCGACATCGCCCACAATCCGGGCGTTTGTGGAAAGCAGATCATCGCGGCTCATCCCCGGCTTGCGGGCGATGCCAGCAGTAACCACCACGACATCGCTGCCGGCGGTGTCCGCCCAATCGTTCGTGCCGGTCAAACGCGAATCGAAGCCCATGATGGGTGAGGCCTGGAACAGATCGAGGGCCTTGCCGGCCGGCATCCCTTCGGTAGCGGGAATGTCGAGGAGCACGACGTCGCCGAGCTCAGCCGCAGCGCACCAGTGGGCAGTGGTGGCGCCAACGTTTCCGGCACCGATGATGGAAATCTTGGCTCGTCTCATGGTTTGGAATCCTCGCGGTGGGAAGGGGAGCAGGTAGCCAGGGCCTGAGCAGGCTGTGAATAAAGTGCAGGAAGACTTTTTCCACAGCCAACAAGCGTAGGACACACGTTTTCGCCTGCCGAATGCCTCTCGGCAAGGCCCCGTCATCTTCTCCGCTGTGGAGCGGGCAGAGAGAACCGCTCCGGGAGAGCGGCCCGCCGCTCTGCCTCTGCCCGACGGGCATTCCAGCGGTGTTTCCAGGCCGCTGCGGCCAACCCGAGAACTCCCACTCCCACCAGCGCCGAGGCCACCCACCCCAGGCCCGGACCGGCGGCTGATCCACCGGTGGGCGGGAGCCGAACGGCCTCCGGGCCAATCAGCAACGGCACCTCCTGACGCTGCGGCCTCTCGGCGGGCCCGCCGGCAGGCTGCGGCAGGGGATAGCCGTAGCGTTTGAAGGCAAACCCACTGACGCGCAGCGGTTCGTGGATCGATGCGCCGACCGGCATCCCCGCCGGAAGATTCAGCACGCAGCAGACCAAGGGGTAGGTTTCCTGCAGGCGTCCTCCCACCTTGATCAGTGGAGTCGGCACAAACACAAACAGCTCCCAATAATGATCGGTGCCTGTCGCACGCCGCTGCAATGCTTCGTCGATCTCGATACGCGTTGCCCGCAGCGCCACTCCCTCGACGGTCAGGGGTTCTCCCCGGTGGGTGGCGAACCAGTTTTGGGAAGGATCGATCAGCGGTATCGGATCGAGCGGAGGGCCAGCGACTGCCGCGAGTTCGCTGGCCGACGTGCGGCCCACCGCCGCGATCATGGCATAAAAAGCGGGGGCATCATCCGGGCCAAGTTTCCCCCCGTCGACAACCTCGCTGAAGAGCCCGTAGTCCATCCCAAGCTTGCCCAGCGGGGTGGATGGGTGCCAGGCCACGCGTGGAGCAACCAGCATTCCCGCCGCCGGCTCGGCAGGCCAAGGGGCCACAGCGAGAGGGACGCCATTCTCCCCCGCCGACATGGCGTTGGTGGCGTCCGGCACATGCTCCGCGGGGGTTGGGCACAGGCCGGCTGCGGCTGACAACCGCAGCCCCACCACACTGGCGGGCTCGTTCAAAGTGCGCCAGCGTGGCCAGGCGCGGGGCACCTGCGCCGCCAGAATGTCGACGGGCGTTCCGTCTTCACATTGGATGCGGACCAGATTCATGCTGGCACAGCCAAACCGGTCTGCCTGGGAGGGAGAAAGAGGCTGCTCCGCTAGAAAGACGGCCCGGCCCGTCACCCGCATCAGCCGGTCACTGCCTGCTGCGCCGTCTGATGGGCTGCCTGATTCGCTGCCTGCAAGACCCCAGCCCGCCGCCGCCGCCGACCAGTCGGCCCAGCGATCGGCAGGCGCCAATTGCAGACGGGTCAGGAGGCGCAGGGCCATCTCCTGTCGGGCATCATCCCAGCCGCCAGAGGTTCCCCCGATCTCACGCTCAGGCCGGTCGAGCCGGAAGGTGGCCAGGTAGGTTTCCAGCGAGCCTCCTCCAATCTCCTCCGCCACCGCACCGGGCAAGAGCGGACAGAGGCAGCAGAACAGGACCCAGGCCCCGGGAGAGGCCCCGGAAGTCGATGGTCCAGTTCCGCGCCGTCTCACCACGGGGGCTGGTGGCGGCAGCGATTCCCCCGGATCGAGTGGCTCTGGATCGAGTGGCTCTGGATCGACGGGAATGCCGGTGAATTCACGGGAGCCACGGCTGGCGCGGGGACGTCGGGGCCCCCCACCCCACCGTACAAAGAGCAGCAGAGCAGCCCCCAATGCTGCCATCACCACCAGCGCTCCGCCCCCCGCCACATGGCCGCCCGACGCCCCCCCGGTACGGCGGCGCCAGTGCGGCTCCCGCGCCATCACCAGGGGGGCGATGCGCACAGCATCTGAGGCCTGATAGGCCCAGCGTTTGAAGAAATATCCGGTCACATCAACCGCCTCGCTGACCCGCATACCATGGGGCATCTCAGCAGGCACGCTGAGAAAATAGAGGACGATCGGCGTGGCCGGGCCGCCATCCGGTTCGATCCACGCCTGCCAGTAGGACAGAATTCCCTGCGCGTTGGGCGGCGCCTCCACCCGCTGCAACCGGCGGATCGTGCCGCTCAAGTGCACGAGCCGTCCGCGGTAGCTGCGGGGTTGGCCAAAGAGTTGGGCGAAGCTGACCTGCCGGGACTGCGCCTGATCCATCCCTTGAGCAGAGGCCTGCAGCGAGGCCCAGATTTCAAACCATGCCTGCCGGTCGCCGGCGCAGAACACGGTGTCGTCACGCACCATGGCGAGGGCTGCAGGCGTTGCTCCCAGATGCTCCGTCGCTTCCCCGGCCATGGCCGGCTCTCCGGGAATGATCACGGCATCAGCAACAGCCGGTTCGGACTGCTGCGGCGGCAGCAGCGTATCAACGGGCACACCCCGCTCGGTTTCCTCGCGAGGCCACCAGGCCCGCTCCACCCAGCCGCCCAGCCCCAAAAGCAGGATCGACGGAGCCATCACCAGCCAGATCATTCGTCGCTGCCAGGAGCGGTCAAAGACCAGGGGTCGTCCGGGGCGAGCAGCACTTGGGTGGCGGGGAAGATTCCTGTCGCCCATACCACACCCCTTCCCCCACCCCTTGCCCCATCTCAACAACCTTGGGCCTCAGGAGGATTTTTCGGCACAACCTGTGCAGGCACCCGCGCCGGCATGTGACACCCGCCCACCGTTCAGGATGGAGAGTCGCCGTGGGCTGCGTCGCCGGCTGCCTTCTGCCGCCGCATCTCCCGCCAAACGTACGCGCTGAATGAACCAATCAGGGCGAAGGGCATCGCCAGCATGATGAGAATGCTGTAGAAGTAGCCCCGCGCCAGATTCATGCCGTCAGGATCGGCATCGGAGACCGCATCCTTGCAGTTGGGGCAGCCGAACGCATCGGCGGCGGCCAGCAGAGCCACAGCCACGATCAGCAGTGGCAGTGCGGCCTGCAGGCAGCGGAGCCACCGGCCCCTCAAGCGAATCTCGGCATACGGTTGCAATTGGGTCATGAAACCTCCTCGCGGTCAGACTGGTGCGCCGCCGACACTTCAATGATACCACTCTCAACAGGCCGGCCCAGACCGGCATGCGCCCCTTCCGGCTGGGGGTAGAGGTGATAGACCATCAGATAGATCACCACCCCCGTGATCGACACATAGAGCCAGATCGGCAGGGCAATCCTGCCCAGCCGCCGGTGGGCGGTGAGTTTTCCGCGGAAAATCAGCACAAACATCGCGATGGCCAGCACCGGCAC
Source organism: uncultured Planctomycetaceae bacterium (assembly GCA_903885565.1). Lineage (GTDB taxonomy): Bacteria > Planctomycetota > Planctomycetia > Pirellulales > UBA1268 > CAISJI01. Next base: position 11,645 of record CAISJI010000128.1, read on the forward strand.
CAGCACTGCCAGCAGGATATGGCTGATAAGAATCGCAAAATAGAGCATCCGCACCGGGCCTTCACCGGCAAACGGCACATGGCCCACCAGCGCATGGTAGGCGAGATAGCAGACGAGAAAGACCGTGGACACGACAAATGCCGCCGTCATGGCGGCGCGGTGGGCCCGCCAATTGCCCTGCCTGATAAACACCCAACCAGCGATCAAAAGCAGAGTCGCGAGGGCATTGAGCACCGCGTTGGTCGTCGCCAGCGGATGAACGGCGAGCAGCCCGGGAGAAATGCAGCCGGCAGCAAGCGCCGAGGGAACGTCGTTCATGGAGTCTCCCCGGCAGGCGCGTCAGGAGAGGATTCCGCCAGCACTTCCAGGATCAGTTTCTTGAGAAGTTCCACCCGATCGGCCTGCAGGAGATGAAAACTGCCCCGCAACCGCCCCTGCCGATCAAACACCACGCCACGTTCGGAATGGACGCCCACCTCCGCCGGAAGGAGGAACGTTTTGTTGGCCACTTCGCGAATCACATTCATATCGCCAGTGAGCAGTTTCCACCGGGCCGGATCGGCATGAAACCGATCGGCATAGCGCCGCAGAACATCGGGAGTGTCGTTGTCTGGATCACATGTCAGGCTCACGGCAACCAGATCGGGGTCGGGAATATCCTTGAGGAGGTCGGCGATGGCCTGGTTCTCCCGGAAGCAGGGGCCCGGGCAGTTGGCAAAGAAGACACTCGCCAACCAAACCCGCCCCCGCAGTGAAGCCGAATCAAAGGGAGCCCCTTGGCTGTCGGTCAGTTGAAAGGGGGCCGCTGGCTCGCCCGGTTCCACGCGCCCAGGCGCCGGAAGCGGGGCTTCGCGGTCGCCGGCGGCCCGGGGCTCAGCGCGGGACGCGGAGCCCGTGCCCCGGGGAGATGGGGCGTCGCAGCCACACGCCAGCAGCAACGCCAAGACGCCAAGACGACCAAGACACTCAGGACCACGCAAACGGAACATGGTGTTCCCTCTCTCCGCGCCGGCGTCGCCGGGCAGTTGTTCAGTGGGCTCCGGCCGGGTCAGAGAGCAGTTGCGCCTCACCCGCCTGCTCAAGCAGGCGGACGTCGGACGGACGGGCCATATGGATCTCACGTTCCTGCGCCACCATGCGCGTTCGCAGTCCCACATCGGGGACCAGCATGAGTGCCAGAAAGATCGCCATCATGGCCGCCGGGATGGTGAGCACGTACTTCCAGTTCGCCTCCCAGAACACGTGCATGAAAAACAGAACCACCAGCAACGCCTTGGTGCACGACACCGCCATCATGAACGCCCACCCCACATGCGGCTCATTCTTCCATGGCCAGAGCGAGGAATAGGTGAAAAATGACATCGTTGTGAGGGCACACAGCGCCAGAAATACCAGCAGGTATTTCCCGATGCCTCCATGGCCATCCCCCGCGCCATGCCCATCGTGGCCGGCATCCTCCGCAGCATGCCCGGCACCGTGGGCCTCGGCGGCGGAATGTGCGGGCAATTCACCCAGCCGGGTGATGGGGCCGTGGCTTGGCGCAGCCGCCGGATGGTCACCGTGATCACTCATGAAAACACCTCGTGGGAACCGGTCAGAACGGGTGAAAGATCAGAACAGGTAGAGCAGCGGAAAGAGAAAAATCCACACCAGATCGACAAAGTGCCAGTACAGACCAGCATTTTCGATCATACCCGCCCGCTTCGGCCCAAGCCTGTACATCAGCAGGATGGCAAACACGATCAGTCCCACCAGCACATGGATGGCATGGAATCCTGTCAGCAGGAAATAGGTGCTGGCCCACATGGTGCCGCCCGGGATCACCGCCGGAAGCTTGAGCCAGGGAAAGATGTCGTTGAGCCCCATCGCATGACCGCCATGCTCGCCTGCGGCCGCCTCCGTGGGCAGCGGCATCACCTGATCGGCGATAACGGCCAGATCAAACGGCTGCTGATCAGGGCTCACCACCATCTGCCGCACCTGCTGCAGACGCCGGCGGGCCGAAACCTGCTCCGCAGAGAGCTCCGTTTCGGCTGTCTCGTCGAGGGCTTTGAGGCGATCGATGATCTCCGGCTCCCCCAAGCGGGCCCGAACGGCCGAGCCGTAATAGAGATCGGGCTTCTCGAAGACGCGACTGCGGGGCGACCAGGGATAGATGCCATGCGAAAACTTGGCCGAGTATTCGTATCCCTTCACTCCGAGGAACAAGACACCCAGCACGAGTGTCAGCACCATCCAGAGCTTTGCCAGCGACTGCTTGTTGGCCTTGGCTGCTTCGAGCGCCAGCACGATGGTGACGCTGGAGCAGATCAGAACGAACGTGTTGAACGCACCGATCGGCTCGCTGAGATGGACGTGATGGGGCTTGGGCCACACCGGCGCCCCAAAACGCAGCACAACATAGCTGCCCAACAGCGCCGCGAAGAACATGATCTCGGTCGAGAGAAACAGCCACATGATCAGCTTGCCGCGCGTCAGCGGCAGGCCGGGCTGATACTGCAGCACAGGCCCATGATGGCCATGGTCGCCGTGGGAATCGTGGGCACCACCGTGGTCGTGGTGATCGTCATGGGGAATGGCGGAAGCGGTGGCATTCATGGCTGCAACGTGTGGGTCGGAGGAAGGGAATTCTCTGCGGAAAAGTCTGCTGCAAAGAAGGGGGGCGATGCCGTAGCGGTGAGCGACGAAACGGCAGCTGGCGGCCCGCAGGCGACCGAGGCAGTGAGCAGGGCCAGCAGGCTCCCCAGCGACACCATCAACAGCGTCCGCGCTGAGGCGTCGTCGCGCCGCAGAGCAAACCACACCGTGGCCGCCACATAGATCATTGAGGCGAACGCTGCCGCCAGAAAGAGCGGCACACTCGCGGAGGGAACAGCCAGAACAAGACTCACCGGCACCATCGCCAGACTCGCTGCCAGCGCCTGCCCGGCGGCCCGCAGACCGGTCGGATCGTCGACCGTGAGCATTCGCAGGCCGGCCCGGGCGTACTGCTCGCGGTAGAGCCAGGCGATGGCCATGAAATGGGGAAACTGCCAGAGGTAGAGAACCGTTGCCAGCGCACCCACCGCGAGGGTTCCCGCCGCATCGCCAGCAGCCAACCGCCGCGGCCCCTCGGCCGCCAGCCAACCGATGGCCACCGGCAGGGCCCCGGCCACAGCCCCCACCGCCGTATTGAGCGGCGACACCTTCTTCATCGGCGTATAGATCGCCACATACACCAGCCAGGTTGCCAACGCCGCGACCGCCGGGGGCCATCCTGCCACCGCGGTGACGATTCCTTCTCCCAGAACGAGCACCAGAAATGCCACGAGCGTTGCCGCTGCAGGTGTCATTCGTCCGGCCGCGATCGGGCGAAAGGCGGTGCGCGGCATGAGCCGATCGGTGTCGCGTTCGAGAATCTGGTTGGCGATGCTGGAACTTGCAGCCACCAAGGCCGTTCCCAACAACAACCACGCCAATCGCGACCCATCAATAGTGCGGCCAGCCGTGAGCCACATGGCGGTGAAAACGGTCGCCAGCACCATCAACGCAATGCGGGGACGGGTGAGACGCGATACCTCCGCCAGCAGACCGGCCAGCGAAAGCCCAGCCGCATTCGCCGGAGCGTCAGGCTGCGTGCGCCACTGGCCGCGGGTGTGATTGTCCTGTGCCACAGGGCTGGCGAGCGGTGTGGAGATGCTCATGCAAACGCCCTTTCCTTTCCCAGCCCCGGCCGCTGGGAGGAGCGGAGGGCCCAGGTCGAAAGCGCCAGCACCACCGATGCCCCCAGAATCAGCATGCCGAGCACAACATGCCCCGTAACCACCGCCGCACCGCGGGCGCTGCGGGCGACGGTTGCCTGTGCCGGAGTCCAGGATTGAGGCAACCAATCGGCGGGAAAGCCCCAGCTCACAACCCACGCTCCCGCCCCGAGCAGAAGTTGGCAACCGACCAGCACAAGAATCATCAGTGCCAGACGCCTCGGCGCTCCCGCTTCAAGCCACCAGCATGTTCCCGTCGCCACGATCGAGAGCACCGTGACCAGAAGCGCCCCGGCGAGATGGAGCGCCACCAGCCAGCGAAACGTGTTTGCGTCGACCGCCGCATCGAGATGCCGCAACTGGGCACCGGCCACCAACTGCACGTAAGCAGCCCCCAACAGTCCCGCCGTGACCCACGGAGCAGTCGAGAGCGCAGCGACAGCCTTCCAGCGATCGGGCCGCAGGACATCGTCCCCGCCAGTGGCTGAAAGCTCCGGCTTTGCCGCCGCCAGGCGTGGGGGGCGGGTGAGCGTGGCGATGGCGATTGCTACCGAAAAGAAGAGCGGGCCGGTGCAGGCATGCACCTTCGCCACGGTCTTGTCATCCAGTAGTACGCGGGCGCCGCCGAGCACTCCCTGCACCACCACCAGCAGCACGGCCGCGACGGCCAGGGCCCGGAGGGTGGCATCGGTCTCGCGCCGCCAGACCGCCGCGGCCATGCCCAGCGTGAGCACTCCGACAAGCGCGCCTAGAAGCCGATGCCCATGCTCCAGAAAGAGATCCCACGGGCCCCAGAGCCAGGCCTTAAGTGGGTAGAGAAACATGTTGTGGCCGAAAGTGCCCGGCCAATCTGGCACCGCCATGGCGGCATCATAGGTCGTGACCAGCGCACCAAAACAGAGCAGCACAGCCGTCACGCCGACGAGCAGGCACGCCAGCGCGTGGGGCCAATGGATGGTGGGGAGGTTCATAAACACGACTACCCGTGCGCTGCAGCTGCTGCTGCGGCTTCAGCGGCATTGGGGGGATCGGTCTGCATCAGGTGATCCTTCTCAACCCCCGGCACGGAATATTCGTAGGGGCCGCGATAGACCACCGGCTGGAAATCGAAATTGCCATGCCCCGGCGGGCTCGGTGCCGTCCATTCCAGCGTGTTGGCATTCCAGGGATTCCGCCCTGCTATCGGGCCGTTGAACATGCTCCAGAAGAAGTTGATGGCGAAGATGATCTGCGTGGCCACCATGCCGATGGCGCAGTAGGTCATGAAGGCATTGAGCGGCTGCAGATGGTGAAAGGTTTCGTAGTGGTAGGCATCGGCCAGCCGGCGGGGAAAGCCGACCGCTCCCAGGATATGCATCGTGAAGAACGTGCCGTTCAAGAAGATGAATGTCAGGAAGAAATGAACCTTCCCCCAAAACTCGTTCATCGTCCGGCCAAACATCTTGGGGAACCAGTAATAAATCCCCGCCCACACCCCCATCGCGGTGCCGGCGAAGAGCACGTAATGGAAGTGCGCCACGATGAAGTAGGTATCGTGGATGAAGATGTCGACCGGCGTGGCGGCCATGAAGATTCCAGACAGACCACCGATGATGAACATTGAGACGAATGACAGGGCGAACAGCATGGCGGTGGTGAATTGGATTCGCCCCCCCCAGATCGTGCCGAGCCAGTTGAACGTCTTTACGGCGCTCGGCAGGGCGATCATCATCGTGGAAACCATGAACGTGATACCCAGAGCAGGATTCATTCCGGAAATGAACATGTGGTGTCCCCACACGATGAACCCCAACCCCGCGATGCCGGCAATCGAATAGACCATTGGCCGGTAGCCAAACAGCGGCTTACGGGCAAACGTGGTCATGATGTCGGAGACCATTCCCATCGCCGGCAGGATCATGATGTAGACGGCGGGGTGGCTGTAGAACCAGAAGAGATGCTGCCAGAGCAGCGGTTGGCCGCCGCCGGTCGCCTGCATTGCGTTGTTGACGATATTCCCCTCCGGAGAGAAGAACCCCGTCCCGAGGGTGCGATCGGTCAGCTGCATAAACCCGGCGGCGGTGAGCACGGGGAGGGCAAAGGCCTGCAGGATGGCGGTGATAAACATCGCCCAGATCGTCATCGGCAGGCGAAACATCGTCATGCCCGGAGCCCGCATGAGGATGATCGTTGTCATGTAGTTGACGCTGCCGAGCATCGACGACACGCCCACAAGCGTTAGCCCCACCAACCAGAGCGTCTGCCCCATGCCAGCGCCCGGCGACGAGGCGACATTGGTCGACAGCGGCGGATAACTCGTCCAACCACTCGAGGCGGCCCCACCCTCCACGAAGAAACTGGCTCCGAAGGCAAAGAAGGCGGGCCACATGAACCAATAGCTGAGCATGTTCAGCGTCGGAAACGCCATGTCATCAGCACCGATCATCAGCGGGATGAGGAAGTTGCCGAAGGCACCAGCGAGGATCGGGATGATCACCAGGAAGATCATCACCGTGGCATGCATCGTGAACAGCATCGTGTAGAACTCGGGCGCCATCTGCCCCCCCTGCTGGGCGAACAGTTTGCCGAGCACCGGCACATCAGACCATGGCCAGGCCACCTGCCAACGCACGGCCAGCGCCAGCAGGCCGCCGACGAGAAACCACAGCAATGTGGAAAACAGGAACTGCAGGCCGATCACTTTATGGTCTTTGGAAAATACATATGTCGACAAAAACTCAGCCACAGGCCGAGCCTTACGGGCCGGCGGCAGCGACTGGCCCACACGATCGGTCGACAGCGTGGTGGATGCGGTGGCGGTGCTCATGGGAATCTCTCTCCGTGGCGGACGTATCTATTTCGGGGGTCGCTGGTGTGGGGGTCGCTGGGGGGTGAGGGCTGCGATCAAAGGGGAATGCGTGGTCACTGCGTCAGGGCCACGGCGGCCCCGTCTGATCCGGAAAGCGGCTCTGGCTGGGTCGCCTCCTGCTGGGCATACATCTTCTCGAGCCAGCGCTCGAAATCCGCACGCGACTCTACCGTCACGCGGCCCTTCATCTTGTAGTGGCCCCATCCGCACAGTTCGGCGCAGACGATGTCGTACTCGCCGTTCTCCGTCGCCTTAAACCAGACGGGGATCTTCATACCGGGGACGGCGTCCTGCTTAATCCGGAGATTGGGGATGAAAAAGCTGTGAAGCACGTCCATGCTTTTGAGTTGCACGAGGAAGTCTTCGTCGGCTGGCACATGGAGATCGTTCACCAGAAACAGATCGTCCGGCGTCCCGAGCGTGCCGTCGCGGCCGGGATAACGCAACCGCCATTCAAATTGCCGTCCCACCACTTCCACTGAGGCTGCCATCGCCGGACGCCGCATCTTCACGTCGGCCCAGGTGTTCATTTGATAGATCGCGAGAAACAGCAAGGTGGCCGCCGGAATGATCGTCCAGATCACCTCGACCGCATGGCTGCCGTGGATGTACTTCGCGGGGCCGGTGGCTGAAGCTGCGTCATATTTCCAGAGGAACCAAAACAGCAGCACCTCCGTGGCAATGAAAACCACCCCGGTCAGAGCCAGGATGAACATGAACAGCCCATCGATCGCCTTGCCATGTTCCGAAACATCCTTGGGCAGCCAGATGTCGTACCACGGCGCAACGATGAAAACCGCCACACCCAGGACTGGCACGGCAAGAAACAGCAGACTCCAGAAGATCCCCATCAGCCGGGATCGCTTGGGGCTGCCGTCGGATGAATTGTCATTGGCCACGGCTGCTTACTCCCTCAACAAAAACGTACTTCTCACTGCAGAAAAACCGACGCGAAAATCCCAGCTGCCGACTTAAAACCTGTCCTTGGCCACCATGGGGCGGTCGGCCCCGAGCTCGCCGTCGAGTTCGTAGGGCAAGGACTTCACGTAATTGACGATGTGCCAGATCTCCTCGGGCGGGACAGTGCCCTTTGCCGCTGGCATCGGCGCACCGTTGATACCTGCGTGGATTCGGTAGTAGAGATCCAGCGGCCTTCGCCCGCCACGGTAAATCCCATGACGGAGGTTGCGGGGCTGGATCGTCCTGGGCCTGAGGGCATCGCCGCCATCGAGCACCCGACCAAATTTATCGAGCCACGCCAACTGCCCCCGGTGCTCCGCCAAGGCCTCGCTGTCCATTCCTGACGTGGAGGTTTCCCCGGCCCGCTCGAGGCCACTTTTGACTTCCTTCGAGACCTCTACGATCGCCTTGTTCCAATCGTCGTAATCGTTGGCCTGTCCATCCCCCAGAGCGGTTGGGCCATGGCACTTCACGCAGTTGGCCTTGTCGCCATAAAAGAGTTCCTTGCCCTTGGCGATCGAGGCGGCCAGATCGAGATCGCTCGCCATCTCGGGAACCGCAATGAGAGCGTCGGCGGCTGACTTCCACTTCTCGGTCACCGGGGTGAGAACCTCGTCTACCAGAAACTCGCGAGTCTCCGGCAGTTTCCCCTGAGCTTCATCATCGAGTTCAAAAAATGCCCGCATCAGGGCAATTTCTGTTTCGCCGCGGATGCTGAGATATTTCACATATTCGACCAGTGCCTCCACCTTGGGAGGGCTGAGCAGGGCGAAGGATGGCATCGAGGTGCCTGGAATACCGTTGTGAAGAATCCTCACGAGATCTTCGTGCGTCGGCTTGTCAGACCGTTCGGTGCTCTTGAACTTGAACACGCCGGGGCGGTAATCCCGCGGGTAGGGGTTGAGAAACGCCGCCGTCGGCCCCAAGCCATCGCCGGTAACGCCGTGGCAATGGGCACAGTGCTCACGGTAAAGGCCATTTTTACGACCGACGATGTCGCTGTGGACCGGCCCGGCTGCCAACTGCAGTTTGGCCTCATCGAGGCCCGTTTCGGGTGGCGCTACCGGCGCGTCGGGGGTGCCGAACATGGCCAGCATCACGGTTGACACCTGCCGTTCCTGATCGGGAGTCAGACGCTGCTTGGTCGCCTCCACCATGTTGGGGCGAAACCAGGCCGCAGGCGTGCTGCCGCATCCAGAAACACACATCAGCAGGGTGACGCCGCAGGCAGCCACTGCCCACGAGGAGTGCAGGCGGACGAGCGTGCGGGAAACAATCTGAGACTGAGACTTCATGGTGTGCCGTATCCTGAAACGTTTGCCGATCAAGTGCCGAGTGCGGAGGCGGGAACCTCCAGAGTGCCAATGTCCTCCACCTCATCGGGCGTCAACTGAATCTGAAACCTCCCCTTGGGAGTCCATTTGAGGGCGGGGTTGTCGAGCCCAAGAGCGCCGTTGGGGCCGCTTGAGCGCTCATGCCAGACCTGCATCTCGAGCGGTTCGCCGGCCGGCAGATCGGGAATCGTAAACGACCCGTCGGCCGCACTCACCGCCACATACCCATCCTTGCGAAACACGGCATAGGCCTTCATCCACGGATGGATATTGCAGGTCACCATCGTTGGCATGCCGGTTTCGGCATCTGCTTTGTAGAGCGTGCCCTGGCCAGCCGGAATGAGTTGGTTGAAACTGGTACCGGCAATGTTGGTGTTGTGACCGATCGGATCGCTGTTGTGAACATCGATCGGCTGCCCGACCCGGGCTGCAAAGACAGGGGAGAGAAACTCACACTGCTTCTGATCAAAAACAAGCGGCGTTGCCGGCACTGTCGTCTCCTTGACCCGGCTCGCCTTCCGGGCAAACACGACAACATTGGCCAGACCCTTCGTGGCAGGATCGACCAGCAGAGATCGATCGACCAGTTTCACACCCGCCTTGGAGCAGATCTCAGTATCCTTGTCGACCATCAGCGGCTTTGGCTCCCCGGGAGTGCCCGCGAAGAGAAACCGCCCCTTCAGCGTGCCCCAGCCAGTGCCGGTCGAGGCAGCAGCCTCTCCAGCATTGCCGCCACCGGTGGAACTGGCAAGCGTGGCCCGCAACTGCTCTGCCCGGCCGGCGTCCGCGCCGGGCGTGGAGACCCTTTCGGCAGAGCAGCCGAAGGTCATCAGGCACGCCAGAAGCGCGGCCGCCACCAGCGGATTGCGAGGGCTCACCGCGACACCGCCGCAATCGTCGGCATTATTTCTTGAACAGATTCGCATCAAGCACCATCTCTCCGAGATCGTTGTCGCCACCAGCCACCTTGATCTTCTTCCGACCCTTGGCAATCTTCTCCGCCTTGCCTTTGATCGTCATCTCGCCGACATACCCGGCCTTTTCGTGCCAGATCTGCAGTTCGATGTCGCCAGCAGGAACGTTCTTGATTTCAAATGTGCCGTCCGCCTTGGAGACCGCACCATAGGGATTGGGCCGGACGACCAGCCACGCCTTCATCCAGGGATGGATGTTGCAGGTCAACTGAGCGGGAATTGCCTCTTCGCTGGTAAACGTGACAGTCGTCTCGCCACCGCTGGGGATGAGACTGTTGGAGGGGGGATTTTTCAGCGTGGCGATGTTGCTGTTATGGCCGACAGAGTCGGAGTTCTTGAGCACCAGTGGCTGGCCGGTCTGCACCATCAGCACATGGGGTTCGAACCGGCAGGAGGCGTTGTCGACCACCGCCTTCTCCGACTTGGTGGCGACGAGATCAGGATGCACCTTGACATCCTTGTCGCGGACAAACACCACGACATTCGCGACGCCGCCATCGGCACCGACCGCCAACTCCTCGTTCACGAGTTTGTGTTTGCCGCACACCTCGACATCTTTGTCGGCCTTCAGTTCGGCAGCCGTGGGGGCGGTGCCGCCAAACTTGAAGCGGCCCTTGATGGTGCCCCACTCCTCGGCAGATGCATCACCTGCGAACACGACGGCTGCGACCGCCAGCAGCATGCCGCCGGCGCACTGAGCACCTGACAAACGTCGAGCGAACAACCCATTCACATAAGACATGGTCGACTCCAGAAGTTGAGCGAACAGAACCGAGCCCTTGGCACAGCCGGACAAACATGCCCGCAGCCACGCCTCTTATCTTAGTTTAGCGCTGCAGCCGACTCACGGGAGATTTCAGACTGCCGACCATCCGAAAAAGCAGCATCGCCTGCCGGGGCCAGAACCGGAGCCACACGCGCCCCGGAGGCACTGTCGGCCGGGCCGGAAATACCAGCAGACCCCGGCTGATCGGCCGCCGGAACCACGGCGCTGGGCGGCAGTTGCCGGCCAGCCCCGGCCCCAGCGGCAGGTGCCGGAATAGCCGGAGCCGATTGCCGCAGATAGGGATCCAATGACAGATTTTTCTTGGCAAAGGTGTCAAAATGCATCAGCAGATCGGTCAAGGCATCCACCTGCTGCTCGCTGGAGCCAGGATAGAGATCCTGGCTGACCGGCTTGTCGAAGGGGATGTTGACCGGCATCCCCGTGTACGGCAGATACCGCTTGGGATTGGCGATCCAGTTGTGCACGTAGTCGGGGCGGAGCCGTTCGTGGACACGTTCCAATTGCGGCGCCAGTGCCTTCGGATTTCCAGGGGGTGAATAGCTGCCAACCAGATGGCACTTCACGCAGTAGTTGTTGTTGGTGACGATCTTCATCGCCCCCTCCAGATGCGCCGGATGGGCCTGCTCCGCCGCGGCGAGCGTGCTTTCATCCAAGCGGGCATCGTAGACGTAGGGGAACTCAGCCCCGTCAACCGCTGCGAAGTAGTTCACCAGCGCCGCCGCCTCGGACGACTGGAAATTGAACTTCGGCATCCGCAGAACCGCCGACGGACGAATCGTGTGGGGATTCAGCAGGAACTTGTGCAACCAGCCCGACTGCACCTTCTTCCCCTCCCCCACCAGCGGCGGCGGGAGCCAGCCCCAGGCATCGTCCGGCTTGACGTTGGGATTGACCTCTTTTTCGTCGGCAATAACGACCGGGAACAGCAACCGGGCCAGATCGCCTCCCTGAGCAGGGTAGTGGTGGCCCGATTTCAGGGCATCCTCGGGAACCATGAGATTGGGCCCGCCCACGCCACGTGGTACTCCGTCCACCAGCGTGTCGTGCCAAAGCATGAACGGACGGTGAGGAGCCGCCTCAGTGTCCCCCTCCTCGATCGGCACGCCATCCTCGTCGACCAGTTGCGGTCGGCCAGTTTCACCATCCAGCACCGGCATCCCGACCAGCGTTGCGGAGCGGCGTCCCTGGCGGTCAACCACCAGCGACCTGTCAACTTCCTGAGGGGTGAAATGCGGCGAGAGGAACGGATAGTCTGCCGCCACCTGTCCTTCTCCCAGCGATTCTGGCCGGTAGCGAAGATCCCAGCGATCCATTTTCAGCGTGTGGCAACCACCGCAGTTGTACTGCTCCGCCACCTTGAGGCCCGCCAGACGCGCCTCTTCACGGGGAGAGGGGTGGTGGACAAACTGCGGAGCGGGGGGCTCAGCAACCAATCCCAGCACAAACGTCATTACGGCTTCCCGCTGCTGGTCGTTGAACGGGAATTTCGGCATGCGGTACCGCTCGTTGTAGCCTTTGTTCTCTGCCTTCTTGTAGTCGTAGCTGCGGGGGGCGCGGAGCTTCTGCCAGAGGAATCCCTCCCGCTCATGCGCCATCAGCTTCTCAAGGAAATAGCCCGTGTTCGGGTCGACCGACTCAGGGCTCAGGTGCTCGGAGCCGGGGCCGAGATAGGCCAGATCGGGGGCCAACGGAGCATCCGCAGCGGTAGCATGAGAACCAGCGTCATGCCCACCTGCGGCGTCGCCATGTTCGGCATTCCCGTGGCCCTGCATTGCATGGTGATCCCCAGACGCTCCCCCATGCGCTCCCCCATGCTTCCCCTCCAGATCGTGCATCACGAAATGGAGCACCTGCTCGAAGGCGATCTTGGATGATTCCTTGCGTCCCCAGTCGGCCAGCGCCGCACCGCCCGCCTTGGAATCCTCAAAGCCGGGGATGTCGTGGCACCCTGCGCACGACAGCTTCGCGATCGTTTTCTTGCCCACATAGTTCAACAGCACCGCATCGCGGTCAGGCCCGGCCAAGCCAGCCAGCATCCGCTCATCCCCCTGGATGGTCGCCTGATCCGGCCCCAGCCCATTCTTGAGCACCGCCTCGGCGCGAACGGCCGTGAAACGCTCCTTGAGATAGAGCATGGCAAGTTCATCCGTCGCCTGACGCTCTTCGGCGGTCAGCGTGCTGGCCGACGGGATGTCTGTCGGCTGCCACGATTCGGTAGAGCCGAGGAGGTAGGCGGTGGCATCCGCAGCGGGGTCGCTGATCGTGCCGTCGGCCAGAGACACCGGCTCCAGCAACACGTTTGGCATGATCGTCTTCGGGTGGTAACGCGCCGGCTCCCGCAGCCAGCTGTAGAGCCAGGCGGCTCCATTCGGCAGCGACGCCACCTTCGCACCGATCCGGGAGAGGTTTGGGCCGTGCGTGCTGTCAGCTTCCGGGAAATCGGCATGTTGATGGCAGGCGAGGCAACCCCGAACCTGAACCACTTTCTTGCCCCGAGCCGCATCGGCAGCCGCCGTGATCCCCGCGTATGGCTTCACATAGTCAAACGGCTGGCTGGCGTTTTGCAGATAGGCAACCATCGAGCGGATCTCGATCGGCTCATAGCGCTGCGACTCCTCGAGCCCCTTGCCGGAGAGATGCTCCCACAGCCCAAAAAACCGCGGCATCTTTGTCGATGGCCGGAAGTCCTGCGGATTACGCAGCCATGAATAGAGCCAATCGAAGCCAACCTTGCTCGCCACATGCCGCAGGCTGGGGCCCACCTTCGGCAGTGTGCCAGCCGTCTCAGGCTCCTTGAGGAGTGCCGCGAGTTGGTGCGATCGCGGCTGGAGCTTTGCCTCACTTCCGGCAGCGGCATCGCGTTCGAGCGTTTCACGGAGCCGGGCGCGAGCGACCGTGCCATCGGGACTCGAACGGACCTCTTCCACCCAGCGCTGCGCCGTGGTTCCCAGCGCCGCCAGACCGGGATCGGCAGAGACCGCCTCGGCGACCTCGTGGTAGTTCGGGGCCAGCCGCATGTCGGGGCCGATCCGTTTCTCCGGGCCGGCATAGCCGTTGATTTCGTGGCATCCGTAGCAGCCGTACTGACGGATCAAGTGATAGCCCTCCACCAGCTTGGGGGCTGGCGGCTCCGGGAAGCGTTCCGAAGGCTCGAGATCGACCACCTGATGATGGCACTTCAGGCAGCTCGACTCCTCAAATCGCTCCGGCAGCATCGGATAGATCCAGTGATGGTTGTTGAACCAACCATATTCGTCGTGCCACTGGTGCCCCTGCTTGGGGGTGTTGGGAGTATGCGAAGACCATTTGAAGCTGGTGGCGCTCCCCTGCCCCTGATGGCAGACGGTGCAGCCGAATGTCTGCATCGGATGGGGGCTGGTCGACCCCACAAACAGATCGAGCCGCGGATGAGTTGCATACGGCTGGGGAACACCCCGACGCACGACCACAGTGAGCGGTTGCCCCCGCACCGGAGTCTCGATCAGCGAAGCTGCGGCAGCCGTTCGGGCGAGTTGTTTGCCCCCGGCGATTTCCTCGATCACGTCTCCGCTGAGCAATCCAGCCACCGCCGCTGGCGATTCCGGCCTGACAAAGCTCACGGTCGGATCTTCCTCGCGAAACAGCCCGCGGGGGGCCAGGTGAAATCCGTACTGGCTCTCCAACTGCTCGTTGCCGTCTCCGACCACCTTCGGTCGCTCCGCTGACGGGCCGTCTGCCGGCACCGCAGGAAACGTGAGTGTCACCTTCTGGGCCTCGCAGTAGGCCGGCTCGGTGGGCGCCCCGGGCATCGACTTGTCCATCCCCTTGTGGCAGGTGATGCAGCGGTCAAACCGGGCCACATCGCGGAAGTTGTTGTTGAGTGTCAACTGTGGCAGCCAAATCTGATCAACACGGAGCGGTCCGTTGAAGGCATCGAGGACGGGGAGCTCCAGCAGCGTTTTACCGGCATTGGGAGCCCGGTCCTGCACCGTCTTCGACAGCAGCAGCAGCTTCTGGCGATGGTCGGCCAAGGCCTTCGCCGCGGTCTCCTCATCGGCGGTCATTTTCCGCAGCAGCGACTCCAGCGCCTTCCGCTGCGTATTGGAGGCTTGGGTTTCCAGCGTGGCCTGCGTGACCTCGCCCCGCTTGGCTTCGGCAATCTTCAGCAGACCGCCAACCTTCTCCTCCGCGGCCCCCTCGGCAATCCCCAGTTCGTAATCGGCACGGGCCTTGTCGAATTCCGCCTTGCGGAGTTTCAATTTGCCGGCCAACAGGTCCTCACGAAACTTGGCCCGCTTGGCGATGTCGCGGCAGCGTTCCAGAAGGTCGCCGCGCACCACCATCCGCTCATTGGGATCGGCCTGCGACTGAAACCTGTCGAGATCGAGTTGCACCAGATCGGCAGCCTGGGCGTCGTCGCTGGAGAGCCGCACCTGAGTGAGAAACTCCCGCGCCAGCCCTTGGTCGAGATCGGCCTGCCGCGTCTCCAGGAGCGCCGCCTCCAGGGCCTTCGACTGCTCCTGATACGACTGCGACTCCTGCTCATCGACACGGGCCGTTGCCGACCAGGTCTCCAGCGCACGAAACTCCCGCTGATATTTCTTCCACGGGCGGTTGTGATCGACCGCCAGCATCACCACCGTGGCCAGCAGCAGGAGCATGGCCGAGATGCCGAAGACGACATGCAGGACCTTGAGATTACGCCAGGTTTGTTCTGTGGCAGGCATGGTGGAATCGCTCGCGGGGACAAGGCCGGAAAATAAACCTCGGAATCAGAAATTGAGTGAAAACTCGGGAATGCTGATGATGTATTTCAGGTTGAGCGTCCAACGGAGAATCATCTTGAGCGGCAACGAGAGCATCAACAGCATCAAATTCACCATTACCATGTAGCGAATGAAGCCCATCTTGGCGTAGTAGGAACGAAACGCTGTGACCGCCAGCAGCGGCGGCAGCAGCAACAGATAGGCTCCCATCACCACCAGCCCGGGCGCCTCACGGAGCAGGATGGTTCCCACCTGCGTCAGCGTGCTGGCACCGGCGGCGACCCGCGGCAACGGACGATCGAGCAGATTCACCCAAAACATCTGCGGCAGATCGACGTTGTTCAGCACTTCCACCTTATAGGGGCTCCAAAACTCAAACGGTCCGAAGAAATTCCAGTTCGGCCCCCGCAGAAAGGTGCCGAGGATAATGAGCGTGATCCAGAGTTCGAAGAAGCCGAACTGGTAGACCAGATAGCTGAACTTCCGCTCCTCTATGGAATAGTAGCCGTTGCCCTTCTTGTTGAAGTCGAGATAGGGCATGGCCATCAGGCCGACGACCACCAAACTCGGCAGCACGACTCCTGCATACCAGGGATCGAAGTAGACGAGCATCTCCTGCAGGCCGAGGAAGTACCACGGGGCCTTGGAGGGATTGGGGGTTTTCACACTCGAGGCAGGCTCCTCAAGAGGAGCCTGCAGGAAGATCGCCCACACCAGCAAAAAGGCCGTCACACCCACCATACAGATGAGCTCTGTGTAGACCAGATCGGGCCACACCAGCACCTTTTCGTCGTTGAGCTTTTCCATCGGGGGAAGCCCCCGAGCGATCCGCTCGTCGTTGACCACCGCCTGACTGGTGGCGACCCAGGTGAAGAAAGCGAGCAGGAACACCAGCCCCACGATCGGAACGTTGTCTGGCTTCATGACAATGGAGGCAAAATTCTCGTCGGCCATCGAGAGGCCCATCAAGAGCAATGCCACATTGAGAACCGTCCAGGCCACCATCGGCTGAACGAAGAACTTCCGGAAGATAAAGAGCACCGCAAACAGCGCCGTGGTACCAGCGGTGTAATTCACCGGGCCAGACAGCGAGTTGACGAGATTCCGGACCGACAGCGGCAGCGATGGCACCCAGGCAGCACTGCCCGACAGAGCCAGGCTCGCCAAAACCATCATCACGCCGGCGACGGCCGACCAGACGACCGCCCAGCCGACCTGCTTTTTCTTTTGCCACAGAATAAGGGCGGCCACCGCGTTCATGATCGCCAGGCTGGTGTAATACGACCCCAGAAACCCGGCAACGTCTTTCAGAAATAATCCGTTTGAATGCATGGGGTCACACTACAGCGGTCCGCTGATGCCGCCGTCCTTTCGCACACGCCAGAAATGAATAGCCAGAAGCAGGGCGGTCGCCAACGGGATCGCGATGCAGTGAAGCACATAGAACCGATTGAGCGTTTCCTCACCGACAAATCGGGCTCCCAACAACCCAAACCGGGCGTCCGATCCGTCGGTGATCATGTCGATACCGCCAATGGTGAGCAATTGCTGACCGGGGCCTTCGTAGCCGAGAATCGGTGAAGCGCGGGCCATGTTGGAACCGACCGTGATGGCCCAGATCGCCAACTGATCCCAGGGGAGGAGATAGCCCGTGAACGACAGAAGCAGCGTGAGCAGCAACAGAATAACGCCGATCACCCAGTTGAACTCGCGGGGTGGCTTGTAGCTCCCGGTGAGAAACACGCGGTACATATGCAGCCACGTGGTGATGACCATCGCATGGGCCCCCCAGCGATGGAGTTCCCGCAGAATACCGAGGCTGGTGACGTCGCGCAGGGCAAGGATGTCGTTGTAGGCCCACTCCAGCGTGGGCCGGTAATAGAACATCAGCAAGACGCCCGTCACCGTTTCGACCAGAAACAGGAAGAACGTCACTCCACCCATGCACCAGGTGAAGGACAGGGCAATCCCCTGCTTCTTGATCGAGACCGGGTGCAGGTGGAGGAAGAAGTTGGTGAGCATCACCACGATCCGATTGCGCCGGTCGAGCGGCATCGGATGCCGAAAGATGCTTTTCCAAATCTGCGAGTTGCGGACGATTTCGCCGATGGCCATGGAACGGAGATCGCTGGGAGGGTGGGGTGATGCCTGAAGTGCGTTTGGGGAAGTTGCTGGGCGGTTTCGCCGAAGAGGCGCTTCGAAAACGTGTCAATCAAAAAACCAAAACCAACCAATACCGATAACCAGACCAGAGCCCAACTCAGGCCGTGATGAATGAATCGGGCTCCAACCATTGACCAAGTTCTTCGTGGAACGTGCGACTTTTGTCGACCTCCAACTGCCCGTCGTCGGCCAATTTGATCGCATACCGCTCCAGAGGCCGGGGAGCAGGCCCCTCAAAATTCACGCCGTCCTTGTAGAACCCACTCCCATGGCACGGGCATTTGAATTTCTGCTCGGCCTCCAGCCAGTTGGGAGTGCATCCCAGATGGGTGCAGACGGTTTTCAGGGCATAGATTTGCTGCTGCCCCAGAAATTCGCCATTCACCACCCAAACACCATATTGGGCGACATATTTGGTTTCCACTTTCCCGGTCGGAAAACCTTCCTTGAAGCCGACCTTAAACCGGCTGGGAGGCTCGGCGAGCACGTTGGGAAACATGTATCTGGCCAGGCCAAGCGTAAATAATCCGCCCGTGACAGAGAGCGCCGTGAAGCCCAGCGCCATGAACGACCCCACCGCCATCTCGAGAAATCCGCGGCGATCCTGCTCTCCGTCGGCAGCCTTCTTGGCCACCGGCTTCACCGGTCGGGCCGGGAGGGCGGGGGCGATCTTGTGTGGTGGAGCAGCCGCCACCTTGGCCACGTCGGCAGACTTGGGCCGGACAACGGCCGCTGGGGCATCCGCCTTGCTGACCGGCCCCGGCTTGGACCCAGTTCGGGCGGCAGCCAAAATGCTGGCCGTATCGCGAGGCATGGCAGCCTTCGCCGCGACTGGCTTGGCACCAGCCGCCGCCGGCTTGGACGCAGCCGCTGGCTTGGCGGCTGCCGCCGGTTTGGCAACCGGCTCGGGGGCCTCTGCAGCAGCAGTTCCGGCTGCTTTTTTGGCCCGCGCCTGCGCCATGATTTCGGCCACGCTGGGCCTACCACCGGCAGCCGACTGGGGGGCGGCTGGTTTGGCGGCGGCCGGCTTGGGCACAGCTGCCTGAGGAGCCTCAGTGGCTTTGGCCGGAGCTTGAGTTGGCTGGGGGCTCCCGGCGACGTCAGAGGAGGCTCCGCCCCCCTTTTCGGCCCGCGCCGCTGCCATAATCTCAGCGATCGACTTTTTCTTATTTTCAGCCATGCATCGCCTCGGCGACAGTTGAATCGAGCATTACCAAGCCATTCCCGTCCCAGCCGTCACGCCGGGACACAGGATGAGCACACGCCAGAAACACCACGCCCGAAATCCCCTTCATTTGCCCAGCCGACACCGCCGACTGGAGCTCAAGAAGCAGGGAAAAGGGCTGGTTTTCGGCTCCGGAATGAACGTTTTTCGCTTCGCTTCAAAGTTTGTGATTTTTTTCACAAACTCCCTTTAACTCTATCGGATGACGCCCAACTGTCAACGTCGAATCGACGGCTCGAGGGCGTTTTTCATTCTCAACCGGCATATCCCGCCATCCTTGAAGATTGCCGGTTTTTTATACACTGCCCGGCGAGTTGCGGCTGACGCCCACTGCGGTCGGCGTGGCCGCGGCGGCCTCCCGATCCGCAGCCGCGAATTTTTCTGCTTATTTTGCTCTGCCCGGTGCTCCTGCCTGTATGGTGTGCGGGTCTGCCGATTCCTTCTCCACATCTTCCCTTCCAGGAGCCTTGCCCTGTGTCCGCCCCATCCCGACGTGTGCTGGTTGTTGGCGGTGGGGGACGGGAGCACGCGATCGCGTGGAAACTCTCCCGCGATGGGGCGGAGGTGCTCGTGGCTCCGGGCAATGCCGGCACGGCAGCGATCGCAGAGAATCTTCCGATCGCCGCTGACGACATCCCGGGGTTGCTGAAGGCGGCCCAGTCCCGGGGGGTTGACCTGACTGTGGTGGGACCGGAGGCGCCGCTCGTGGCCGGCGTAGTCGATGCCTTTCGGGCTGCCGGCCTGCGGATCTTCGGCCCCACCGCCGCCGCTGCGCAGATCGAAGGGAGCAAACTTTTCTGCAAGCACATTCTCCATCGGGGCGACGTGCCCACCGCGATGTTCCAGGAATTCCGCTCGCTGACCCGGGCCCGGGAATATCTGGAGGCCCGCGAGGACATGCCAGTGGTGGTCAAGGCAGACGGCCTGGCGTCCGGCAAGGGGGTGTTTGTCTGCGGCGATCGGGCAGCGGCGCTGGAGGCGATCGCCTCCCTCGGCAGCGATCCGCAATTTTCCAAGGCGGCCAGTGGAGTGTTGATCGAGGAACGCCTCGATGGCCGTGAAGTGAGCGTGATGGCCATCACGGATGGCCGCACGCTGGTCACGCTCCCACCGCTGCAGGACCACAAGGCTGCCTACGATGGCGATCAGGGGCCCAACACTGGCGGCATGGGGGCCTACTGCCCCACGCCTTTCGTTGACGCCGCACTGCTCGGGGAGATCGAGGCCCGGATCCTGGTGCCCACCCTGCATGCGATGCGCCGTGCCAAGGTGCCGTTTCAAGGGGTTCTCTATGCCGGGTTGATGCTCACCCAGCAGGGGCCCAAGGTGCTGGAATTCAATGCCCGCTTTGGCGATCCGGAATGCGAGGCACTGCTGGCCATGCTCGACTCCAGCTTGCTGGAACTGCTCGACGCCGTCGCCGATCGGCGTCTGGAAGCGGTCGCCCCGCCTGCCTGGAGCGACGGGGCAAGCGTGACAGTCGTCATGGCCTCGGAGGGCTATCCGGGGGCTGTGGAAAAGGGGCTGCCGATCCGCGGACTGGAGGCAGCCGCTCAGACCGAAGGCGCGGTGGTATTCCACTCCGCCACCCGCTTCGCCGATCCCCCGAAGCCGGGCGCCGTGCTCAGCGACGGCGGGCGCACGCTCGCCGTGACTGCCCGTGGAGATTCGCTCGCGCAGGCGAAACTCCGGGCCTACTCCGCAGTGCGAGCGATCCGCTGGCCGGGTGCCTGGTGCCGCAAGGACATCGCCGACAAGGGGCTCAACTTCGAGCGACAGGCCGCCTCCCTGATCGTGGAAGCAGCCCCCTCCCCTGCGGAACCACAGCCATGAAATTGCGCGTCGGCATCGTCGGACTGGGCCCCCACTGGGAGAAGCGTTATCTCCCCACGCTGCGTTCACTGGGCGATCGCTTCGAGGTGCGGGGGATCTGCGAGCAGGTGGCCCACCTGGCCCAGCGGGCTGCGGCCGAACTGGGAACCGCCCCGGTGGATGGATACCGGGCGCTGGTATCGCGTGATGACATCGACGCCATTCTCTATCTCGCCGACCAGTGGTATGGCGTGCTGCCGATCCTGGCCGCCTGCGACCATGGCAAAGCTGTTTATTCGGCGATCTCGTTCCCATTCAACTCCGATGAAGCAGTGCTTCTCCGCCAGCGGGTGGAGGCATCGGGCATCGCGTTCATGGCGGAACTGCCGCGGCGATACGCCCCCGCCACCGTCCGGCTGAAGGAACTGATCGCCACCCGACTGGGGCCGCCCAGAATGCTCTTCTGCCACCGCCGCGTGCTGCTGTCGGGAGCGGCTGCCAACACCCCGCCCCGAGATCGCGCCAGCGAGGCCCGCGACCTGATGGAACTGGTCGATTGGTGTCGCTATGTGGCGGGGGAGGAACCGACGAGCGTCGTGGCGGTACGCCATGCGGAGAACCCCGGCGACGAGACCGACGACTACCAGATGATGAGTCTCGATTTCACGCAGCAGGCCTCTCCCGGCAACGGCACGATCGCCCAAATCAGTTGCGGCTACTACATGCCACGGTGCTGGGAAGAGGCGGCCGGCTTCCGCCCCCCTGCCGCGTTGCAGGTTGCCTGCACCAACGGAATCGCCTTCATCGATCTCCCCGCCAGCCTCGTCTGGTTTGACACCGTCGGACGGCACCAGGAATCACTCGACAGCGATCGCCCGGTCAACGAGCACATGCTGCTGCAGTTTCACCGCAAGGTGACCAGCCTCGTCCGCCACGTCAGCGGCCTCGACGACACCCTGCGGGCGATGCATATCGTGCACTCCGCAGCCGCGAGCCAGAAAGAGGGTCGCCGCATCAGGCTCGACTGACTGACTGACTGGCGGCTGGCTGGCTGGCCGCGAAACGTGCTCCAAACAAGGCCCGTCTGGCCCCTTAGGAGGTAGCCAAGGCCGCCACCACGAGGTCGCCCACCTCCCGCGTGCCGTGTCCCATCTTTCCGGCGGCCTGGCTGGCCATCTTCGTGCCGGTGACCTGAGCCACTGCCCTGTCAATCCGGGAGCCGGCTGCGGGATGGCCGGTGTGCTCCAGCAGCATCGCCATGGCATTGATCGCCGCGATCGGGTTGATTTTGTTGGTGCCGGTGTATTTCGGCGCACTTCCCCCCATCGGCTCAAACATGCTCACGCCGCCCGAGTCGGGATTGAGGTTGGCGCCAGCCGCCACGCCCATCCCGCCCTGCAGGATGCCGCCCAGATCGGTGATGATGTCGCC
>CAISJI010000129.1 GCA_903885565.1 uncultured Planctomycetaceae bacterium
GTCCTTCTCGCTCAACTGGAGAACTCGCCGATAGTCCTTCGACTTCTCCCGGAAGATGCTGACGTAGACCTTGTCGGTGTAGACGGCGTACTTGAAGTTGCCCATGTCGACGCAGTCGCGGAGGGCGTCGGTGAACTGCTTGCGGTAGTTTTCTTCGACGAAGGCCGCGTGGATGAAGTCTTCATCGCGCTGGTTGATGTACTTCGTGCCGCCCCCCGTGCGGGCGTTGATCGTGTCGATGACGATGTCGAGGATCGCCTTGCGGAGGAGAGCCGCCCGGGGCGATTCCGCCATCAGCATGGCGAGATTGAGGAACGCCCGGAAATCGAAAATCGCCAGTCTTCGAACCTTGTCGTTGATACCGAAATCTGTTTCGGTATCAACCGAGCCGGAAATCACTAACCTCAACGCCTGCAAGCGTTTACCGTCGATCACCTCATACCCGTTTTTGGTCAGTTCCTCGCCGTGCCGCTCGAGGTAGTTCTCCACCGTCCGGGGGGTGACCTCGAAAAACGCGGCGACCTGCTCCTTGAGCACCACCGGCTTCCCTTCGAAGGGAATTCCGCGGATTCCTGCCGCCTTCTCGATCTCCGCGAGGGCATAGCGGTTATTGAGGATGTTCTGCCGATCGATCTCGGACGTCGTGAGGTCTTTGGCCATCGTGAAAACCGGGTGGAGGAGCTGGTGGGGCTGGGCGGAACCAGAAAGGCCTACAGGCTGGCGATGAGCTTCTCGTCGAAGCCGTGCTGCTTGAGGATCGCGGCGAGGTTGCTCTTGGCGACGTCGCTCTCGAAAGCGCTGTCGCGGAAGACGACGCGGCATTCCTTGGGGTTGGCCGGGGCGAGTTCGTCACGCCACTTCACGATCCCCAGGGCGAGTGGCTCGGCATCGGCCGCCTTGATCTTCGTCGCGAAGCAGGTGAAGAGCACGCCGCCGCCGATGCTTTTCACCTCTTTGCCGGCGATCTTTTTCGACTCGATCGGGACGCAGAGATCGAGGCCGGTCTTGAGGAGGACGTCGTAGACGAGATCGTCGTCGGTCCGGTCGGCCTTGATGTTGTCGACCGCTTTGGCGATCGCCGAGGGGACATCCTTCGTGGCGGGATCCCACGGCTCAATATTGCCGGAATCGAGCTTGAAGATGCGGAAGCCGAGATCGAGGTTCGGCACTTCAGTACTTTGCCTAAGAGATTTACCGGCACGCCTAAGTCGCTCAACGGCAACAGCGGAAATCGTTGGGTAGGCCGCACCTTCAATCGGCTCTGGCAGTTGAACGGTTATAAACCGACGATTACCATTATCTCGCCGATTGCTCTCCATGACCGCGTGCCCTAAAGTCCCCGCCCCGGCAAAGAAGTCCAAGACTACATCTTGAGAAGTGGAGGTGGTTGCGATTTCGCAGATGCGACCCAAAAGACTGAGAGGCTTGGGGGTATCGAACACGTCGCCCTCGGGGAATAATTCCCTTAGCTCTCTTCTCGCCTGCTGGTTATCCCCAGCGAATTCTCTTGCCCACCAGGTCGAAGGAACAACGCCATCGTCTACCTCGGCCCGAAAAACCTTCAGGCGAGGAGTTGACGATGCGTCGCTACCCCACCAAATCCGCTTGTCATCAATCAACTTGAGCATGACTGGCTTTTCGTAGGCCCACACCCGATTAGGGCTGGGATTTATTGTTCTCCCAGAGACCGGATTGGTAATGGGATAAAAAAGATTCGGTCGTTCGGTGAAAGTTTTTGCACAGGTCAAGTCTGAAGACGTCCAGTCTCCCCTCGGATCATTATCGCGGTTGCCGTATCTTGTTTCCTGCTCCTCTGTTCGCGGAAGCTTGTTCCGACCCCACCCCGCTGGATCCTGCCTCGACGCCTTAGACATCTTGGCATAGACAACGACGTAGTCGTGCATGTCCGAAATGTTGACCGCGTCATTCTGCGGCGACTGCTTCTTCTGCCACACGATTGTTGCGATAAAATTGCTTTCACCGAAAACGTCGTCCATCATCAGCCGCAGGTTTGCGATCTCCTGGTCACCGAGAGACACAAATATTGCCCCGTTTTCGGACAGCATTTGGCGCGCCAGCCGAAGCCTCGGATACATCATGTTCAGCCAGTCGGTGTGAAACCGTCCGCTGGCTTCGGTGTTGCTCGACACCTTCTGCCCGCCTTCGACCTGGCCGGTGATCTCCAGATAGTTCTTGATGCTGTCCTGGAAGTTGTCCGGGTACACGAAGTCTTTGCCAGTGTTGTACGGCGGATCGATGTAGATCAGCTTCACCTTCCTCGCGTAGCTCTTCTGCAAGAGCTTCAGAACCTCGAGGTTGTCCCCCTCAATGAAGATGTTCTGGGTGGTGTCCCAGTCGACGCTCTCCTCCGGACAGGGGCGGAGGGTGCCGGTGCTGGGGGTGAGGGCGAGCTGGCGAGCTTTTCGCTTCCCGTGCCAATTGAGGCCGTAGCGTTCCTCGCGGTCGTCGACCTCGCCGCCGAGGAGCTGCTTGAGGACGTCGAAGTCGATCTTCCCCTCGGCGGCAAAAGCCTCAGGGAAGAGGGTTTTGAGTTTGGCGACGTTGGCGGCGACGATATCGGCCGAATGCAATTCGGGGGAGTTTGGCTCGAGCCGCTTCATCGGGTCAGACTTCCGGTGTGATGAGGGATTGCATGGCGAGATCGAAATCAGCCCGAACTCGCTTCAGTTTCAAATTGAGCTCCACCTGCCGGGCCACCTGCCTCTCGTGGGCGGCGGCGGCCCGGATTGCAGCCATCTCCGCTTCGAGAACGGCGCAGCATCGCAGAGCGTCACGCCGGGCTTGGGTTTCGGCCGGTGTTGCCGTGATCGTGAAACGGCCGGTGCGTGCGGCAGTCTCCAAAGCCAAGAGCGTGTCGAGCCAACCAGTATAGAGACTCAGGAGCGATCCTTGCGGCTGTTTTCCCAACGGGAGCGCCGCGAGGAAGGCTTCCCGGTGGGGAAGGAGCGCTGGAAGAAAAGGCTCGACGAGGAGCGGGCTCTCCTCGAGCACGATCCGATCGGCCTCGCCAAGGCTCTTTCGTTTGTGGGCAGCGGAAACTCCAACGGCTTCTTCGGCTTCGTGAACGAGGAGAAGGGGATAGGGGATGGCCCGGTGGAGGAGCTCGACGAGCCGGGCCGTTTTCGCCCCCGGGCGGAGGGCGAGGCGGAGGACGTGGATCTCGGTGTAGTCGCGGTCAGCGCCGCGATGCTCGGGCACGCCGATCGTGTGCGGCTTGAGGGCGGCCAGCCAGCGGATCTCGTCGATCCCGTCTGTGATCGCCCGCTTGTCGGCGGCGGTCGGCGCCCCCTCCTCGAGGAGATGCTTCTTGGGCACCTTCTGGTTGACCGCCGTGCCGGCGGGCAGGGCGAGCGCGGCCACGAGCTCGTCGGAGGTCATCGCTGCCCCCGCTTCGCCTGTTTCAAAAGAAACGCCTTACCAGCCGCGGTAAGGCGATAGCGCTGGCGGCTGCTCGTGGGCTTGTCGGGGATCGTACGCTCGAGGAGACCACTGGAGAGCAGGACCTCGAGATAATCAAGGCGAAAATGTTCCCGGTCAACAAGCCCCGCGGCTGCCTGCAATTGCGCCCGAGACTGTGGATTGGTTGCTGCCGAGAGGACGGCGACAACCTGCGGGGTACCTGCGGGGTCCTTGCGGGGTCCTTGCGGGGTGACGGCTAAAATGACTCCTGCGCCAGAGGCCATTCTCTGGGCACCCGGCGGCCGCGGGATAGTGACTTTGAATCCGTCAGTGACGGTGAATCGCGGGGCGGAAAGCCCCGCCTTCTTGCAACGGGCGATCATGTCGCCGGTGCCCGTGCCCATGCGCTCGATGTATTTCGCGAGATAGAGCGGCTCGGCGAGCAGCGGATTTCTCGGGAAAGACCCGTGCGGCTTGCGGAGCATCGCCAGGGTGAGAGAGGGAGGCAGGCCGCCGGGGTTCCAGATTTCGAGGCGATCGGCGAACAACATCACCTGCACGCTCCCGTCGCTGGTGTAATCACGGTGAGCAACGGCATTGACGATGGCCTCCCGAATCACCTCCGGGGGGATTTCGTAATCAACTGGTGCTGCCGCACTTTTGGCCCTCGTACCAACTGACTTGCTGATCTTCGAAAGTACAAAGTCGACGGACTGGTCAATGCACTCAAACACCGTTCCCTTGTAGACCTGGTACGACGGAATCGGTTTTGTGGCCGTTGTGCCGTGGAAATGGGCGCACTTCACCTCCGATGTCGGCAGGAATCGCTGCGGCTCCTTGCCGAAAAGAAGAATCGCAGCATGACCAGGCCCCTTCCCGGCCATCAGATTGAGATGCGTGAGCACAGCCTGCGGCTTTGAGCCTACGGCGCCAGCCAGGCCGCGCGATTCCCTGGCGTGGCCCACAAATGCAGCCAGCGACGTCGCATCGATATCCGTGAGCGTTGCGCCAATGCAGGCGGCCTTATCGAAGGGCTCAACGCGAATCAGCTTTTTTTCAGCCAGCCAATCGACCAGGGCCGCGTAGACCCCAGCGGTCAACTCTGGCTGCGACGCAAACCGACGGCGAATTAGCGTCGCCTCTGCACGGGCAATCAGTCGCTGCATCCGGGCGTCGCGGGGGTCCACGTCGCTTTTCAGGAACACGAGCCTGGGCCGGTCGGTGTCCGAGGCCCGATCAAACTCCCGTTCAGTTGGTGAGAGCCCAGCGGCCCCCGGGGGCGGACCGTATTCTGAGCCAAACAGGAAGAGGACGATATCAGATGTAGCGATTTCAGTCAGGTAGGCCCTATCGGCACGGCGATCCTTTGCCGGCAAGTCCTCGAACAGGAATACATGGAAGAATCGGCGGAGCAGTGCGTCGCCGGCGATGAAGTCACGCAGCGCCCGGCGCTCTGCGGCAAATTCCTTCTGCACCGAGCTGATGAATACCTGCCTTGTCATGGTCTGTCCTCCGCCGGGAGGATCACCACATACCCCACCACTTCAAAATCGTTCGCCCCGGAAAACTCCCCCTTCGCTCCCTGCGTGCCACCGGGCCTAAAGAGGCTCGCCACCGCTTTCTCCTCCGTCCGACCAACGATGGCGGCCACTGCAGCTGCTAGCTGCTTCTGGGCCAGTCGCATGTCGTCTCCCTGCTTTGTGGCGCGGTCAAGGGCCTCGGTCGCTGCCGCGTCGCGCTCTGATCGGCCGAAACAGGTGCGTTTGAGTCGATCGAGAATCATTTTTGCCTGTAGATGGGAGAGAAGTACGCCCCCATCTTCGTCGACATGCACGAGATAGAACGGCGCGAGCGGATAGCCCTCAGCCGCTGCTCTCGCCGCCACGCTCTCTTCTGCCTGGAGGCAGAATACCGTGCCTGGCGGGACATCGGGGCAAGGCGAGCGAATCGCTGCGCAAACTCCAAGCGACACGTTTTCCGTCGCATCTGGATGGCCCCGAAGCCATTCCGCTAAGTCAATGCGGAAGTCGGTGAGCGTGAGATCGGCGATCGACACTCCAGATGAGAGGTCTTCGATATCGATGACTGCCTCCTGAAGCTTGAGGAGTTGCTTACGCCGATATTCTAGGTCGTTCATCTGATTGCCCGAATCCTGCTCGATGAGGTTTTCCTCGCCAGTGGCAGAGATGTCGAGCAGCACCATGCGGCCACTCACCCGCTGTTCGAGATTGATGTATTCCTCGAGCTCAATATTGGGCCAGAAGTTGACAAGCTGGATCTTCGAGTTCCGGGAGCCGAGCCGGTCGATACGGCCAAACCGCTGGATGATGCGAACGGGATTCCAGTGGATGTCGTAGTTGATGAGCCAGTCGCAGTCCTGGAGATTCTGCCCCTCGGAGATGCAGTCGGTGGCAATTAACAGGTCGATCTCCCCCTCCTCAGCAAGTTCCGCCGGGCGTTCCTTCGAAAGGGGCGAAAACGCGGTGAGAATCGAGCCCAAATCCTTCTTCAGGTTTGGCAATGTGGCCTGATTGCGCCCAGCCCCAGTGACCAGCGCCGCTTCGATCCCGAGCGTTGTCTTCGCCCAGCCGGAAAGCTCCTTGTAAAGGTACGTAGCGGTGTCGGCGAAAGCCGTGAAGACAATCACCTTGCGGTTGCCTGGATTGATCGGATGGGCGGCTTTGGCGGCGATCATCGTCCGCAGGGCATCGAGCTTGGCGTCCCGTCCGGCATCAACCTTCCGGGCTGCCTCGACGAGCGCGCGGAGGCGATTGCGATCGTCAACGAGATCCTGTCGCCAGCGCACGAGATCAACGTCCTTGAGCAAAACCTTGACCTTCCGGCCCACAAGCAAACTTTCAAGTGCCGGATCCTCGATGTCGACGTCATCGATCTCCAGCTCCTCGACATCGTCAGCGCAGGCCTCGATCCGGGCGAGCGTTGCCTCCACATCTGCCAGCTGCCGCTCCATGGTGAGGGTAAACGATGAAACAGCACTCTCCATTCGCTTAAGAACATTGACGCGCAGAAGATGGATCAGGCTCTCCTCGCGGTCTTTCTGCTTAAATGTCGCCTGCCCGCCGCGGATCTCTGTGGCATATTTCCGGTCATAAGCCTCCTGCTTCCCCGGGAGGACGTAACGGAGCGGGGCGTAGGCGGCTAGCGTGAGACGGCGGATCTCAAGGTTGATGTCGCGAATCGAGCGAAACTGCCCTGCCCGATCGACATCGGCCTGGATGTTGATTGGCCGAAGTCGGTCGGGGAATCGCCCCGTTTCGGCAGTACCGTAGTAGCGTTCGATGTGCTTTCGGGACCGGGCGATCGTGAGCAGGTCGAGTAGCGTAAAGTAATCGAATCCGAGCATTTCCACGAGGCGAGCAGGGGCGCGTTCCTCCTCAGGGAGCTCGAGCCAGCGGTTGAACTGCTTTTGAGCAAGGCGAGTTGTGCTGTCGATGCTCATAATGCCGTGGTCAGTGAGGGCGGTGTCATTCCCTTCGGTGGCAAACGAGATCTGATTTCGTAGGTCGGCCAAACGGTTGTTGACGGGCGTGGCCGAGAGCATCAGCACGCGCGTCTTCACCCCCTCTTGAATGATCCGCCGCATAAGCCTGTCATAGCGTGTTTCCTGGCCAGCCCGAGGTGTCTTTTTATTGCGAAAGTTGTGGGACTCATCGATGACGACTAGGTCGTAGTTGCCCCAATTGATGTGGGAAAGATCGACATCACCAGACAGCCCGCCGTTTCGTGAGAGATCGGTGTGGTTGAGGACGTCGTAGTTGAAGCGGTCAGCAGCGAGGATGTTACGGCGGTCGTTGGCTTTGTAGATTGTCCAGTTGTCGCGCAGGCGTTTGGGGCAGAGGACTAGGACGCGGTCGTTGCGCAGCTCGTGATACTTGATCACCGCCAACGCTTCGAACGTTTTTCCGAGTCCCACAGAATCGGCGATGATGCAGCCACCGAACCGGGCGAGCTTGTCGATCGCGCCAACGACGCCATCCCGCTGGAATTTGTAGAGCTTCTTCCAGACGATGGTCGAGCGGATGCCGGTGGCGGCGTTGACGATGCGGTCTTCGTCAAGCGCCTCCCCGTTGCGGCCGAGAAGGCGATGAAGAATGAGGCCGTAGATAAAGGCCGGAGAGTGAGTCTCGGATAGCTCACGAAGTTTCCCGATAAGCCAGGTTTGGGCCTGCGTTCCTGGGGGAAGCGTTGACCATTGGGTGTCAAACCAGGAGGCAAGCAGGGCAGCTTCCGCAGTTGACTCGGTGCGCTGAATAAGTGTGAGCGGATTGCCGGGCGTGAGCCCGAGCCCCGCCGTGGAAAAGGCCACCGTGCCCAACACAGCATGGGTCGGTGCACCGTCGGTGTCGCGGGTCACTATCGTGCCCTGCGGGATCGGCCCGGAAGCCTGCCGTATCTCTGCCCCCTTGGCCTCGATCCACTCCGCCCACTGCCTAGCGAGCCCGCGAGCCTGGAGCCTATTCCGGGACGGCCGGTCGGCAGCGGAGCCAAGAAACCAGGGCTCCGTACCAGGACCCGGGATGAGCAGTCTTGAACTCGCCACTGTGCCGAGCGATTTGGCCGCCTCACCATAGGCAAAGAGAGAAAGCTCGGCGGTCGCTAGATCGATACGGCCCCCCGGGGCGATTGCCACACGCAGCCAATCGAGGACTCTGTCAGTACCGGAGTTGGAGAGGAGTTTCATTCCGTTCCGTTCGCCTACAAGGATTCAAACCAGCTGCGAATCTTCGCCGCCATCAAATAACGCCGTTGTTCGAGAAAATCATCGTACGCTAAAATCGCGCCGTTGAGCGTCGATTTTGGAATGCAACGAGCGGAAACTGAAGGGGGGCTCGGTCTTTTTCCAGATGCTACTGCTATTGAAGCGAAGCTTGCCCCTTTCGCAATGCTCTCCAAGCTGGTCAAAGTTATTTCCGGGTCGTTGTACCGAAAACTAATCGAACAAATCGGCTGGAAAGAGGTCTTAAAACCCTCACCTTAGATTTATGTTGAGCTTCAGCGTAGGTCCGCGGGCGTCCGCCAACGAACTAGGACATGGAAGCCGGTCGATGCCCACGCCGACCCCGTAAACCGCTTGACAGAGGGGATTCCTCTGGTACACTGAACACGTGTTCAAATAGACCAGCATTGGTCGCAATTTTTCTTAGGAGTTTATAATGAAGAAGTTAATGGCGGTTATAGTGACTTGTCTCGTTCTATGCACTGCGATGGGCGCAGAGCCAGTGGCCAAAACCAACAATGGAGCGTTCGGCGCAGGGCCGGCAGGCGAACATGACAAGGGAGTGTTAGAGGAATTGGGCTTTGAGTTGGTCGTTCCCGCAAAGCTCGAGCCGGGAACGCCCGCGCAGCTGAAGATCACGGAAAAAACCCTCGAAAAGCTTGCCGAACTGATGAAGGCTGGCAAGGGCGTAGCTGTCTCAGACAGCGGCGAGCTAGAAATTGTCCCGATTGGGAAATAGGGACAAGTGATTCCATTGAGCGACTGGGGAACGCGACAGGCGTACCCCAGTCGCTCTGTGGTTATCCCGGACCAGCGGTCCTCGCGGATTTTTTGCGGGAGAACCGGGGTTTCCCATGGACGGGTTGCCGGCTGATGGTGCAGAAAAGTGGCCGCGAAGGCTTTCCCACTCGCGTGGAGGCCTACTCCTCCGCCAGGCAGGCCAGCGCCAGGATCGCCATCGCGGCGCCCCAGAACGGTTCGCCGGCGAGCAGGCCGATCAGTGGCCAGGCCACCAGACCCGCCCACGCCACGCTTCGCCGCACCGGGCCAATCCACACACCCGCTGCAAAGACGATCTCAAACAGCGTCACTCCATGCGTGAGCAGGTTGGTGAGGTATTCCGCATTGGCCAACAGCGGCGCGAGATCTACCATCCGCGAATTCGTCCGCGCCGCCAGCCACCAGGCCGCCGAGCCATCCCACCAGACATCCCCCTTCAGTTGGGCCAGCACCGCCGCCGCCGCCACCACCGAGGCATGCACCCGCAGGAGTGAAAGCGCAATCCGGTTTCGCACCGCAGGAGGCTGCGCAGGCCGGCCAGCCCTGGCCGCCAGAAAACTGTCAACCGACAGAGCATCGCCTGAGCGGCCAATCGCCAGACACCAGAGCATCAGGGCCGTCACATCATCAGCTGGTCCGGCGAGCATCGGCCCACGATGCAAAAGGGATGCAAAAAAGAGGGCCGCCAACACCGACGTAACCGGCGTTCCAAACCCGATCGTGAGGGCCAGAAGCATAAGCGCGCCACATGCATAGAGCGTCCAGATGCCGGCAGGCGCCGCTGTGGCGTCCCACAGCGACAGGCCATACGCGGGCCGCCATTGGGAACTCACCTCTGGCGAAACGAGGCCCTGCGGCCCAAACCACGTGACCAGATCGGGGCCGTAGCTCCACCACAACAGCAGGGCCAGGCCGCCGGCGAGCCAACGCACCTTGGCCAGCAGAAGAGCCTCGGCGGGCAGAAACCAGAAGCGGTTCCACCACTCACCAATCGCGGTGGCTGCATCGGGCGGGGGGGAGTTTGGAGCATTCATGGGCGTGGTGTGGCAGGTTGGTTTCAGGGAGCGAGCCCGCGGGTGCGGCTTCAGTTGGAACGGGGCGTGGGATTCAAGGGGGCCTCATTGGCCACCAGCGGCGCTACCTCGGCAGCGGGCGGGAGCGGGAGCAATTGCACCTCACCCGCCACGCGACGGACACGGCAGGCATAGGCCTGCTCGACCGTGCCGCGGCCACCGGCGCTGGCAACATCGCGATCGGGCGGAATCGTGCGGAGCACCCGCAGCGACAGATCTTCGGCGCCCAGACTGGCAAACAAGCCCTCGGCCACCGCCGCCGGCAGCAGCCCCTCCCGATCGGAGTCGTCCTGGCCGACCACGAGCGCCCGCGCCAACCGGCGCCAGCGGGCCGCCCGCTCACCCCGCACGCCTGGAGCCGGCAACCGCAGCGTCGCCCCGGTGGCGGAGGCGGGGGCATTCCACGGACGCAGTTCCAGGAAATGGTCGGCATCATCGGGTGTGCCGTAGGTCAGCCGCGTGTCGTAGGCCAGATCGAGCCAAAGCGGCACCATCCAAGGGGAGAACAGCCGCGTTTTTATCGTACGCACAAGCGCCGACGACCCACTGGCTGAATTCCCCGCCACACACAGCAGCAGGCCGACCAGATAGAGGGCCAGCAGGATCGTCACCACCCCGCGGGTGATCTCGGTGGGGGGGGCGGCAGGGCCCGCCAGACCATCGCCAGTCGGCCGCTGCCGCGCCTCTGAAAACGTTTGTATTCCGGGTGCATCGCCGCCGTTTTTGCCTTTTCCCATTTTTCTACAAACCTCACTGGATCACGCAAATCCCACCTCCACAGTCGCTTCGCGTTGACATTCCCGCAAGCGGGCGATAGTTTGCAAGGGCACAGACCGCTTCCGGCGGAGAAAGAGTGCCGGAGAAACCGACCAGCAAAGGGCGCACGAGTCGTCACCAACTCAGAAAACATCGAATCTTTACTGGGGGATTAGCTCAATTGGGAGAGCGTCTGGCTGGCAGCCAGAAGGTCAGGGGTTCAAATCCCCTATCCTCCACTTTTTGTTTTCTGGTCGGTTTTCTGTCGGTTGGTTTTCCTCTTGGCCGCGGTGGGCTGGCCCCCCCGGCTCCGCTCTGATCCCTGCCGTTTTCCCCCTCGCTTCTGCCCCTGGGTGGGTGAGCGTTGGAACAGCGCTCTGATTGAGGTTGAGGGCGGCGGGGCAGGGCGACCGGCAGCCGATCCCTTCCCCGGCCTTGGCTTCCCGGAGGCACACGGGCTTGAACGCTGATTCTGAAGCCCGCTCGTCAGCGGCGGCCCCGGGGGTCGAACTGGCTTGGAGCGACGGCTCCTACCTGCCCAGGGCAGCCCTCTCCATTCCGCTCGGCGACGCTGGATTTGTGATGGGAGCGACCGCCACGGAGCAGTTGCGCACCTTCCGCAGCGAACTCTTTCGGCCCGCGCTGCACGCCGCGCGGTTTCGCGATTCGCTCACCTTCATCGGCGTCGAACCAGCCTGGCCTGTGGAGCAGATTTTTGCTGCCGCGCAGACCATGGCCCGCCACAACCATGCATTGCTTTCGCCCGACGACGATTTGGGAGTGGTCGTCTACGCGACTCCCGGCGACATCCCCGCCCAACACTGCGGCCGGCCGGGCGCGCCGCGGGTGGCGGTGCATTCGTTTCCACTCGCCTTCGCCGCCTGGGCCCGCTGCTATTCAAGCGGCGTCTCTCTGCGCAGCGTGGGAGTGCAGCAGGTGCCGGAGGCCTGCTGGCCGCTCCATCTCAAGTGCCGCAGTCGCATGCATTACCACCTCGCCGACCGGGAGGCGCACCGTCTCGAACCCGGCGCCCGGGCGATTCTCTGCCATGCCGACGGTCGGGTGAGCGAAACCACCACCGCCAACGTGGCGGTGGTGCAGGGGGGCGGAATCGTCACGCCCCCCACCGGCGACGCCCTCGCCGGCGTGAGCCTGCAGGAATTGCGCACGATTGCCCAGAGCTTGGGAATTTCCTGGGCCGAGCGGTCGCTGCGCAGCGAAGACTTGGGCCACGCCGATGAACTGCTGCTGACGAGCACCCCCAACTGCCTCCTGCCGGTGACGCGTTTGGATGGAGCCGCAGTCGGCCCCGGCCGGCCGGGGCCGGTCTATGAGCGGTTGCTGCACGCCTGGAGCGCAGTCGTGGGCTTCTCGATCGCAGCGCAGGCAGAGCGTTTCGCCGCCGGCGGCGGGGTGCGGGAGAGTTGCTGACTGGAGTGGTACCGTGTTCCCGGCAGGTTGGTGTCTGTGATGTTCCAAGCTTCTTCCCCACCTCAGGCGTCGCCCACTCCAATCGTGCCTGGCAGTCCGATCGTGTACGACGTCGTGCACACCACCGCCTATTCCTATTCCGAGCCGGTGCCGGTGTGCCACAATGAGGTTCACCTCATGCCCCGCAACACCGCCTCCCAGCGGGTGCGCTCCCACACGCTCAGTGTGAAACCACTGCCCGTCAGGATGTCGAACTCCCTCGACTATTTTCTCAACCATGTGGGCATTTTCTCCCTCGAGGAAGTGCACGAGAAATTGGTGGTCTCGGCGGCCAGCCGGGTGGAAATCTGGCCGTCGACACCGTGGGAGGATCTGGTGAGCCCCCCGTGGGAACTGGTGCGCGACCACCTGGCCCGTGATCCCGGCCCCGAGGCGCTCTCCGCCGGGCAGTTTCGCTTCGATTCGCCAATGGTGCGTGCCAACCCGAAGTTGGCCGAGTGGGCCGGCCTGTCATTCCGACCGGGCCGCCCCTGGGCCGAGGCGCTGGTCGACCTGACCCACCGGATCCACAGCTCCTTTGCCTACGATCCCGCCGCCACCACCACCAGCACGCCGGTGGAGGAGGTTTTCGAACTGAAAAGGGGTGTCTGCCAAGACTTCGCCCATCTGCAGATTGCCTGCCTGCGTTCGCTCGGGCTGGCAGCCCGCTATGTCAGCGGATATCTCTGCAACCTCGGCCCACCCCCCACAGGGGAGACCGGTTCAGCCGTGGAGCAGGGGATGGTCGGCGCTGATGCCTCACACGCCTGGCTTTCCTGCTGGGGCGGCGCGGCGGGCTGGCTCGATGTCGATCCCACCAACAAATGCGTGGTGGGCGGATTGCATGTGACCGTCGCCTGGGGACGCGACTATGGCGATGTCTGTCCCATCAAGGGAGTCTATGTCGGCGGCGGCCACCATAGCATGGATGTCGCCGTACGGGTGGTCCGCGCCGCAGGCGCCGAGGCACGATCGCCCGACCAGCCCCTCGTGAGAACGTAGGCGAAACGCAGCCCGTCAGCCCCCGCGCCGTTCCTCCCGCAGCTGCCCCCACCACCGCCACGATCTTGCTGCGGAGCCTCCACTGCCGATGAGAACCCAAGTCGCACGTTTGCTGGTGGTGATGCTGCTTGTGGCGGTGGCGGTGCCGCTGGTTCCGTTCCTGGCCTTTGGCACCCGGCTGGACGAACTGGTCATCGGCTGGCTTACCCCGCTGCCGTCAACCGCGGTGCTGGCGATGCTCGAAGTGGCGGTGCTGGCTGTCGATCTGCTGCTGCCGGTGCCGTCGAGCGTGGTCGCAACGCTGGGAGGAGCGACCTTGGGAGTTGCTGCAGGAACAGCCTGTGCCTGGCTCGGCATGACGGCCGGATCGCTGGCCGGCTGGTGGCTGGGCCGGGCTGCCGGCGGACGGGCACTCGAGCGTCTTCCTGCGGAGGATCGCCTGGCGCTTCAGCAGCAGGAAACGCGGCTGGGGCCGATGCTCGTGGCGATCACCCGGCCGCTCCCCTTGCTCGCCGAGGCAGCGGCGCTGGTAGCCGGGGCAGCTGGCATGACGCTGCGCGATTTTTTTCTTGCCTCAGCCAGCGGCAACGCCTTGGTTGCTCTGGCCTGGAGCGTACTGGGGGCGGCCGGGCAGGAAGCGGGATCGCTGCCGATGGCGATCTTGGCGGCGCTGGTGCTTCCGGTGGGGCTGGTGTGGCTGGTCGTTCGCAGACAGGCTTGAGCTTTAGCTGTCCGTGGAAAAAGTCATCCCTGACCTTTTTCCACTCGGCCGACCGCAGGAAACGCCCCCGTCGAGGGTCCGGCTGGCGTTTCCTGGGTCGACCACCGCCGCATCCAGCGGCGGATACTTTATCCACAGCCTGCTAGCCGAGGGTCTTGACCGTCTGAGCAAAGACAGCCGTAAACTCGCGGCGGATTCGGGCTGTGAGCTGCTGCACATCGTTGGCCAACAGATCGGGTTGCTCGTAGCCCAGCAGATACGCCAGACGCCGTTGCTCGGCATACGATTCGGGAAAATCGTGCCGGGCTACGGCATCGAGCAGGCGCAGCCGGCTCTCGATGGTGCGCAGCTTCCGGTAGGCCTGCGCCAGAAAACCGGCCATTGCCTCCGGCAGGTGGCCGGCGGCAGCCAGCGCCGTCAGCCCAGCCAGCGTTTCCGGCGAACGCACCGCCGGTTCGCGACCGCCGTGGATCACCTGCAGCACCTGCACGATGAATTCAATGTCGACCACGCCCCCCGGTCCCCGCTTGAGATTGGAGGCCTTGGCCCCCTGCTCCATCCGCAAGCGCATCCGCAGAATCTCTTCCACGTCGGCGGCCGTCCAGACGCGTCCATAGGCGGCGGTCTCAACAATCTGCTGCGCCCGGGCGGCTGCAGCCTGCCCGCCAGCCACAACACGGGCCTTGACGAGCGCCTGGCGTTCCCAGATCGCAGCCGGCCCGTCGGGGGCAAAGTAGCGGGCAAACTCTTCCAGGGAGATGGCGGCCGGCCCGCTCCGGCCGCTGGGCCGCAGGCGGGAGTCCATCTCATAGAGGCGCCCGTACGGCGTGAAGGCGTTGAACACCTTCATCGTGCGCAGGGCGACTTGGCTGAAAAAATGGGCATTGCTCGCGCCCTCTGTCGAGCGGCTACTGCGGCGGGAGGAAAAAGAGGAGCCCTCATGGTCGTATAAAAACACCACGTCGATATCGCTGGCGTAGTTCAGCTCCCGCCCGCCAAACTTTCCCATGCCCAGCACCACCGCTCCAGCCCGCTGGCCGACAGTAGCCTCTTCGCTGCTGAGAGGTTCTCCGAGCCGTTCGGCCAGCTTGGCATCCTCCCGGCCAACCACAGTGCGCAGCACCGCCTCGGCGATGCCCGTCAGCGCCGAGGCGGTGGCGGTGATCTCCTGCAGATCGAGCAATTCGCGCACTCCCACGCGCAGCTGCGATGAGGCTTTGAAGGCGTGGAGAATCGGCTCCACTTCCACCGCTCCCTGGCACAGCTCCGCCAGGGTGGTGTCGAGCATCTCCTGGGAAGGCAGTCGCTCCACCACCAGACTGTCGAGCAGTTCATCGATCATGCCCGGGTTGCCCACCAGCAGCCGGGCGAGAAAGGGGCTTGAGGAGCAGAGGCGCACCGTGAGATCGAGTGATGGCGGGTGGAAACTCAGCAGCTCCCAGAGCACACCCTTGCCGCCCAGGGAATCGCTCACAGCCCCCAGCTGCGAGAGCGTGGCATCAGGATCGGGGGTGCGGCCGATCGCGGCCAGCAGACGGGGGGCTATTGCCGCCAGAAAATGACGGCACCGTCGGGTGGAGAGAAACCGGACCTTTTCCTCCCCGAGCGAGGTGAGCGTGCGGGCCGAGGCGTCGATGTCGCGAAAGCCATGGGATGCGAGCACCTCCCGCACAAACTCCGGCGGAGGTTCGGGGTCGAGGATCAGATCAATCTCGGGCTCCGAACAGACCTCCTCCGGAAAGGCATCGTGGAGCAGATGGTCGAGGATGCGTCGATTGAGCGCGGTCGCCTCCTCCAGTTCCTGTTCGAAGCGCTCGCGGGCTGCAGCCGCCCCTCCATAACCCAGGCGCACGGCCAGCCGACTCCGTTCGGCCGGATCGGCCGGCACGGTGTGCGTCTGGGTGTCGTAGAGAATCTGCAGCCGGTGCTCCACGGTGCGGAGGAATGTGTAGGTGCGTTCCAGCACGGCTCGTTCCTGATCGGTGAGAGCCCCCGCGCCAGCGAGCCGACGGATCGCCTCCAGAGTGTTGCCGGTGCGCACGCTGTGCGTCTCACCACCGCTGAGCAACTGCAGAAACTGGATCGTAAATTCGATGTCACGGATGCCGCCGCGGCCATTCTTGACATCGGTGCCCGCCAACCCGGCGGCGGCACTCCGCCGCTCCATCCGCCGCTTGAGGGCCTGGATTCCGCCGATATCGGCCCGGGAGAGCCAGCGTCTGTAGATCCAGGGCTGCATTTCCTCGAGCAACCGCTGGCCCAGGGAGATGTCGCCGGCCACGCAGCGTGCCTTGACCCACGCCTGCCGTTCCCAGGTGCGCCCCGAGCGGTCGAAATACTCGAGCGTGGCATCCAGGGAGAGGGCCGCCGGCCCGGCGGCACCGTGGGGTCGCAACCGCAGATCGACACGCTGCGCGCTGCCCAGATCGGTTGGCTCAGAAATCAAACGCACCGTTTCGGCCACCACTCGGTCGAAAAACTCCTGGTTGGTGCAGGGCTTGGGGCCCTCCACACGCCCCTCGGCGGAGTAGACGAAGACCAGATCGACATCGCTGGAATAATTCAATTCCGCCCCGCCAAGCTTTCCCAGCGCCAGCACCGCCAACGACACCGGCTCCCCGGCTGGTCCGCGGGGAACACCACGCAGCAGTTCCAGCCGCCGCACAGCCCGGCTCACCGCAGCCTGCACAATGCACTCGGCCACATGCGAGAGTTGCCCAACAACAGTCTCCAGCCGCTGCCCGCCGACAATATCGCCGTAGGCGATGCGGAGCATCTCCCGCCGCTTGAACCGGCGCAGGGCCCGCATCACGGCCTCAGGATCGGTGGCCGCCGCCAGTTCCCCTTCGAGCGTCGCCCGGAGCGCTTCGCACTTCTCCGGCCGCCCCTCCCCCACCCGCACCTCCTCCCACGATTCCGGATCGGCGATGTCGAGGTCGGCCAGATGGGGGCGCGCGGAAAAAATCCTGACCAGGATCTCAAGCGACTGTGGGGCCCGTTCAAACAACGTGGCTGTCGACAGGGGGCTGCGCACCGCGGCCAAAAATCGCTCCAGCGCCACAAGCACCTGATCTGGGTCCCCCACGTTGGGCAAGAGCGTGGCCAGCCGGGTGCAGAGCACCGCCAGCAGGTCCAGCGGCAGCCCTTGGTCGGCCATTCCGATCAGGGCCCGCTGGGTCGCCTGAGGATTCTTGAGCCCGGCTGCCCGGCCCCATGCTTCCGCACGAGGAGGGTCTTCCAAGAGCCGCCGCACGTCAGCCGACGACAGAGCCTTCTCCGGAGGCCGCTCCACCGGAAGCAGCTCGGCGGATCGATCGTCCGACGACGGTGGGCCGGCTGCCGCAGACACTTAACTCCCCGCTGCTCGGTTGGTTCCCGCCCCGGCTGGCAGCGTGATGGAGTGGAGTGGGGGGTCCACGAGCATCCCCGCCGGTAATTCCAGTGGCACCGCATCGGCGAGGCCATCTGCCACCACGCCCGACATCGACCAGGCACTCGCCGCGGTGATGCTGACATCCACGAGCCGCCCGATCAACCGCAGCGGCGCCTCAAAGACAACGATCCGATCACACATCGTGCGGCCGGTGAGCTGGGCCAGACTCTCGGGGGCGGGATCGGCTGCCGGGGATAGTGCGCGGGCAGCCCGCTTCTCCTCGTGGTTTGATATCCCCTCCACCAGAATCTGCTGCCGGGTGCCGATGAAGGGCAGGTTTCCCGCCAGACTGGCCTCTGTCTGAGCGGCCAGCAGCGCCTGAAGGCGTGCCTTTTTCACTTCTTCAGGCACATCATCCACCTGCCGGTCAAACGCCTTCGTGCCGGGGCGGGGGCTGTATTTGAAGATGAAGCTGTTCTTGAACTGCAGTTCGCGCAGCAGATCGAGCGAGGTCTGAAACTCGGCGTCGGTCTCGCCACAGAAGCCCACGATAAAATCGCTGGTCACCGCGGCATGGGGCAGTGCCTCGCGCACTCGGGCATGCATCTCCCGATATTCTCCGATGGAATAGCCCCGTTTCATCCGGGTGAGCACCGCGTCGCTGCCGTGCTGGGCCGGCACATGGAGATAGTGGGAAACCTTGGGCAGATCCCGCACCGCAGCGATCAGGTCGTCGGTCATGTCGCGGGGGTAGTTGGTGACAAACTTGATCCGATCGAGCCCGTCGACAGCGTCGAGATGGCCCAGGAGATCGGCCAACCGTGTGGTGCGCCCCCCCTCCGACCAGCGATAGCTGTTGACGGTCTGCCCGATGAGCGTGATCTCCCGGCATCCCTCCGCCACGAGTTTCCGCGTCTCGGCCACGATCGCCTCCGGAGCGCGGGCCTGTTCCGGCCCGCGCACCCGCGGCACCACACAGAAGGCACAGAACTTGTCGCAGCCGGTTTGCGTCCGTACGAACGCCTGAAACGGCGTGGGGCGCATGGTCGGATCGCGATCGGGATCGTAGCTTTCAAAGCTCTGGGCGATGGCCGTGCGACTGCCACCGGTGCGTTCCAGACTCACCTCCATCCGCGGGCCGCCGCCAGCGAGAATCTCCTCCACGATGCCCGGCACGCGGTGCAGCTGCCCGGGGCCAACCACCAGATCAACCCACGGGGCGCGGGTGCGGATGAGGTCTTGGTCTTTTTGCGCCATGCAGCCGAGCACGCCGACCACCAGCCCCGGCCGACTCAGCTTTTCCAAGCGAATCCGCCCCAGCGCTGAATAGATTTTGTCTTCGGCATGCTGCCGCACGCTGCAGGTGTTGTAGAAAACGGCGTCGGCCGTGGCGGGCGTCTCTGCGATTTCCCAGCCACTGCGGCGCAGCGCTGCCACCACGAGCTCGCTATCGAGCACGTTCATCTGGCAGCCCACCGTTTCAATCCACAGGCGTTTCGACATGCGAGCATTGTAGCCAGAGGTGACGCCAGTCATTTCGCCGCTCTTTTCAGCCGTCTACCTTCCAGCAGGGACGCCCGCCCCCTACCCCAGCCGCATCCCCGGCACGAGCCGGTGCCCCCGCAGAAAATCGGCGGCAGCCATCGGCCGCCGCCCTTCGGGAACGAGCTGCCTGATCACCAGCGCCGTTCCCTCCCCGCAGGCCACCACGATGCCCGCGTCATCAGCCGCCAGCACCGTGCCTGGTGCCACCCCCGGGGAAGTGGGCCCGGGAGGAGCCACGGCGACATCGGCGAGGACAATCCGCAGGGGGGGCTGCGTCCCGGTCCCCGACAGGAATGTCGTGAGCCGCGGCCACGGCTCCAGCGCCCGGCGCATCCGTTCCAAGCGGTCGCTCGGCAGCGTCCACGCGACAACGCCATCGGCCTTGGTGAGACGGGGCGCCCGCGTCACCAAGCGCCCTTCCTGGGGGATGCCCACCTGGCCTCCGCCGCCATCGCGCGCTGTTTTCGTCAGGCAGTCGATCGCCTCCAGCGTGGCTCCGACGCCCAATTCCGCCAGCCGCGCTTCCAGCTCGGGAGACGTTTCCGCGGTTCCGATGGCGACCTCCCTGGCCACGATCACCGCTCCGGCATCGAGGGCGGGAGTCATGTGGATCACGCTCACACCCCCGACGGAATCCCCCTCCAGAATCGCCCATTGCACTGGCGCCGCTCCCCGGTGCCGCGGCAGGAGCGACCCATGCAGATTGATGCCCCCCAGCGCCGCCACACCAAGCGTCTGCGGCGCAAGGATCTGCCCATAGTCGCAGACCACGAGGAGATCGGGGCGAAGCCCTTCCAGAAGGGCGACGGCGTCGGGTGCGTTGATCAGCGGCGGATCGTAGATGGGCAGCCCGGCGGCCACAGCGGCCGTCCGCACAGGGTTCGCGGGTGGCCGGCGACCGGGAGCAGCACGGTCGGGCCGTGTGATCACCGCCACGATGCTGTGCGGCGATCGGGCAAGCGCCTCGAGCATCGGCACCGCAAAGGGCCCGGTGCCCATCACAACCAAACGCAGCGCGGCAGGAGTCCCTTGGCCCATCGGGTGATCCATCAGGCGATCCCGCCGGCACAGCGTTCTGCTTCGAGCTGGACCAGACGGGCCAGCAGCGTTTCTGTGTCGGGCAGTTCTCCGCGCGATTGTTTGCCGACGAACACCTCATGCAGCGTTTCCAGCGAACCGCGGGCCTCGATCGCCGCGGCCTCGGGCAGGCGATCGGTGAAGACGCGCCCCTCGAGGTGGTCGAACTCGTGCTGCACCACCCGCGAAAGAAGTCCGTCGAGATCGAGATGAATCTGCTCCCCGTTGAGATTCCAGGCATCGAGCATCACCTTCTGTGGCCGGCGCACATCCATCCGCAGCCCCGGCAGGCTAAGGCAGCCCTCCTCCTGCACGGCGGTGCCTCGCGGACGGCTCAGGGAAGGATTGATGAACACCAGCTCTTCGCCAGCATCGGGCTGGGCCTCGAGATTGATGATGAACAGCCGGTAGGGGAGCGCCACCTGATTGGCCGCCAGCCCGATCCCGCCCGATTCATACATGATGTCGAACATCTGCTCGACCGCATCGACGAGCGCTTCGTCGATGCGCACCAACGGTTTGGCCCGTCGGGCCAGCGCCGGATGCGGGAATTCGACCAGTTCCAGTCGACCGATGGAGGCGGGCTCGGGGGGGGACGGCGGCTGGATATCCATGACAGAAACCACTTCAGGGGAAAGGGAGCGGTCCGCGAGCGTGGCGGAGCCGTACCGAAATCTATAGTATCGGAGAGTCGACGCCGACACCCACCTCCCATGCCTGCGATGACAGCCCGTTCCACTTCACCACTTCCGGAGCCCTCCATACCTGAGGCGCCTGCCCTCCCGTGGGGAAATCTGGCGATTCTGCTGGCGACCTGCGGCTGGATTGGCCGCCTCCCGGTGGCTCCGGGCACAGCCGGCGCGGCGGCGGGCGCCCTGCTGGCAGCCGGCGTGGCCCAGCTGAGCCTGCCCCTGGCGGGGGAGCTGGGCCTGCTGGTGGCGATCAATGCCCTGGGAGTGCCGATCTGCACCCGGGCCGCCCGGCTCTTGGGACGTGGCAGCGACCCCGGGGCAATTGTCTACGACGAAGCGGCCAGCCTGCCGTTGGCTCTGCTGGTTGTGCCCGGAGCCGACCGCACCGCCGGACTCCTGCTGGTCACCTTTGCCCTGCACAGGGTGTTTGACATCTGGAAGCCGTTTCCCTGCCGCCAACTGGAGCGGTTGCCGGCGGGCTTGGGCATCATGGCCGACGACTGGGGCGCAGCCGCCTGGGTGGCGCTGGTGCTGGCGGCAGGACGATGGGCCGGTGGGTGGTAAAGCGGGCGAGTGGAACGGCGCACAACCCGACGGAGAGCGTGGGCATGCGAGTGTTGTTGGTAGACCACGCGTGCTGCGATCCGCCCACCACACGCGCCCACCGCTACCGAGCCCAACTGGCCCGCCAGAGAATCGAAGCACTCATCTGTGGCCCGGCAGAGGCCTCCCCTGGCCTGCCAGCCGGG
Source organism: uncultured Planctomycetaceae bacterium (assembly GCA_903885565.1). Lineage (GTDB taxonomy): Bacteria > Planctomycetota > Planctomycetia > Pirellulales > UBA1268 > CAISJI01. Next base: position 21,397 of record CAISJI010000129.1, read on the forward strand.
AACTTGCACCGCATCGACCTGCGGGGCATGGCCGCCGCCAGCCCGCTCCTGCTGCACCTGCTCCGGGATGGAACGGGCCAAGCCTTCCTGCAGTCCACCGGCGATCTGCCCGGCCAGCTGCTGGGAGTGGTGCGGGAATCAGCCCGCCAGACACTCGCCGCCGCAGTCGACGCCCTCGATCCCGATGTGATCTTCGTGCTGCACGCCGGCATCCTCGCCGATCTGGCGGTGGAGACGGGAGCCCCCGTGGCAGTCCATGTGGCCCATTCCGACGTGGCCCGGTATCGCCACGCCGCCCCCACACAGGCCCGCGAATTGGTGGCGGCGGCACTCGCCTCAGCAGAACTGGTCATCGCGGCCGACGACGCCACGGCTCAGGAACTGCACCAGCACTGGCTCGACGACACGCCCCCCCTGCCAGTCTGGCCGCTCGAAGATGGGGCCGGGGATCTGATCGCCGCCGCCTGCCGGACCGCCCTCCAGCGCCGGCAGGGCAGATAGACCGAGCGATGGAGGCGGAGGGGTCGGCGAACGCTTAAGGAGCGCATGCGACGAAACTTTTGCCGTCCCGCAGCCGGCTTGCAGCGCAAGGCGCTTGAATGCCTAGCTTGTTGGCGGAGGGGCCGCCAGCAACCGATCGATATCGCCCGCCTGCAGGGCCTGGGCAAAGTCCTCTCGATCGCGATAGACCGCCCGGCTGGTCAGCTGCACGACCCAGTTGTGTACCAGGGGCGTGATTGTGACCACGGCGCGGCCATGCTGGCAGGCCTCCCACACCTCGATCGCCGTGCCCATGGAAGCCTCGGGGACATACGCCACCACCAAATCGGCCTCCCGGCACATGCCCACATGCCGGTGGAACACCTCGCTGGCCCGGCGCATGTCATACCCAATCGAATTGCCGTGGCCGGCAAACGGATCGTAGACTGCCGCCTGCGGCCAGCGCGACTGGAGCAGTTCGCGGAGGGTGTCCCGATAGGTTTGATCATGCACCAGCGCCGCCACGTGCGAGCCCTGCATGATCCCTGCCAGAAAGATCTTCATGAAACGTTCCTCGAAAGCGGCTCTGGGAGTTGCCCGTTCCAAGCCACGGGCGAAGGCCCGCAGCGCCAAGCCCAGCGGAGGCAATCTACCTTCTCCGGCCCTGCCGGTGTCCCCGCCCGATCCCGACCATGCCGCGGCCCGGAAGCTGGTGCTTGAGCTGATGGGTCTGGCGGGGGTGTCGGGGGATGAGAAGGCTGTGGCAGAGTGCGTGGTGAAGCACCTGCGTGCAGCAGGCTGCCCCCCGCAGGCGATTCGGTTTGACGATGCCCACACCCGCACGGCTGTAGCTGGCAACGTGGGCAACTTGATCGTCGACCTGCCCGGCACGCTCCCCGGCCCCCGGCGGCTCCTGATGGCCCACATGGATACCGTTCCAGTCTGTCTGGGGGCCAAGCCGGTGGTGGCGGGGCGGTTTGTCAAAAGCAGCGATCCCACTACGGGCCTCGGAGCCGATGATCGGGCTGGGGTGGCGGTGGTGCTGGCGACAGCGGTCGAGATTCTGCGCCGTAACCTCCCCCATCCGCCGCTGACGCTCTTCTTCGCCATTCAGGAGGAGATTGGTCTGTGGGGCGCCAGAACGGTCAAAGCCGCCACTCTGGGCCGGCCGAAGCTGGCCTTCAACTTCGATGGTGGGGCTGTGGAAAAGATCACAGTCGGCGCCACTGGCGGCCACCGGCTCGACATCCGCCTCCTCGGCACGCCCAGCCATGCCGGTGTGGCCCCGGAAAAAGGTGTTTCCGTCATCTCCATCGCCGCCTTGGCCATCGCCTCGCTGATCGAGGGGGGCTGGCATGGCCTGGTGGAGAAGGACGGCCAGCGGGGCACCAGCAACGTGGGCGTCATCCATGCCGGATCGGCGACCAACGTGGTGGCCGATCTGGCCGAGATCCGCGCCGAAGCCCGCGGCCACGATCGCGCCTTCCGCGGCAGGATCGTCAAGGCGATCGAAACCGCGTTCAAGGATGCCGCCAAACGGGTCACAAGCGCGCAGGGCAAAGCGGGGCGGGTGGAGATCGATGGGCATCTCGACTACGAGGCCTTCCGCTTGGCTGACGACGAACCCTGCGTGGTCGCCGCCCGACAGGCGGTACGGTCGATCGGGCGCACGCCGCGGCTGGAGGTTTCCAACGGGGGCCTCGACGCCAACTGGATGGCGGTGCATGGCATCCCCACCGTGACGCTCGGCTGCGGTCAGATGGAGATCCACACCACTCAGGAACGGCTCGATCTGGAGGCGTTTGAAGCCGCCTGCACAGTGGCGCTGCGGCTGGCGGTGGGGCAGGAGGGGGCAGGGTGAATTCACTCTTTCTCCCCAGCTCGATTCTGCAGCGAGGAGGCCAGTTGTGGCGCGACTGAAAAAGCAGGTCATCCAGGCCCCGCTGCCCAGAGCGCAGGCGCTGGCTCGGGCAAAGCCCCTGGCAGTAAACGCCGTCCATCAGGGGGATTGCCTGGAGTTGCTTTCCCGCCTGCCTGACGGCAGCGTGCCGCTGGCCTTTGCCGATCCCCCCTTCAATATCGGCTACGACTACGACACCTACGACGACCGGCGTTCGGCTGACGACTACCTCACCTGGTCGCGCCGCTGGATGGCCGAGATCGTGCGGGTGCTGCGGCCTGACGGCACCTTCTGGCTGGCCATCGGCGATGAATATGCGGCGGAACTGAAAGTTCTGGCCACGCGTGAGCTGGGGCTCACCTGCCGCAGTTGGGTCGTGTGGTATTACACCTTCGGCGTCAACTGCCGGCAGAAGTTCAGCCGGTCCCACGCCCACCTCTTCCACTTCGTCAAGGATCCGCAGGCGTTTACGTTCAACGACGAGGCGATCCGCGTGCCCTCGGCCCGCGAACTTGTGTATGGAGATCGCCGCGCCAATCCGGCCGGCCGCCTGCCAGACGACACCTGGATCCTGCGGCCTCAGGATCTGCCGGAGGGATTTTCGGCCGGGGAAGATTCCTGGTATTTCCCGCGCGTCTGCGGCACGTTCAAGGAGCGCTCGGGCTGGCATGGCTGCCAGATGCCGGAGCAGTTGCTCGGACGCATCATCCGCGCCAGCAGCCAGACTGGCGAACTCGTGATCGATCCATTCGCCGGCAGCGGCACCACGCTGGCGGTGGCCAAGAAGCTCGGCCGTTCGTTCCTGGGGTGTGAACTCTCCGCCGAATACGCCGCCCGCGTCCACACCCGTCTGGCCGGCATTGGTGTGGGCGATCCGCTCGATGGGGCGCCCGAGCCGCTCAAGAGCGTGCCGGCGACGGCCGCGGGCCGACGGCTGAAAACCCCTGCTCGAGCGGTGGCCAAACGTCGAAAAAAACGGCCCGCTCTGATCCAGAAAAGACTTCCGCTGGCTCCCGATGAATGACCCGCCGACCGGCCGGTCGGTCGGTGTCTGTATTGCAGGTCACTGAACCTTCAGAGGATCTTTCTTCATGGCTCAGCAGAAACCAGCAGCCCCGGCGGCGGGCTTCACCGCTCCACCGGCCGATGGGGGCCTGTCGCTCGACCGGCTGGCGCAGGCCTTTGCCTCGATGATGGGCGGGGGCGACCCCTACACCACCGGCACACCGACCTCCACCGGGGGCGTGGCGCAGGTCGATTCATCCCCCGACCTCGACGAACCGCTCACGGCCGATGGCGGCGATTCCACCTGCCGGGTGACGCCCTCGAGCATCCTGGAGGCGATGCTGTTTGTCGGCCTGCCGGGGGGCAAGCCACTGACCAGTCGCAGTGTCGCCGGGCTGATGCGCGGCGTGCGGCCCCAGGAAATCGACGAGATGGCAGTGGAGCTCAACCGGCGCTATACAGCCAACAACTGCCCCTATGAAGTGGTGTCGCAGGAGGCGGGCTGGATGCTGCGACTGAGGCCGGAATTCGCGCAGTTTGGGCAGATCCTGGAGACGCGCGCCCGCCTCGTGCGGCTTGACGCAGAAGCGCTCGATGTTCTGGCTGCGGTGGCTTGGAA
>CAISJI010000130.1 GCA_903885565.1 uncultured Planctomycetaceae bacterium
TGCAGACTCACGAGATACGCTGGCGGTTCGAGGGTCGGATACGAGACTTCGAGGTCAAACAAGCCGTCGAGCGTGGATGGGTCGACGGCGTGGTTGAAGAGCGTGCCGAGTCGCCGCTGGGCCTCGCTCTGGATCGTGTCGTACTGGCTGGAAAGTTCCCGGGCGGATTCTTGGAGCCTCTCGCGGTACGTCTGCATGGTGGTCGCGAACAGGCCGAGCGAGTTCTGCGGAAGGAGCCGAATGCCAGCCTCCGGGAATGGCAGCGTGACCGTGCGCCAGTAGCCAGATGCTTCAGACCTGACGGCAGCCACGGCACGGTAGGCGGGATGTTTGAGGTCGAGGATGAGTTTGCTGGCCGAGAGCAGCTCCCGATCAGCATGGAACGCTCGGGCTGCTGTCGTGCGCTGCTCCGGTGCGAGGGTCTTTCTCACGCCCAGCCACGTGAAGGCGAGCCTGACGGCGGCCATGGTGGTGCGCAGGCGGTTGGCGGCGGACCGTTCGAGTTGGGTGACGGGAGTGTTGGTTGGTTGGGCTGCAGTCCGGCGAGAACTGGTCTGGCCGGTGTCATGGGAGGTGGTGGTTGCTGTGGACATAGTGTCTCCGGGGTGAAATGTATCGGTAGAAAATGGGTGCGGGCGATGGCATTGGACCGGGCGCGTCGTGACCCTGTAGAATCTGCGGACCGTCAACTACGTACACAAGCGGCGAGGGCAGTCGGTGCTGCGTCTTCACTTCGTCATAGTCGGGCTCATAGGTATCGTGGGGTGTACGCCTGCGCCTTCGAGCACGTCTGATGACCGCGTGATGACTGCAGCGAGCCACACGCACTATCACGTGCATGGCCCTGAGATCGACCACGGCCATACGCACGCAGACTTCACTACCGGAGGGCATACGCATGCGCACGACGGCCACTAGGTCATTAGCGCGACCGGCATTCACACTCGTCGAAGTGCTCGTGGTCATTGCGATCATTGCCACGCTTGTCGGCCTGCTGGTTCCGGCGGTTCAGTCGGCAAGGGAGGCAGCAAGGACCAACACCTGCAAAAACAATCTAAAGCAGTTCGGTGTGGCGATGCACAACTACGAGACAGCGAACAAGCGACTTCCTCCGGGCTACCGATTTGTGTCGGGGCCGGAAGGCAACGGGCTTGGCTTCTCGTGGGGGGCCTTGCTGCTGCCCTTCATGGAGGAAGCGGCCGTGTACAAGGAGTTTCGGTTCGATCTGCCGCTCTACGATCCAGCCAACCTCATCCCACGGGAGAAACACCTACCCGTGTTCCTCTGTCCGACAGACCCGATTTCGCCGAACGGCTTCGTGGAGATGGGGAACGAGCGGTATGCCATGGCCTGCTATGTCGGCAATTTCGGCCCGCCAGACCTCGATGCAACGCAAGACAAGCGGGACGGTGTTTTCAGCCGCAACAGCCACACGGGGCTGAAGGACATCACGGACGGCCTGTCGAAAACCTTCATGCTCGGGGAACGCCAGAACGGTCCTTTTCGGCATGTAGGTGTTCACGGCCGTCACTTTGAGTACGAGACTGCTTGGGCCGGTGCCATCCGGGATGTTGACGATCCCTCGGACGATCACGGCCACATGGTGCTCTTCCAATCAGGGCACACGCCGAATGCCGCGAACAGTGATGACCGAGACGTCTCCTCGGCGCATCAGGGATTCGCCCAGTTTTTGATGTGCGACGGATCAGTGCGGGCTGTTTTGGAAGCCATAGATGTGGACGCATACCTCGCATCCAGTACGCGAGCAGGTGGTGAACAAGTCGGTGAGTGACGGTGGGTCTCGACGTCAATTTACCCCCGGCTCCCGCACGACTCTCCGCACCCGACCGCCACTCATCCCTTCCGACCGCGAATACACGCCCGCCCGATCAGCCGACAGGCACCGACCGGAAGCCCACTGGCGTAACCCTTCGATCTTGTCGCCCGCAGTGACAGCCACGGGGACGACATTCTGCGCGGCTTGAATGAGCGGCACGTCCAAGAGCGAAGCCAGCCTGCAGCACGACTTGATCTCGGCGCCGGTCCAGTTGGTGTCATCCGGCCGGGCCTGCTTCGTGTCCAGCCCGTAGTGCCGCGTGTAGATGCCCCAGATGCCGTCTTTCTGGTCACGCCCGGGAAGATCGACGAAGAACACGCCGTCGAACCTCTCAGCACGTGCGAACTCCGGCGGCAACTTCGAGGCGTCATTGCAGGTGCCGACGAAGAAGACGTCGCTCTCGTGGTCGTTCAGCCACGTAAGCAGGGAGCCGAACACCCGAGCCGTCACACCTGAATCAGTCTGGCCCGATGAAGAAGCCCCGGCCAGCCCCTTCTCAATCTCGTCACAGAACAGCACGCAGGGAGCCATCGCGTCAGCCAGCCTAAGTGCAGCCCGGACGTTGCCCTCCGACTGGCCCACAAGGCTGCCCAGTAAGTTCCCAATATCCAGCACCACAGTTGGCCGGCCGGTTTCGTTCCCCAGTGCTTTGGCGAACTGGGATTTGCCGCAGCCGGGAGGGGACAGCAACAGCACTCCGCGGGGCCGATTGCTGACCGTCCTTTCGCCCTGTCGCCTCATGGCCCGTAAACAAAACGCCTTGAGATTCTCCAAGCCGCCGAGTTGCTGGAAGTTCTCGGTGCCGCGGTGAAGGGAGACCAAGCCAGACTTTTTGAGCTGGCCGGCCTTGATCTCCCAGAGAGTTTCAGCCTTGAGCGTGCCGTGCCTGACCAGCGACAAGCTATACGCATTCTCGGCTTCACTACGGGTCAGGCCCTTGGCAGCGTCGATCACTCGGGGAAGTTCGTCGCCATCTGGAAGCTCGCCGTCCTGTGTGGCAACTCCGCGGGCGATTTCTTCCAGTTGCGCGTGGTCTGGCAGTTCATGGTCGACGCACACGAAGAGCTTGTCGAGTTCAGCCGGGATCTGGACGGCGGGAGCGAGCACAATCACGACGCACCGGGTATTTTTCCCAGCATGAATCTGCCTTGCGAGAGCCTGGATGATCTCTGTCGAGCCCATGAATCTGTGCAGGTTCTCAAACACCACAAGGGTTGTGCCAGAACCGTTTGCGACATGTGGCAGAGCCCTGATGATCGCCAGCGGGTCTTGGGTGTCTGTTACGCCCGGCATCTGGATCGGCTCAAGCGGAAACGTCATGCCCCGGTCGCAGTCCCATGTGCCGAGCCTCCAGCCTTCGGTTCGGCATAAGCTGGTCAGTTCCCGGGTGGCTTCTGCGGGTTCTTGAGTTTGGATCCAGATGGCGGTGAAGCAGGCTTGGACGAGTTCGCGGAGGTGGGTGGTGAGGGAGAGGGCAGTGTTGGTGGGCGGGGGTGGTGTGGTCCGGGCTTGGGGCTGACGTGTGTTCGGTGGATTGTTTTGCTTTGTTGACATAGTTTCCCTTGGGGGGATGGGGGAGTACGGGGTGGATTGTGAGTGGCGGCCCAGAAAGAGATCGCTGGGCTGTGGGCACCGGTGGCCAGAAGGCAGGGCAAAAGCGTCGGGGTTGGCGTGATGGCTGGGGGCTGGTTATTCGGAGCGTTTTCCTGCGGTTAACCGTCTACAAGGAGGGCCCCCAGCATGGATGCACACTTTCGCGAGTATTTGGCGGCTGTTTCTGGAATGCAGGAAATCTACGGAGAGCGGGCAGAGGACTTCCCGACAGAGTTCCATGGGGAGGTTGAAACCCAAGCTGACCTCCAAAATGGCCAATCCGCAGTCGTCTCGGGGCACTGGTGATTTCCGCGGTCGCTCAAGCCAGCCCTACCCGGAGTCCTAGTCCCAACACCAGTTCCCGTTCCAACAAGGGAAGGCAGTCGTGGTAGTCGTGAGAGAGGAAGTGCTTTCGCTTGAGTCACTCATTCCGACGCTGCAATTGGCGATTGGGCCGGTGATCCTGATCTCCGGCGTCGGGCTCCTGCTTCTGTGCATGACCAATCGAATCGCCCGCGTGATCGACCGGGCGAGAATTGTGGCGGCACAGTGCGGTCTGGCGGGTGGTGATGAACTCCTGAACTGCCGTGCCAAGCTGGGGATACTTTCACGACGGGCCCGCATTCTGCGGACGAGCATCGCCATGGCGGCATCGGTCTCGCATCAGCCCATCGCAGGATGTGGATAAAGTGCCGCATCGCCGGATGCGATGCCCGTCGACTGTGGAAAACCTCGGCCTTTCCACCGGTCGACTTCGTGGAAAAAGGCCATGGATGGCTTTTTCCACAGCCAGATAGCCCACGATTATGGGCTTGAGCCTCCAGCCTGAAGCAACACCGGGCCGGGCACCTTGCGATGCCCAGCCCGGTTGAGAATCAGCGATCCACAATCTCACTCGATCATGCCACGAGCGCGGCCCGCCGCCGCCGCTGCTCGATCATCGCCAGCACGCCACCCGCGAGCGAGAGAGCGCTTGAGGCCGTACTGGGGTCAATCTCAGGGACTGGCGTCTGCGATGGCGTGAGAATCGTTGCCCCTGCGGTCGTGTTCATGGCCGCATTGGTGAAGGTCACTCTGTAACTATCGGATTCGTCTGCAAAAGCTACCCCCAACCAGCCGTAATAGTAATCTGAGCCGACCTGCCATCGTGTTCCCAGAAAACCGGTTCCGAACATGTTCACGTTGGAGTTTGTCCAATTTGAATCCGGCCCCACGACAACGCCACTCGCCAGGGTGGAAGATGTAAAGGTCATATTGCCGCTGACGTCGACGGTGTTGCCTGTCCATGACATGGAATCATTGTCAAATATGCTCTGAGCCCACACGCCTGGGTCGGGGAAGCTTTGCGAGATCGATAGATTTGCCAGTGATACAGACAGGCCGACGGAATTTGCGTAGCCGAAGCCGTCCCCGTCTGTGTATGGATCGGTGTTGGCCGTGCTGTTGGTCGAGATGATCCCTCCCTCACAGGAAGCCATATCGGCGGCGGCCATCACCGCAAGGGCTGCGACGAGAGACCAAGACCAAACAAAGCGAGTCATTTTCTTGTTTCCGTGAGGGTGTCGATTTCTCAATTACCAGATCTTTTGTTCAAGCTGTGCGTTGCAAGAATCATCCCTGATCTTTTTCCACTCGGTCGACCGGCCGAACCGCCGAGGATTTCTTGCGGTAGACGGGCATCGTATCGAGCGATACCGCACTTTATTCGCAGCCTGCCTGACGGAAATAACACAATTCCGACGGGATTTTATTCGCGACCACGTGGTTGTCAAGAAGGTAGCCACTGAGATACTAAGCCCTCCGGGCAGCGGCGCGCACGAAACGACACTGGCGCGCACGAAACGACACGAGCGCGCACGAAACGACACGAGCGCGCACGAAACGACACTGGCGCGCACGAAACGACACGAGCGCGCACGAAACGGGTAGTAGGTTGCTCTCGCCTGCCTGGGCTTGCGTGTCGGGGAACGTGCCGGGGCGATCGGACGGCGGGGTCCCACAAGAGACCAGACCTGACCGGGGCGCATTCTGCTGCCCAGCCTCAGCTTTGGATTGCCACCAATCCGCTCGCTTGGGAGGCATACGGCACTCATATGAGCATGTTTTTTACAAGAATCGTCGTTGGCGGTGGCGGCCGGCGGAACTCACGCCGGCCTGCGCTACTGGGCAGGGGAACGAACTCATGGCCTGCGGCTGGCAGCACGGGCCACCGGCAGATTGCCGACCCCGATTCCCCCGGGTGGTGGCCGGTGGCCTTCGAGCGGGTCACCTCTCGCGGGCCACGTAGTGTTCCCCGCGAACAACCGAGACATCGCTCAGCCAGGCGATGCAGGCGTAGTGCTCGAAGTAGGTGTGCGAGATGTGTTCCAGAATCGCAACTGCAACCGCTTCCGAAACGACGAACTCGATTTTACGCGTCTTCGCACTGCCGATCATGATCCCGGTGCGGGCGTCCCGCGAGCCGCGGCCATCGACGTCGGTGAGAGTGAATCCACTCGCACCGAGCCGGAGGCCTTCGGCAATGATGGCTTTGGTGATCACCGTCTCCCCGACAACAGTCACCAACTTCAGCGGATAGAGTTGCATTGCCAAGCCTCATTCCGGAGGGGGTCGCAGCCACGTTCTGTTCCCGGCTGATGAGTGTCGTTTTTCAGACTCCATCGGCTCCGTCAGAGGAACTCCTACTGAGCAAGCGTGCACATGGAGGCAGGGTGCGCCGACTTCTGGAGCAGCCTGTCCCAGCCTACGAACCCCAGGGCGGGGCGTCCGCCGGCACCAGATGCCTCCTGCCATGAGAGGATGTTTTCGCATGTCGTGTGGTCGATCAGCAGCACGCCGTCGCCGATGTGAAGCACCAGCGACTCGGTGCCGGCGGGGACATCATCGATCCGCTGCTTGAACGGGATGACGTTGAAGCAGACGAGAGGCCCTTCCGCGAAGAGATGGAGTTCGGTTCCCCGCTGTTCGTGGCGAACGATCGGGTCGCGGAACAGGCTCGCCAGGCTGTTGAAGAAGGGGTAAGTTCCGCCCCGGGAGCGTTCGACGAACCGGATGTACCACACGTTGACGAGCAGTTTGATCGCGATGCCCGCGAGGATCCCCACCAGAAGATCGGTAGAAACGGTGATCAGTGCCGTGGCGCCGAAGATGAGCAGTTGCTCCGGGCCAATCGAGAACATGTGCCTCCAGACTGAAGGCCTGCAAAGCTTGTATCCCGTAAAGGCGAGCACTGCCGCCAGCACAGGGTAAGGGAACATGTTGATCAGGCTCCGGCCATAGAGCAGCATGATCGTGAGGAAGCAGGCGTTGTAGAAGTTCGCCCATTGGGTTCGGCCGCCTGCCATGATGTTGGCCGTACTCTTCACTCCCCCGGGAATGATCGTCAGTCCACCGATGATGCTCGACGCGAAGTTCGATACGCCCATCGCCAGAAGCGTGCGGTTCGGGTCGGAACGCCGCTTGAACGGATCGATCTTGTCAATGGCGGCAATCGTCGCCAGCGACTCCACGCCGTTGATCAACGTGATCATGATGATGATCCAAACGCATGGCAGCCAGAGCGTGCGGTCGGCGATCACGCCGCTGAAATCAGGCATCATCACCCCGTGTGCGAAGGGGTTCTCCGGGAGGTGGAGGAGATACTTGTCGTCGAGTCCGAGGAAGCGGGCGAGGACTGCCCCGACCACAACCGTGACCACGATCGGGGGAACGACCTTGAGAATCCCCCCTTTGAACTGCGAGAGGATCGTGATCAAAGCCAAGCTCGCCAGGCCGAGGCCGATGACTTCCGGATGATCGGCAAGCGCATCGAGGTGCGCGGGAATTTCCGCGAGGGTTTCCCAGAAATCCTTGGCGTGGAACTTGGTTCCCATCAGCAGGGGGATTTGTTTGACGATGATCAGCAGGCCGATGGCGCAGAGCATCCCTTCGACGACCGGCGCCGGAAAAATGGCAGCAAATCGTGCGACCTTCCAGCGACAGAGAATCACCTGGAGCAGGCCGACGAAGAAGATGGCCACAAGCAGCAGCGGATACCCTTTCTCGGCGTCGCCGGCACCGAGCGTGAGAATTCCGGAAAGGAGGATGGGGGCCAGGCCAGCTGCAGGCCCGCTGATGGTCACATACGAACCGCCCAGAAACGGCAGAATGAACCCGGCTATGATCGCCGAAGTGATGCCTGTAATCGGCGGTGCGCCGGAGGCGAGAGCGATTCCGAGCGAGAACGGCAGCGAGATCATCGCGACCACGAAACCTGCCACGATGTCGTAGCGCCAATGCTTGAGCCCCGCCAGCCCATTCTTCGGCTTTGCCTCACCAGCGACGGCATCGGAACGACTCATAGCGGTGTGCATAAGGAATACAACTTCTGGTCCAACGACCGGTTCTGGTTGTGCAGTGCCTCTGGCCCCACCTCAACGTGAATTTTCTCACAACGGTGTTGTGTTCACAAGGGGAAGGCTGCGACGGCCAACCTTTCATTTGCGTAGGATTCACGTGTGGCTGGAGTGCCCCTTGCCATGCGATAACCGACGCAAGGGATATCGGTATCGGGAAGAAGATCCGGGGAGCGAATCATGAGGAATATGTACTGTGTGGCATGCGGCGTGGCGATTGCGGGACTGGTCACGCTGGCGGTTGCAGACGAGCCGGCGCCTTTCTCCGTGCGCAGAGAACTCGACATTCCCTACGCCCACACCGACAACCCGCGGCAGCGGCTCGATCTCTATCTGCCAGAGCCTGTCGGGGAAGGGGGGCCGTTGCCGGTGATCGTCTTCGTGCATGGCGGCGGCTGGCGGGGAGGGGACAAAAAGCATGGAGAGGTGATGCTGCCGTTTGTTGAGTCGGGCGAGTATGCCGTTGCCTCGATCGGCTACCGGTTTACTGATGAAGCGATCTGGCCGGCCCAGATCCACGATTGCAAGGCTGCGATCCGCTGGCTGCGGGCGCATGCCGAAAAATACAACCTCGATCCCGCTCGCATCGGCGCCGTCGGCATGTCGGCCGGCGGGCATCTGGTGGCGATGCTGGGAACGACCGGCGACACCAACCAACTCGATGGGGATCTGGGGGAGGATCGGGAGCAGAGCAGCAAGGTGGCGTGCGTTATCAACCAGGCCGGCCCGGGCAATCTGGCCAATGTGCCGGAGGACAACGAACCAGCGCAGGCGGTCTTGGCGTGGCTCTTCGGCGGGCCGGTGAAAGAAAAAATGGCAGAGGCGAAGAACGCCTCCCCGGTCAGTCATGCGTCGCAGGAGGATGCCCCCTGCCTCTGCATCCACGGCACCGCCGACCCGCTGGTGCCCTACAGCCAGGCAGAGGAGCTCACCGAGGCCCTGCGGGCAGCGGGGGCGGAGTGCGTTCTGCTCACCGTCAACGGCGGTGGCCACGGCTGGCGCAAGACGCCGGTGGTCGATGAGCGGATCAGGCAGTTTCTCGACAAGCATCTCCGCGGCCGCGAGAGGGACTTGGGAGATGAGGCGGTGGAGGTTGGTGCGGCAGCGAGCCAGGCGCGATAGAGCAGATCGGCTTCCGTGGGGCATCGGCTGCTGTGGAGCATCGGCTGCGGGACGGCAAAAGTTTCGTCGCGTGCGCTCCTCAAGCGTTCGCCGATCCCTCCGCCTCCGTCGCTCGATGAATTGAGCGCAGCCGGCGATTCACGAAGTTCGAACTTACTGACGCGGCAGCCGCCCCTATTTCCAACGCCAGGCGGTGATCCCCGACAGATCGCGGACATGAATCTCAGTCCCGCCTCCCGGCGCATCGACCACGGCCACGTGGGCCCAGCTCTCCGCCTCTGCCACCTTCGCTTCCCCCAGCTGGTCATATTTTTCGGGAGTTGCCCGGATGAGTCGCAGATCGCCCGTTTCGTCGAGCGTGAGAAGCTTGTCCCCCTGGGCCACCATGCTCCAGTAGCGGCCAAACGGCGTGGTGATCCAGTCTTCCTTGCCGCTGGCCAGATCGAGACAGGCAAACCGTTGGTTGCGCAGGTGGACGTAGGCGTGCCCCTCCCGGATGATCGGCGTCGACATATATCCCTGAATCTTATTGCGCCACACGCTCTCCGCGCCGGCCTTCTCGGCAGCCGCTGCGGCAGCTGTGGGATCGACGGCAAAGAGATAGGAGCCACCGCCGTAGCTGGTGGTGAAGACCTTTCCCTCGCTCACCGTCGGCGTCACGATATTCATCCCGCGAAAAGCCTCCACCGGCGTTTTCCAGAGGATCGTCCCCTGCTCGGGATCGATGCCGGCGAGTTCCTCCCGCCCCTGCACCAGAATCTGCGGCACGCCTCCGAGCGTGGTGAAGAAGGGAGATGAAAAAGCGCTGCCGTTCATGCCGCCGCCATCGGCCATGACTCGCCAGATCACCTTTCCCGTCCCCTTATCGAGTCGCACAAATCCGCCGCCGGCCTGCACATACACCGAGTCGCCCAGGAGGAGAGGGCTGGAGACAAAGCCAAAGGCGGGGAGCGGGCTTTCGAAGGCGGTCGTGAAGTCGACCCGCCAGATCTCCGCGCCGGTCGCCGCATCGAGGCAGACGAGAATATCGCGCATCCCCGCCACATAGATCCGGCCCTCAGCCACTGCCGGCGTGGCCCTGATCCACGATCCATTCGAGGCTGCAAAGAAGGGCACGCTCATCGAGCCCTCCCAGCTGGCCTGCCAGAGTTCACGGCCAGTTTGGCGGTCGAGGGCTCGAACATGCTCCGTTTTCTTGTCGCGCGTCTCCGTGACAAACACCGTCTCGCCGGCGATGACCGGCCCCGAATAGCCGGGGCCAAGCTCCACCCGCCAGAGTTTTTCCAGCCGCTCAGGTCTCAGGCCGTCGGGCCAGACGGCTCCCGCCACAAGGCCATCCCGGCCCGCTCCGCGCCACTGGCTCCAGGAGGCGGGGGGCTGCTCACCCTGGGCCGGCAGCGACAGGCTTGCCACAACCAGCACCACTCCGAGCAGCAGGACCCTTGGCCGATGGAAAACCAGACCGCATCGATTCGCAGCAGGGGCTGCGAGCCACCCACCATTTCGAGGCACTTGAAACATGGTAACTCCCCTGGATGAGGTCTGACCCGGTGTTCGAAAAATTCGCCACGGTTCGCGAGAAGTGGGTGAGGGATGTGTCAGGGAGCGGCTGCCGCCCGTGCTCGCCCCCGCTCGGCCGGGCCATCGAGCCAGGCCGGCTCAATCATGCCGCTGTTGAAGCGATTCCAGGCGGCGGCGAGTTCCCGCACCTTCTCGGGATGCTTCTCGGCCAGATTCTCTGTTTCGCTTATATCGGTGCGGAGGTTATAGAGCTGCGCGCTCTCGGTGGAAGCCCGGCCATCGCGCTGAAGATCGCCCCCGCCGCGGGCCTTGACCAGCTTCCAGTCTCCCATCCGCAACGCCATCTGCGGGCCAAATCTCCAGTAGAGCGCCTCGTGCGGCGGGGCAGCAATCTGCGATGGATCGCTGAGGAAGGGGAGGAGGTTGACGCCGTCGAGCTTCCAGGCTGGGTCGATCGCCACGCCCGCGGCCGCCAGGGCGGTGGGGAGGATATCGAGCTGAATCACCGGCCGATCATCGACGCGGCCCGCGGGAAGGTGCCCCTTCCACTGCATCAGAAAGGGAACGCGAATGCCCCCTTCCCAGGTCTGCGATTTAAAACCCCGCAGCGGGCCGTTGCCGGAGGTGATCGATTCGGTGGGGCCGCCGTTGTCGCTGATAAAGAAAATCAGCGTCTCTTCCTCAAGTTGGTGGCGGCGGAGCATCTCAATCACACCGCCGATCGCGTCATCCATGGAGGAGAGCATGGCGCAGAAAGTGCGGCGGGTGGGGTCGGCAATATCGGCAAACCGCTCCAGACTTTGCGGCGTCGCCTGCAGCGGCGAGTGAACCGCATTGAAGGGCAGGTAGCAGAGCCAGGGAATATCTTTGTGGCGTTCGATGAAGCTGGCTGCCTCGCGGCCAAAGGCATCAGTGGTGAAGTCAACACGCTCCACCGGCTCCCGGCCCCGGAGAATCGGATTGGCGGGGTCGCCGCTGGCTTGAAAATAATCGTGCTTGCCCCCCAGGAATCCGAAGTATTCCTGAAAGCCGCGGTTGAGCGGATGGAAGGGGGGGGCGTAGCCGAGGTGAGATTTGCCAAACCAGCCGGTGGCATAGCCAGCCGCCTGGAGGCGATCGCCGAGCGTGGTTTCGGTCAGCGGCAGGCCGACCGTCGGCGGCGAGCGTTCGGCCGGGCCGGGGTTGAATTCGTGGCCAAACCGCTGCTGGTAGCGGCCCGTAAGCAGGCCCGCTCGCGTGGGGCTGCAGTAGGGGCCGCTGACATAACCGCTGGTAAACCGCACGCCACCGCTGGCGAGGCTGTCGATATGGGGCGTGGGCACCTGCCGCGTGTAGCCCTGGCAGCCAAGCTCCCCGTAGCCGAGATCATCCGCCACGATAATGAGGATATTGGGGGGCCGCTTCTCCGCCAGGCGGGTGAAGCCGCGCGAGCGGGAGTCGTTGAGCAGTTGTTTCATCGCGATCACCCGGGCTGGCTCGGCGGCGGAGCGATCGCGGGTCTCGGCGGGATCTTCTTTGAGATTGAAGAGCTGGTCGTGCGCCGCCGCGTCGGGATCGGGCTTGGCCGGCTTGGCCCCGGGGCGGCGCTGGTAGGTGGGCGCCCCCACCCGCTCGATCAGCTTCCAGTCCCCCTGCCGCAGGGCATAGGTGGCGTCGGCCGCCTGCAGGATCATCTGATCCCGCACCGGAGGGCCGGGGGATTCC
Organism: uncultured Planctomycetaceae bacterium; assembly: GCA_903885565.1. Taxonomy (GTDB): domain Bacteria; phylum Planctomycetota; class Planctomycetia; order Pirellulales; family UBA1268; genus CAISJI01. Next base: position 12,172 of record CAISJI010000130.1, read on the forward strand.
TCGGTGAACGCCCGCAGCACGTTGAAGCTGTCTTCGGCGGCCCCCTTCGGCAGCGGCACATGCAAAATACCGGCGAATGTCGCCAGCATGTCGGGCAGAGCGATCACCTGCTCGCTGGTGCTCCCGGCGGGCACATGCCCCGGCCAACGCACCAGAAACGGCTCGCGAAAGCCCCCTTCATAGATCGTGTGCTTGCCCCCCCGCAGCGGCCCGTTGACTGCCAGCCCCGCGTGGGCAACCGGTGCTGCCCCGGGGGCGGGATGGGGGACAACGCCGCCGTTGTCGCTGGTAAAGATCACCAGCGTGTTCTCAGCGAGCTTGAGCCTGTCGAGCGTGTCGAGCACTTGGCCGACGCTCCAGTCGAGTTCGTGGATGAAGTCGCCATAGGGGCCGTGGGGGCTGCCGGTGAATTTTGGGTTGGGAGCGATCGGCCCATGCACGGCATTGGGAGCGAAATACAGAAAGAAGGGCTCTTCATGGTTGGCCTCGAGCCAGCCGGTCGCCTTGGCGGTGAGCGTTTCCATGATCTGGTCGACCACGAACGGCTTTTCAATCCCGGTGGTGGTCGACGTGTCGCCGGGGGCCGACACGCTGACCGATTCCCCCGGAGTGCGGCCGAGCAGTTCGTCGTTTTCCAGAAACGTGTGCGGGCCCTGCCGGGAGTTGGCCACGAGGCCGTAGAAATAGTCGAAGCCGAGGGCGTTGGGGCCAGGGCGCAGCGGCTGGTTCCAGTCGGTGGCAGCCACCCCTGCCTGCAGGCCGAGGTGCCATTTGCCAAACCCGGCAGTTCGGTAGCCCTGGCTTTTGCAGAGGGAGGCGAGCGTGAGCCGGTTGGGCTCGATGTGAAGCGCCGCATTGCCCGGCAGTACCTCTCCATCCTTGATGCTTGTGCGCCAGTAATAGCGGCCGGTCAAGAGGCCATAGCGGGTGGGAGAGCAGACCGATCCTGACGCATAGGCCTGCGTAAACTTCCGCCCTTCGCGGCTGAGCCGGTTGAGGTTGGGCGTCGAAACGCCGGTAGCGCCGTAGCACTCTGCGCTGCCCCAGCCAAAGTCATCGGCGAGGATCACCACGATGTTGGGCCGCGGGGGGGCGGCCGGGAGAGCAGGCATCGCCAGCGTCAGGCAGGCAATAGCCACCAACAGCGGACGGAATGCAAGATGCGGAACATTCATGGCAGGATGGCACCGGGAGGGATGGGCGAGGAGCATGATGCGCGCGACCGGGGCCAAGAACTCTGGCGCGAGCAGAGGAGAAAAGGAGATCCCGTTCCCAAAGAGTGAGACTCCCTCAAAGATAGGTGTTGCGGGGGGATGTCGCCAAGAAGCAAACGTTTCGGGTGGTTGTTTTTGGCACTGCCGCCCGGTCAGAAGGATCTTTGCCGGTGGTTGGCTCCTGCCGGCTGTGGTAGGCTTCCCCAGTGTTTTGAGTCGGTGTTTGGGCCGGAGCAATTCTCACAGGGGTGGTGTCATGCGTGGATTCCAGCGGACGAGTGTTTTGGTCTTGGCGCTTGCGTTTCTGGCGGCCGTGGGGAGTGCCTGGGCGGCCGACACCGACAGGCAAACGGCCCAAGCAGCCCTCGACCAGTTTCATACCGCCCTCAACATTCTCTTCACCGGCGATGCAGTCCCGATGAAGGCGATTTGGTCGCATGCCGACGACGCCACCTACATGGGCCCTGCTGGCGGTCTGCAGGTCGGCTGGAGCCAGATCGAGCCCTATTGGGACAAGCAGGCTGGCCGGAAGCTCGGCGGCAAGGTGGTGGCTGAAGGCGTGCATCTGGTGAACAGCGGCGACTTGGCAGTGGCCCGCTATTACGAGAAGGGGGAGAATGTGATCGACGGCAAACCGCAGCCGGTGTCGATCCGCTCCTCCACAGTGTTTCGCCGCGAAAATGGCCAGTGGAAGGTGATCCACCATCAGACCGATGCCCTCGCCTATCTGCAGAAATAATTCCAGCATGAGGCAGCAGCCTGCGCATGACCGCATTCCCCGCTGGCGCCGGGGCTTGGGGGCAGACGGCTTTCCGTCTGTGGCTTCGGTCGGCCTGATGCTCTGCTGTGTCGTCGGGCTGGCCTTGTGCTCGCCCCGGTCTGCCGCGGCCACAGAGCCTCAGCCCCGGTTCGTTCAGGATCGGTTTGCCATCGGCTTTTGGGTTCCGCCGCAGACCGACGAGAACAACGAGGAGCGCTACCGGGAAATTGCCGCGGCGCATTTCAATCTGGTGATTGGCCTGTGTGGCGGGGATTCGCCCCGGCCCGCTGCTGAGCAGTTGGAGATGTGTGCCCGCCACGATCTGCGGGCGATCATCGCTCCGGGGAGCGGGCCGCCCGAGCGTTGGCCCGACGGACCGGCTGCGTGGGGCTATCTGCTGGCCGATGAGCCGGCGACCGAAGCCTTTGCGGGCCTGAGAACTCGTGTCGATGCCCTGCACGAGGCCCGCCCCGGCAAGCTCGGCTTCATCAACCTCTTTCCCAACTACGCCAGCCCGGCAGACCTCGGCACGCCCGACTACGACACTTACCTCGCCCGATTCGTCGCCGAGGTGGGGCCTGCGGTGCTGAGCATGGATCACTATCCCCTCTTTCTCCCCGATCGCGATGGGCGGGAGGGCTATCGGCACAACCTCGCCGCGATGCGGCGGGAGAGCCTCGCGGCCGGGATCCCGTTTTGGAATTTCTTTAACTCCATGCCCTACGGCCCCCACACCGACCCCACCGAGGCGCAGCTGCGCTGGCAGGTCTTCACATCGATTGCCTACGGAGCCAAGGGGGTGATGTATTTCTGTTATTGGACTCCCCGAGGGGCGCAGTTTCCCAAGGGAGGGGCGATTCTGACTCCAGATGGCCGCCGCACCCGCCACTACGACGAAGCCACCCGGATCAACGGAATGCTCAGGAATCTCGGGCCAACGCTGCTGCGGCTCACGAGCACAGGCGTCGAGCGGATTGAATCGCAGCCGGGGCAGGCGGTGGCGGGGCAGGGGCTGGTGCGTTCGCTCGAGGATGGCGATTTTGTGCTTGGCGAATTTCAGCACGAGGATGGCCGGCGGGCGGTGATGCTGGTCAATCAGCATTTTGCCTATTCCGGCTGGCCGACGGTTGAGTTCGCCGCAGATGCGGCAAGCGTGATGGAGGTCGATCCGAAAACGGGGCGCGAAATTTCCCTCCGCGACGACAGCCCCGATTTGCCCGGGTTGCAACTCTCGTTTGATGCCGGCGAGGGCCGGCTCTTTCTCTTGCCTGCCGAATAAAAAAAAGGGAATGAGGCACTCTGCGTAGCTTCGGAAAACCTTGCCGACTGCTGCCGCTGGATGAGGTCGGCACCCCGAGCCTGTACAGCCGTGCCCCTCAAAGCCGAAGTATCGGTAGAGGTTGCCCCGGCTGACGGGCGCTGCCTGACGGGCAGTGGTGCGGCGGCTTCTGCGGGGGATGTGCAGCGTGGTCAGGACGGCGCTATTCGCCAGTGGCCCAGAGCCGCCGCCGTCGGGCGGCAGGCTGGGCCGGCGGGCTGGCCGGGGCTGGTTGCTGGCTCGGTTGTTGGTTCCTCTGGTGGCACTGTTCGGGTTGCTCAGCCCAGATCTCCGAGCGACGGCCGCCGCGGCCGAGCCCCCTATAGCTCGGGCGCCCAAGCGCCGGCTCTGCCGGATCGAATATGAGCAGACGCTCCGCGATCTGCTCGCTCTGCCCGGCTTGGCAGTGCGCGACATGCTTCCCGAGGATGGCCGGGCGCATGGCTTCGATAAAGCAGCCGCGGCCCTCGATATCTCCCACGTTCACATGGCGGGCTATTATGCCGCCGCCGAGATGGCGCTGGCGCTGGCCACGGCGGCCCAACCCAGGCCTCCCGCTCCCTATCAGGAAAAGCTGCTGCCAGGCGCTCAGGAATTTTTCAAGCTGGCGCTGGTGGAAGGGGATGCAGTCTTCCTCAAGGGGGGCGCCTACGATTCGGCCGCCCTGCCGCTGGTGCGCGAGGCCCTGCCGCACAAGCTCGACTATTACGAGAAGGCGGGCCTCTTTCCCTACAAGCAGTCGGTCGGCGTCTTTCGGCGGCAGGGGCCCGGTGATCACTTTGCCCTCTCCTTCACCGGCTTCTCCCCAATCCGCGCCGGTATCTATCGACTCAAGCTCTCGGTCTGGAGCTTTCAGTGGGAGAAGGGGCAGCTCCTGCCGCGGCCGGCGCCTGAGGGGGTGAGCCTCCATGCCAACGACCGCCTGCTCGGCTATGTTCCCGCCCCCTCGCTGGTCCCCACCATTCACACGCTCGATGTCTGGCTCAATCCTGGCGAACGGCTGCTGTTTACCGCCGCGTCGCTGCCGGCGGCGAAGGTCTATCAGTTGCCCGGCCGGGCGGGGGAGTATGTGGGGCCGGGGGTGGCGATCGACTATCTGGAAGTCTCGGGGCCGCTGGCAGAAATCTGGCCCCCGGCCAGCCATCGCCTGCTCTATGGCGACTTGCCGCTGGAGGCATGGCCAAAGGGGAGTCCGCTGCGGCCCCCCAAGCACGCCCCGGCGGTGCAGATCTTTCCTGAGGCGCTCCCCAAGTCGGAGCCGGTCACGCCGGCGTGGGGAGTGATGTCGGCTGAGCCGGCTGCCGATGCCAAACGGCTCCTGCAGCTCTTTCTGTTCCGGGCCTATCGGCGGCCCGCCACTGCGGCCGAGGTCGCCGGGAGCGTGGCGCTGGTGCAGCGACGCATGAAGCAGGGGGAGCCGTTTGAGCAGGCCCTGCGGGGGGCGTATCAGGCGGCGCTTTGTACGCCGGAATTTTTGTTTATCGGCGGCGGCCCCGGCCCGCTCGATGACTGGGCTCTCGCCACACGGCTCTCCTATTTTCTCTGGGATTCCATGCCCGATGACGAGCTCTTCACGCTCGCCCGCCGCCGGCAGCTCCGTCGGCCCGAAGTGCTGGCCGAGCAGGTTGAGCGGATGCTGGCCGATGCCAAGTCGGAGCGTTTTATCGACCACTTTCTGGATGAATGGCTCGATCTGCGCGAGATCGATTTCACCACCCCCGATGCCACGCTCTATCCCGAATACAGCCAGCAGTTGCGCGATGCGATGCTCGCCGAAACGCGGGCCTACTTTCGCGAACTGATCCGGCACGACGAGCCTGTCCGAGCGCTCGTGGACGCCGATTTTGTGATGGTCAACCAGCGGCTGGCGGAACATTACCAGCTGGGGACTCTGGCAACGGGGCCGGTGGCGGGAACGGCCCTCAGAAAAGTGAGCGTGCCGGTGGGGGGGCGGCGGGGTGGACTCCTCGGGCAGGCGAGCGTGCTCAAGGTGACAAGCAACGGCACGGTCACCTCGCCAGTCAAGCGGGGAGCGTGGGTGCTGCGGGAACTGCTCGACGAGCCCCCCGAGCCGCCGCCGCCGGGGGTGCCGGCGGTGGATGCCGATGTGCGCGGCACTGTCACGATCCGTGAGCAGTTGGCCCGCCATGCGGAGGATTCTTCATGTGCCAGTTGCCATGCGGCGATTGATCCGCCCGGATTTTCGCTCGAATCGTTTGATGTGATCGGGGGCTGGAGGGAACGGTATCGGGTGCTCCCTCCCGACGGCAGGCTCGACCGGGAGGGGCCGCCGGTCGATCCCTCCTGCCTCACCAGCGATGGCCGGGCCTGCGCCACATTCGAGGAATTCAAACAGACGCTGGCCGCTAATCCTCGCCGGCTGGCCCGGGCGTTCCTCCGGCAGTTGCTCGTCTATGCGACCGGCGTGTCGCCGACGGCAGAGGATCGGGAGGAACTGGCGCGGATTGTGGCCGAATCTGAGGAGAGCGGCGGCGGCGTACGATCGCTGATTCAGGGTCTGGTGGCGAGCCGGTTGTTTCTCGAGCAATGATTGACGGCAGCTACGGGGCATGTCGCAGAAGGAGAGGCCGATGAACGGGAGCAGGCAGGCGGGGCAGGGGATGTCGCGGCGGGCGGCCCTGCGCGGCGCGGGAGTGGCTGTGGCGCTCCCGTGGCTGGAGTGTCTGGCGCCAGCGGGAGTCGCACGTGGAGCAGAGGCCAAGCCGCCCCGCCGAATGGTGGCGATCGAGACAACGATGGGGCTCTTGCCGCAATATTTTTTTCCCACCACTGCGGGCCGGAACTATGAACCCACCCCGTATCTCAAATATCTGGAGCCATTTCGGGATCGGCTCACCGTTTTTTCTGGTGTGTCGCATCCGCTGGTGGATGGCGGCCATTCGGCCGACATTGCCTTTCTCACCGGCGCCCCTCATCCGGCCAGCGGTAATTTTCGCAACACGATCTCGCTCGATCAGTTCGCCGCCGAAGCGCTCGGCCCCGAGACGAGATTTCCCTCGCTCTCCTTGGCGGTGGCGGCTCATGGGGCGACGAGCCTCTCGTTCACGCGGGATGGCGTGTTGATTCCGGGGGAGCGCAGTCCCGCCCGGCTCCATCGGCAGATGTTTCTCCAGGGGGATCCGCAGACCACAGCGGAGCGGGTGGAGTCGCTGCGGGCCGGCCGCAGTGTGCTCGATTATGTCGGCTCGGGGGCCCGCAAGCTTGAGCGGGTGGCGAGTGCTGCCGATCGCCAGCGGTTGGACCAGTATTTCACAGCCGTGAGGGATCTGGAGGATCGTATGCAGCGAGCCGAGGTGTGGGAGCGGCGGCGGAAGCCACGGCCCAAGTCCCCGCCTCCGCCGGAGGCCCCCGAGCAGGAACTCTTCACGCTTCTCAAACTGATGGGGCGAATGATCCGGATGGCGCTGGAGACCGATTCCACCCGGATCGTGACGCTGTTTGTGAATCCTGCGCAGTGGGTGCCACGCACGCCGGGGGTGGCTCACGAAACCCACTCGCTCACGCATCACGGCAATCGTCCGGAGATGATCGAGGAACTGCGGAGGGTTGAGGAACAGCAGTTCGCCCTGCTGGGCGAACTGCTCGCAGGGCTCGATGAGGTGCGCGAGGGACAGGGCACGCTGCTCGACCAGACGATGGTGCTGCATGGCTCCTGCATGGGTAATGCCAACGCCCATTCCAACACCCATCTGCCGGTGCTGCTGGCCGGTGGCGGGTTTCGCCATGCGGGGCATCTGAAATTCTCTACTCACGACGAGCAACCGCTGGCCAATCTCTATGTGAGCATGCTGCAGCAGTTGGGAGTGGAGGCCGCCAGCTTCGCCACCTCCACCGGCACACTGCGCGGGCTCGAGCCGGGCTGACGCCCGTTTCCCCTCACTCTGCCGAGACCGCTTCCAAGAGATCGATTGTGGCCGCCCGCCGCGCGGGGAGCCAGGCCGCCAGGCCGGTCACCACCACCGCGGCCAACAGATTCGCCACCACCACCGACGGCCGAAACGATGCCCGGATCGGATGGCCCAACAGCGGCTGGCTCGCCCACTGAATAAACAGCGCCGTCACCAATCCGCTGACGAGCCCAATGATCGCCCCTGAGGCGCCCAGCAGCAGGCTCTCGAGCACCACCATCGCCGTCACCTGCCGGCTCGTCATCCCCACCGCCCGCAGCAGGCCGATCGTGTGTTTCTTCTCCAGCACATTCATCGTTACGGTGTTGGCGACGCCGAGGCTCCCCACTGCAAACCCCAGTCCCAGGATCGCCCATAGAGATCCGACCACGCCGCCCACGATCCCATCGATGAACTTCCGCACATCGACCGCCGACCGCAGCAGCATGCCACGCCGATCAGCTATTTTTTCAAGCGCCGCACGCAGGGCGTCAGCCTGCCCCTCGGCCGCCGTTACCAGCAGCACATCGGCCGATTCCAGCCCAAAGAGCCGCTTCGCGGTGTCACGCCGCATCACCAGCGACGCGCCGCCGGAGGTGTAGTCGACCACCAATGCCGCGACCCGCACGGAGGTTTTCCGACCGAACACTTCCACAGACACATCGTCCCCGGCCTTGATCCCCGCCCGCCGCGCCAGCACGGTGCCCGCCACCGCCTCGCCGCGGGCCAGCGCCGCCCGCACGGCAGACTCCTCCATTCCGACCGGCGCCAGTGGCAGCGGAGCATCGTCGGGCATATCTCGTGCCACGATCACTCCCGCGCCCCCCGCCACTTTCCCCATCGCGATGCCGATCACCTCGATTCTCGCGATTCCGGAGAGTTCGCGGAGATCGGCCTCGGCCTCCAGCGAGCCTTGGGCGTGGGCCTGGCCGGTGGCGACCATGCCGGCGTGGGTGAGAAACCAGTCGGCCCGCATCATGCGGGCATACCAGCCGAGAACGTCGTCAACGTTGTCGCGGATGGCATGCCCCAGTCCGATGCCGTTGCTTACCGCCACCACCAGTACGCCGGTGGTGAGCGCCGTGCGGACCGGCTGCCGCAGAATCTGCTCGAGCGCCAGGCGTCCCTCGAGTGCAAATCGTCGTGGCACGAGGCAGGCGCAGCCTCGGGCCAGCAGCGGCAGGATCAGCGGCGTGAGCGCCACAAACGAGAGCAGCATGGCGATGCCAGCCGGCACGGCCGCCCGCGGTGGGACCCGCTCGGCGAGCACAAGCAAGAGCATCAGCGCCGCAAAGGCCCACAGCGCAAAGGCCGCCCCCAACAGCCGCCAGGAAACCTGGTTGTTTGCTGGGGCCGGGGCCTGCGAGAGCCCTTCCAGAGGGTCGATCTGCGCCGCCTCGCGGGCCGGCCACCAGGCTGCTGCGATGGCAACGAGCGTTCCCATCAGCACAGCCAGCGGCACGATCAACGGCTCTACCACCATCTCGGAAAAAGGAGCCTGCAGGGCCCGCGAGATGCCGGCAGAGATCGGCCGCGCCGCGGCCAGCCCCAGCCCGGCGCCGACCAGCGCCCCGAGCGTTCCCAGCAGGGCCGCCTCGATTGTGATAAATCCCCTGATCTGCCCGGCGCTGGCCCCGAGCACCCGCACCAGCGAGAGCGATCGCCGGCGCTCCGTGACATTCATCAGCATCGCATTACCCACAATGAACCAGGCCATCGCCACAGTCAGGCCGGTGACGAAGTCGAGGCCCAGATCGGCGGAGTGGAGCACATCCTCTGCCATGCTCGCCCGCCCGGCCGGGATCTCGGCCACCAGCGTCTCCGGCAGCCGCTGGCCCGCCGCCTCAAGCACATCTGGGCGGGAGGCGTTGGGCTCCAGTGCCACCCGCACCCGATCGACCAGGCCCAGGGCGTTTGACATCTGCTCGAGTGCCTGAATATCGACCACCACTCCCGCTCCATCGGCAAACCAGCGCAGCGAGGCGGGGTCGGCGATGCCGGTCACAGTCAGTCGGCGCACGCCACGGCGGGCGAAGAAGAGCACCTCGTCCCCCACGCTCTTGCCCAGCCCCTCGGCCAGCGCTGCGCCGAGGACTGTTTCATCGGGGCCGACGCAGGCCGTTCCCGAGGTGAGCTTGAGCAGCCCGGTTTCCGCGAGGGTTTGGGCATCCACGCCGACGGCGATTTCCCGCACCCGTTTCTCTCCCACACGCAACAGCGTTGGCCGGAAGAAGAGCGGCACCACTGCCCGCACTCCGGAAATGTCGGCCAGTTTCGGCAGCTTTCCCACATCGAAGCGGCCCCCGGCCCGGGCGGAGATATCGATCGAGGGGGTGCCATCGAGCGCCTCGGTGAGCCGCCGGTAGCCGATCCGCGAGGCATCGGCGGAAACCCACGTCGCCACGACAGCCCCCACGGCCACAGCCACACTCAGGGCTGTGGCCAAGGCCCGGCCGGGGCGGTTCCGCCACTGGCGCAGGAGGAGGTGGCGGAGACGAAACGATTCGAAAATCATGGGGTGGGGCTTCCGGCGGCGACGCGGCTCTCGGCCCGCACAATATCCGACACGATCCGACCGTCAGCCATGCGAATGGCCCGGCCGGCTGCGGCCGCGATGCCGGGATCGTGCGTGACGAGAACGACAGTCTGCCCCTGTTCCTCGACCAGCCGGTGGAGAAGTTCGACGACGAGCCGTGAGTTTACCGAATCGAGGGCCCCGGTCGGTTCGTCGGCCAGCACCAGCGCCGGGGCGGCGACCAGCGCCCGGGCAATCGCTCCGCGCTGCTGTTCGCCGCCGGAGAGGGCATCGGGGGAGTGGCTGGCACGATGGGCCATTCCCACCTTTTCGAGCGCCACCCGAGCGGCAGCCGAGGCGGCGGTTCCCGCCACGCCATCGAGCACCAGCGGTAGGGCGACATTTTCCTCGAGCGAGAGTTCCGGCAACAGGTTGTAACGCTGGAACACAAAGCCGATTCGGCGCCGGCGCAGGACGGCCAGCTTGGCGTCGTCGAGCGCGGCCAGATCGACTCCCTCCAGCCACACGCTGCCGGCGGTGGGCCGGGTGATCCCGCCGAGCATATGGAGGAGCGTGCTCTTGCCCGACCCAGAACTCCCGGTCAGGGCCACGAACTCACCCCGCTGCACCTCCAGATCGACACTCCGCACCGCCTGCACCCCGGCGCCTCCATGCTGTGGCGGGGCGAATGTCTTTTCCACATGCACGGCACGCAGGATCGGGTCGGTCAACGGTGGCGCTCCTGAGAGTGAAAAGCCGGTTTGGGCCAGCTGGGAAACTCACCCAATGTACCCAAGCTCCCGGGCTTTCGTCGCTGCCGGCTGGGGAAAGTCTGCCGGTCCGGTTTTCTGATGGAGTGCGCGGGGAAGTGACGATTCTTCCGAGGACGAAGATTTTATGTTCTCCGCACCATCGATCGGCACCCCCATGCCCAACTCCATACATGCACGCTGCCTGCGGCTGTCGCAGCCAGTTTTCTTCACGGTGGCTCTCCTCGTTTTCGCCTGCCCGCCTGCCTGGAGCCAAACGCCCACCTGGCAGACGCAAAGCCCCAGTGCCTTGCGGGTGGCAGAGCCGGGAGTGGCGTTGGCTCAACCGCCGGTCCAAAGCGATATGCCGATGGCCGAAGGGGAGGGCTCCAACGGCCCCTCTCCACAGACGCTCGACGAATTCGTCGAGCTCGCCGAGCGCAGCCATCCAAGGCTGCGGGCCGCGCGGGCGGCGATCGAGGCGGCACGCGGCAAGGCGGTGCAGGCGCGGCTCTATCCGAATCCAGTGATCGCCGGGTTCACGCCGCAGGCCGCCGGTCAGGATAGCCAGTGGAGTGGCACGGTGGCGCAGGACATTGTCACCGGCGGCAAGCTGCGGCTCTCGCAGCAGGCGGCTCTTCGCGACGTGCAGAGAGCGGAATACGAGCTGGTTCGTGCCCGCTTTGATGTTCTGCGCGATGTGCGTCAAACCTACTATTCGCTGCTGGTGTCGCAGCGGCGGCTGGAGATCTACCAACTCCTGCTCGACATCGCCAAGCGCTCGTACGACATCGGCCGCCAGCTCGCCGAGGCGGGGGAGGGCACCAAAGCCGACGTCCTCTTCTGGAGCATCGAACGCGACCGGGCGGAGGTGCGCCTGCTCAACGCCTCGGTATATATCGAAACGGGCCGGCGGCAGCTGGCGGCGGCGATTGGCCTCCCGCGCGTTGATATAGGGAAGCTGGAGGCCGATCTGTTTCAGAAGCTCCCCAATTTCGATCTCAAGGATCTCCAGGAGGCTGTTGTGCGCAGCAATGCCCGGCCGCGGGTGCTGGAATCTCAGATTGCCGGCAACCAATGGGCGCTCGAGCGGGCCGTCGTGCAGCCGATACCGAACGTGAACGTTTTGGGCGGTTATCAACGGCAGGTGGGCGGTCCGCCGCAGGATCAGGGCCTTGCGCAGGTGATGATGGCTGTGCCGCTGTTTGACCGCAATCAGGGCAATATCCGCTCCGCTCGGGCCCAGATAGCCTCGGCGCGGGCCGAGATGCGGATGGTCGAGCTCGATCTGGCCAACCAGACCGCGCAGGCTGTGGCGGCCTATCGCACATCCCAGCGGCTGGTGGCTTGGTATGAGGAATACATCCTGCCCAAGGCCCGCGAGACGGTCTCGCTCACGCAGACGCTCTATGCCCGCGGCGAGGTGACATTCCTGAGCCTGCTGCAGGCCCAGCGCATCCTCACCGAAACAGAGCTGGCCTATGTCGACAGCCAGGCGGAACGCTGGACAGGCGCCGTATCGATCGCCGATCTTCTGCAGTTGGAGATGTTTCCGCCCCCCGCCGATGCACCGGCTGTGAGCGGCATGGGAGAATCCAATAGCGAGCTCAATCGGCTCAAGCAGGACGATCAGCCCAAGAAGCGCCCTGAACCGGTGCCGCCTGCTGCTCCGGCGGCCATCGCTCCGCGAGCCGACATGGAACCGCTGCCGGTGCCGCCACCGCTGGCCCGGCCGATCGATCCACTGCGGCCGGCGGCCCCCTGAACAGCCCGTGGAGAAAGCGATCGCTGAGCTTTATTCGCTGGGAGGAACGACCGTCAGATCGAGGTGGGCAGTGGTGGTCGTGCCGGCAACAGCGTCGCTTACGATCCAGGCGAGCCGGCAGGGACCCGCGGGAGTTCCGGGCGGAATCCGCAGCACATAGCGGGCAAAGAATTCGCGGCGGGGCTCGCGGCAGGTTTCCACCACCGGATCAAAGGTGATGTCGGCGCCCAGCGGCGTGCCATCTGGGGCCAGCAGGCGGAAGACCGTGCTGATCGAGGTGGTGTGCCCCTCTGCCGACCGATTCGCCTGCAGGTTTTCCAGTTCGAAGTAGACGATCACTTCCTGGCCTGGGCGGAATGCCGCCTGCGAAAACCGGTCGACCACGCCCCACGCCCGCACGCGGGTGGCGAAGCAGGCATTCCGCACGCCTGGGCCGGAAACGGCTGGCGGCTCCGGGGCGTCAGCGGGGACTTCTGGCTCAAGCACCTGCACTGGCGATGCCGGAGCAGGTTCGATCTGCAACAACGCCGTGGCCACCGCAGCAGCCTGGCTGGGGCGATGCGCCACTGGCACCACATCCACCGCTTCCTGCCGGGACGGCGGGGCAGCGCTGACGGTTACCGGCTCTTCGACCACGGCCGGAGGAGAGATTTCGAGTGCGATCGGTGCCGGCGCGGTTGGCTCGGCCGCTGCCAGGGCGAGCGGAGCATCCGCAACCGGTGCAGTCTCCGAAACCGCTGCGGCAGCGACCGGCTGTGAGGAGGCCGTATCGCTGCGCCGGGCCTCGAGTGAGAGCGCGAAAGCATCGACCACCTGCGGCCAGTCGTCGGGATGAGTCGTTTCGAGCGTTTCGATCAGCACCTCGCGGGTGGCCGGATCGATCCCGCCCACTCCGGAGAGCCGCTCGACCGCCTTGTCGATCGCCTCGTCGAGCGTCATCGCCGGAATCTTGGCAGCCGGGGGCGACGCGGGCAGTTGCCCGGGAAGGGCATCCTGTTCCTGCTGGGCGACTGGCCGTCCGGAGGCGGAGAGGGAGGCGTGGTCGGCGGGGGTGGTGTCGTCGTCGGTCGGTTCCAGGAGCGAGGTGGCGGTCTCCCGCAGCGCCTCGCGGAGGGTGGCGGAGGTGAGGGCCGACATACAGCCAGTTTGGGCGCACAGCCCGGTGCAGGAGAGCGTCCAGACCAGGCCCTGCCAGAGGTGGCGGCGGGGCGGACCGAACCGCCGGCGGCCGCCGAGGCTGCCCGACTGCCGAACCGAATGGGAGAGAATGGCGTTGTCGCTGCCCATCGAATGCTCGCTCGCGAGGGATCGTGCCGGTGCGCTGCGGGTGTTCGCGCTGAACACCACGAGCCGCGCAGGAGGGCCTGAGGGCTGTTGCGGGAAGATTAGAGAGGGGCGATTCCCCGGGGCAAGGCCAGTAGCAGGCCGCGATCGTCTTTCGGGCTGTTTGGGGGCTATGGTCAAGCCAGCGGGGTGGAAAATCTGCTACGATTCGCGACCGCAGGCTGCAGATCGTCGCTCCTTCGCGAGGGGTCTGGGGCCGCTGTGCCGCTTCCGTCCTCTGGATTGCCGCCATGCCCTCCGTGCCCCACACCTTTGATACGGTTCCCCAGGTCTGGCCCCACCGTCACCTGCTCGATCTGGAGCGCTTGACCCCCGGGGAGATCCGGCTGCTGCTCGACACCGCCGCCCAGCTCAAGGAAGCCACCGCGGGCTGTCGGCGGAAGCTGACGATTCTCGCCGGGCGAACGATCGTCAATCTCTTCTTCGAGAACTCCACCCGCACCCGCACCAGCTTCTCGCTGGCCGCCCGGCGGCTGGGGGCTGATGTCGTCGAATTCTCCGCCTCCGGCAGCAGCCTGTCGAAGGGGGAGTCGTTCATCGACACCGCCAAGAATCTGGAGGCGATGGGGATCGATGCGGTGGTCGTTCGCCACAGCACCCCCGGCACGCCACACCTCCTGGCCCAGCACTTGGATGTGGGGGTGATCAACGCCGGCGACGGGGCCCACGAACATCCCACGCAGGGGCTGCTCGACATCTTCTCGATCCGCGAACGGCTCGGCGACATCAGCGGCGCCACCGTGGGACTCGTCGGCGACATCGCCCACAGCCGCACCGCCCGGTCAAACGTCTGGGGGCTGCTCAAGCTCGGGGCGAAAGTAATCGTCTGCGGACCGCCCACGCTCGTCTCAAAACGCTGGGAGGAGTTGGGGGTCGAGGTGTCGCACAACCTCGACAATATCGTGCCCCGCTGCGATGTTCTCAATCTGCTGCGGATCCAGTTTGAACGGCAGAACACGCGGCCGTTCCCGTCGGTTCGAGAATATGCCCATCTCTATGCCATGACCGGCGAACGCCTCAAGCGGGCCCGCAAGGACCTGCTCATCCTGGCGCCCGGCCCGATCAACCGCGGGGTGGAGGTGACGGCCGACGTGGCCGATTGCCCGCAATCACTGATTCTTGACCAAGTCACCAACGGGCTGGCAGTGCGGATGGCCACGCTCTGGCTGACCTGCGGCAACAGGCTGCCGCAGACGGATCAGGCCGGCCATGCCCAGCCAGGCCTGTCAGCGGAGGGAACGCTCTGATGAAAAAAACATTGCTGATTTCTGGCGGGCGGGTCATCGATCCCGCTCAGGGTATCGACCGGGTGGCTGATGTGTGGGTGCGCGACGGCCGCATCCTGGCGATCACTGGTGGCACGGGGCCGGGAGAACCGCTGCCTGAGTCAGCCGATGAGACGCTCGCCGCCGCCGGACTGATTGTGTCGCCCGGCCTGGTCGACATGCATGTCCATCTGCGCGAGCCGGGGCGCGAGGAGGCCGAAACGATCGCCACCGGCACGCAGGCGGCCTTGGCGGGTGGCTTCACGAGCGTGGCCTGCATCCCCAACACCGAGCCGCCCATCGATACGCAGGCCGCCGTGGAGTTTGTCCATCAGAAGGCGGTTCGGGCCGACACCTGCAATGTGTTTGTGGTGGCGTGCGTCAGCCGCAACCGCGAGGGAAAGGAGCTGGCGGAGATCGGCCAGCTGGTGGAGGCGGGCGCCGTCGCCTTCAGCGATGACGGTGCCCCGGTCTACGACGCCGAACTGATGCGGCGGGCCTTTGAATACTGCCGGATGTTCGACAAGCCGATCCTGGCCCACGAGGAGGTGCTGGAGCTCTCGCGCGGCGGCGTGATGCACGAGGGGCTCGTATCGCTCGTGCTGGGGCTCACCGGCATGCCGGCCGCCGCCGAGGAGGTGATGATCGGCCGCGACACTGCCTTGGCGGAATCGACCGATGGCAGGCTGCACGTGATGCATGTGTCGACCGCGGGCGGGGTCGATCTGATCCGGGCCGCCAAGGCGCGGGGTGTGCGGGTGACGGCCGAGGCCTGTCCCCACCATTTCACGCTCACCGACGAGGCGCTGCGGGGCTTTGATGCCAGCTGCAAGATGAGCCCGCCTTTGCGCACAGCGGCTGATGTGGAGGCGATCATCGCGGGGATTGCCGATGGCACGATCGACTGCATCGCCACCGATCACGCCCCCCACGCCCCGGAAACCAAGATGCTGGAGCTGGATCGGGCGCCGTTTGGCATTCTCGGCTTGGAGACGGCAGTGGGGCTGTCGGTGTCGAGGCTGATCGCCACCGGCCGGATCGGCTGGCCACGGTTGATTGAGGCGCTCAGCACGCTGCCGGCGAGCATTCTGGGGATCGGCCGGGGCACGCTGCGCCCCGGCGCTCCCGCCGATATCACGCTGATCGATCCCGATCTGACCTGGCAGGTCGATGTGCGCAGCTTCCGCTCCAAGAGCGTCAACTCTCCGTTTCAGGGCTGGACGCTGCGGGGCAGGGCAGTCGCTACCATCGTGGCTGGGCGGATCAAGTATCGGTTGGCATGAGGAGCGGGGCAGCGCCTCCATCGAGAGCCAAGGCGTACCGGCTATGACAGTCATCATCGACGGCTACAACCTGCTCCACGCCTCGGGCGTGTTTGGGGAGACCCGCGGTCCCCGGGGATTTGAGCAATCACGGATGGCGCTGCTCGACATGCTCGCCGGTCTGCTTGGCGATTCTGCCGCCCAGACGATCGTCGTCTTCGATGCGGTGCGGGCCCCTGATGGCCTGCCGGGGCGGTGGACGCATCAGGGCATCCTCGTCTGGTTTGCCCGGGAGTATCCCGATGCCGACTCCCTCATCGAGGAACTTGTTGACGACGACAACGCCCCGTCGAGCCTCACGGTGGTGTCGAGCGATCGGCGGCTGCAGGCCGCGGCGCGCCGCCGCCGGGCCAATGCGGTGTCGTGCGAGGAGTGGTTGAGACAGTTGCGGCTGGCCAAGCGTCTCAAGCAAGCCCCCTCCGATGCCAAGCCACCCGATCCAGCCCCCGGCGACATCGAAATCTGGAAACGCTACTTCGGCCTCGATTGAATCTTCCGGCGGCTCACTGCTTGGCCCAGCGGCCGAGCTTACGATCGAGTGTCGAGCGTTCGATGCCGAGGATCGCCGCGGCCTTGCTCTTGTTGCCGGCGACGGCGGCCAGAGTGGCCAGCACATGGCGGTGCTCCAGTGCATCGAGCGTTTCCGGCTTGAAAGGCGCCGGCCTACCGCCCGCTCCGGTATCGCCAAATGAGGAGAGGCTGCTCAGTGCCAGTTCGTGGATGTCGACGGTGTCGTCTGCGGAGAGAACGACCGCCCGTTCGATGCAGTTGCGCAGTTCGCGGATGTTGCCCGGCCAATGGTATTCGCGCATCGCCTCCAAGGCCTCGGGGCGGAAGTCGCGCACGGCCCGGCCAGTCTCAGCAGCGAAGCGGCGCAGGAAGTGCCTGGCGAGCGTTTCGATGTCGTCGGGCCGCTCTCGCAGCGGCGGCACGGTGATCTCCACCACTTTGAGCCGGAAGTAGAGATCGCGGCGGAAGTCGCCCGCGGCGACCGCCTTCTCCAGATGCCGGTTGGTCGCCGCCACCACCCGCACATCAACCTGCACCCGCTGGCTGCCCCCCACGCGCTCGAAGGGATGGCCTTCGAGCACGCGCAGGAATTTGGCCTGAATGGCGGGGCTCATCTCGCCGATCTCGTCGAGGAAGAGCGTGCCCTTGTTGGCCGCCTCAAACTTCCCCACCTTGCGTTCGGTGGCGCCGGTGAAGGCCCCCTTCTCGTGGCCAAACAACTCGCTCTCCAGAAGCGTCTCGGAGAGGGCGGCGCAATTGAGGCAGATGAAGGGGGCGTTTTTCCGGTCGCTCGCCTCATGGATCGCCCGGGCCACAAGTTCCTTGCCAGCACCGCTCTCACCGCGGATGAGGACCGTGGCCTTGGTCGAGGCGACGCGGGAAATCTGGCTGGTGATAGCCTGGAGGGCGGGGCTCGATCCCACCATCTTCGTCTCCTCACCGAGCCGTTGCCGCAGACGCAGGTTTTCGTCTGCCGTGGAGGCCAGCCGGGAGGAGAGCACCTCCCGCGCCGCGAGATTTTCGCTCGCCATTCCCAGAGCATCGCTGACGGCCATCACGAATTCCAGATCGTCGGGCGTCGCCTCCGGACCGCCGGGCGCCATCTCCAGGTGGAGCACGCCGATCGGCCGCCCGGCGGCGCGAACAGGCGCCGAGAGGGTGGGGCCGCGGCGAGCCCCTGCAGCGGAAGGCTCCACGGCTCGGGCAAGCAGGGCCTCGTTTGCTGCCATCACTGTGGTGACGGCATCCCAGGGAATCTGGTCGGCTGGCCACTTCAGCGGGAGCGAGGCTGCGCAGGAAAGTTTCGCGGCCCCCGGATCTGCGGCGGGCAGAAGCACGATGCCCCGCGCGGCGCCGCAGCCCTGCAGTGCCGATTCGAGGGCGAGTCTGGCGGCGGCGGCGGCGTCGGTCGCCCGTCCGAGGGCAAAGGCCAGCCGACAGAGTTCGGCTGCGGCCCGGCCCACGCGGGGAACCGAGCCTGCCGACTGCTGCAGTTCTTCCAGCAGGCTCGTTTTGGTTCGCCTGTGCACCACCAATTTGTTCCAGCGGTCGAGGTCGGCCGGCACCTCATGGGTGGCGGTGCCATCACCAGCCACAGCGGCGGAGGAGTCGTCCGGTTCGCCGGCACAGAGCAGCAGTTCCGCAGCACCGATCCTGATCACGTCGCCAGGCGTAAGCACCTGCTCGGTGCTGATCGGCTCGGCATTGACGGTGGTGCCGTTGCGGCTGCCAAGATCGCGGAGCAGCCAGCCCGACTCGCCCGCGATGATCTCGGCGTGGCAACGACTGGCGCGATCGTCCTGCAGCACGACGCTGTTGGTCGGGGCTCGGCCGAACGTCACCGCCTGTCCCGGCTGAAGCCGAACAAAAGACTGGCCGGCCACCGGATCGCGCAGAATAAGAAAGCCCGGGGGAGGGGAGTGGGTCATGTATGCAGAATCACATCTGGTCGCGGTCGTACATCAGGATGCCATTGCTCGATCGCCCCATCATGCACCACCCCTGCAGGTTTGGCGAGTTCCTCTTCCCTCCCCCGTTGCCCAGCCCCCCGGGGAGCCTCCAGAAATTGACAAAACCCCGGTTTTCTCCGCGCAAACCGGGTTTGCTGCCATCCCGGCATCCGTCTAGCATGCCGGGGGGTCTGGGCCGACCAGGCGCCGGGTTGCCCGATCGCACGCCCAGTTGCAGGGCAGAGGGCAGCCACTTACCCATTCTCAGGCAGAGGTCGAGCATGAACGTCAAGGCACTCGGTTCGCGGGTCTCGCACGGGAAGCGGGGCTGTGGGCAGCGACAGTGGTCTACCAGCCGGCATCGCTGGCTGCACTCTAGCCTGGCGCTGATCGCGATCGGCCTCGGTTCGCTGGCCACTCCGGCGCTGGCCCAGATGGGCGGCTTCGGGTTTGGTGGTCAGGCGGTGGGCGGGATCTCCGTCGATGCCCGCGGCATTGTTCAGGATCTCGATCCGCAGGCTCGCGAGGCCCTGGCTGTGGCTCGTCGGCAGGCGCTCGGTGAAATGGCAGCCGGCAGCCAATCGGCGCTGCGGAAAGTGTCACTCGCACGCCTGATCGCCGCGGTGGAACAATTCGCCGCTGGGCAGCAGCCCCTGCCTCCCGAGGCGCTCCTCCTCGGCGGCCTCGAGCGCATCACGCATGTTTTTGTCGATCCTGACGGCCACGACATCATCCTCGCTGGTCCGGCCGATGCGGCGGTGGTCGATGCCCAAGGAAATCTGGTGGGTGCGGCCAGCGGCAAGCCGCTCCTGCAGTTGGAGGATTTTCTGGTGGCCCTGCGGGCCATTGAGGGGGCCCGTGCGGGCGGCATGCGCTGCTCGATCGATCCGAGTCCAGAGGGCGTGGCCCGCCTGCAGCAATTTCTGAAAAATCAAAAGACGATCGGCTCCGATCCGGAGGCAACGCTCCGCTCGATGGAGGAGGTGATGGGGCCGCAGATGGTGACAGTTGGCGGCGTGCCGACCAACAGCCGGTTTGCCCGCGTGCTGGTCGCCGCCGATTACCGTCTCAAGCGCATTGGCATGGGGCTGGAGCCCTCGGGAGTGAAGGGGATTCCGAGCTATCTGGAACTGGTTCCTCCCGGCACGGCCTCGGCCGCCACGCTGCCCCGCTTCTGGCTGGAGGCCTCATACGACCCGATCGCCCGTGATCCCGATGAGCTGGCCTGGCAGTTGAGCGGCCGGCGGATGAAGTGCCTCACGGAAACCGATCTCTTCGGCAAGGATGGAGCGAAGCGCGGAGCGGGGCCAACCGACAAGCTCGCCGCCAGTTGGTGCGCGAAGATGACCGACCATTACGACGAACTCGCTGCCGAGCAGCCGGTCTTTGCCGAGCTGGCCAATTGCGTCGATCTGGCGGTGGTGGCGGCGCTCATCCATGGCCGCCAGCTCGACCAGCGGGCGGGGCTCGATCTGAGCCCGCTGCTCGATGCCACGCGTGTTTCGCTGCCCGCCTACGAGGCCCCCAGCACGATCCCCACGGTGGCCAGTGCCATCAAGAAGGGGTCCCGCTGGGTGGTGAGCGCCTCTGGGGGCGTGCAGTTTCAGCCGTGGGAATTTGTGGCCAGCACTGGCGAATCGGCCGACGTCGCTGCCGCCCGTGCCGCAGCGCTCGCCGCCCGTCCGACTGACGGCTGGTGCTGGGACTGAGGGTTGATTTTGGGTAGGGTGCGTGAGAGTGGGCTGCCAGCGGCTCGGTGCGGACAAAAAGTTCGCCGACCCCTCCGCCTCCACCGCTCGATGGGTTCGGGTGGATCCGGCTATCACGGATGTATTTCCAGCGGTGCTGCCCAGGAAATCGCCGGTAGGCCCGCGGCCGCAGTTGGAAAATATGAGTCCACCCAGCCGGCGGCGGCCAGAGCCTCGAGTTGATTGTGGCTGGCAGACAGATTTGGCGGCGGCACGCTTTTGACCAGGAGCAGTTTCCCGCCGTACGCAGCCGCCACGCACGCGGCGATCGAATCGCTCGTCACCTCCCACCCCACCGGGAGCCTCAAGAGTCGCTGGTTCTCCGCCAGCCACTGCGGCACATCGAGGAGACAAGCACCCCGGCCTCCGGCAGTGGGCCATGCCGTGACCAGCGGCAGCCCGGTCGCCGTTGCTACAAGCCGGGCAGTGATCCCCATCATTTCAATCGCCAGAGCATGCATAAGTTCCGCCGGCTGCGGGCCGGCAGCGTCGATCTGTCGCAGCCCCTCCACCACACTTCCCCCGCCGACCACCAGCAGTGCCGGAGACTCGGGCGACTGGGCTGAAAGCGCCCGCAACAGTTCGGTAATTCCCTGCGGCCAGCCGGGCTGGCTGAGCAGACTCCCCCCCAGCTTGATCACCAGCGGCGATTGCGCAGGCATTGTCGGCTCGCGCAGCGCCGGTGGTCTGGTTAACAATCCAAACTGCCACTTCCAGTCTTGGCTGTCGCTCGTCATGGCACCAAGCCTTGAGCGATCAGCGCGAGGCTGTGGGCCGGCGCGGCTCGAGAGATCGCCGGGCCGAGCAGCTGCCGCAGTTCAACCACCGGCAGTTTCCA
>CAISJI010000131.1 GCA_903885565.1 uncultured Planctomycetaceae bacterium
ACCGCGGCGGCGCTCTCTCCATCTTCAGGCGTGGCAAACACCAGCGCGCTGTCCCATGCGGCGACCGGGAGAGGCGCCGTCTTATTGCCAACCTCTTCCCAGCGGAAATTTGCATCCTCGACCAACCCCCGGCGCAGATGCACCAGCCCCGGTGCCTGGGAGACATCCTGCCGATCAATTCCACGCAAGTGCCGCGGACTGCTGCCAGGCTCGAGCGTCCACAACTCCACCCGCGGCGCCTCAGCAATCAGCCGGGCCACACGCGGCCCGTAAAACTCCAGACACCGGCGTGTCTGTCCCCACTGAAACCAGATCCCCGTCACGGCGGCCCCCAATCCCAGCAGCAGCAGGCCCAGCACCAGCACCGAGCCCGACCAGCCGGCGGGAGCTTGCCGGCTCCCATCCTTTTCCACCGGTGGTCCGGCAGGACTGGCAGGGAGCGAATTGGAACTATCGACGCGTCTGGAGGGCGGCATGAGTGGTCGATCCGAAGGGTCTGAAACAGGCTGTGGATAAAGCGTAGCATCGCTGGATGGGCTGCCCGTCGACCGTGAAAACGCCAGCCGGCCGGCGGCGGGGGCGTTTCCACCGGTCGACTGAGTGGAAACGGGCAAGGATGCCGCTTTCCCCGGACAGATGCGACTGAAATGGCAATGTATACTTTTCAGAGCGGTGCGCGGCCTCGGTCAGGACGACCTCAGAACATCCTCCGACGCCCCGTCGCGGGAAAGACCCCGCCCCCTTATTCGAGCAGGAGCCTGGCGCATGCCCAACGCCTTCGATCCCTACCGCGATGCTCTGGTCGTGGAACACCACACCAACTGGCCAGCAGAATATGAAGACTGGTCTGCCAGCGATAAATCTCGCATCGAGTCGCTGCTCCATGCCCGCCCCCAGGAGGCGGCCGACCTCGATTACCTCCGCCAGCACACCGGCTTCGCCCGCGTGATCACGGTCACCGCTGACGACGTTGAACGCGCGAGCGTGGCCTGATTGTGGCCACCATCATCCGGGTCGATCTGTCTGGGGAACATGGTCCGCTGGCGGGATCAGCCGAGGCCACCCCTCAGCCTGCCCCCAGCGCGGATCGCTCCTACGATATCACGATCGGATCGGAGATTTTGGCCTCCAGCGGTCGCCACCTCCAGCAGGCAGAGGCCCGCCGCGCGGTCGTGATCGCCGATTCCGCCGTCGAGGAACTTCACGCTGGCACCGTCGTCACCTCCCTGCAGGCTGCCGGCATCCAGACCACTCTTCTGATCGTGCCACGGGGCGAGGCCTCCAAATCGATCGCCGAGGCTGGCAGGCTCTGGCAGGCGCTGGCAGGCGCGGCGGTCGACCGGAGCACCCATCTGGTCGCTGTGGGCGGAGGTGTGGTGGGGGATCTGGCTGGGTTTGTCGCGGCCACGTTTGCCCGGGGGCTCCCGGTCTGGCAGGTGCCAACCACACTGGTGGCTCAGGTCGACAGTGCCATCGGGGGCAAAACCGGCATCAATCTGCCGGCTGGCAAAAATCTGGTGGGGGCCTTCTGGCAACCCCGCGGCGTGATCGCCGACATCGCCACGCTGGCCACACTGCCCGAGCGGGAGTTTGTCAGCGGGCTGGCCGAAGTGGTGAAGTATGGCATGATCCTCGACGCTCAATTTTTCGGCTGGCTGGAGGCGAATGCTGCCGCGATCCTCCGGCGCGAGCCTGCCCCCCTCGAGCATGTGGTGGCGCGATCTGCTGCCCTGAAAGCGTGGGTGGTGGAACGCGATGAGATGGAGCGGGCCGGTCTGCGGGTGGTGTTGAATTACGGCCATACATTCGCGCATGCCTTGGAAACGGCTGCCGGCTACGGCACGCTGCTCCACGGCGAGGCGGTGGCGATCGGGATGGGGGCGGCTGCCGATCTGGCCGCCCGCATGGGGCTGATCGGTGAGGATATCGTGGTCCGTCAGGATGCTCTTCTCACCGGGCTCGGACTCCCCGTGCGAACGGGCAGTCTCTCCCTCCCCCCTGCCGAAAACCTTATCGACATCATGGCCCGCGACAAGAAAACACTGCATGGCCGGTTACGCTTCGTGCTGCCCCGCCGCATCGGACATGTAGAACTTGTCGATGGCGTGGAGCCGATCCTCGTACAACAGGTCCTCGACCGCTGATCCTGCGCGCGAAACACACGTCGGCCCGGCAGTCCACGTTCACTCCCCCGGAGGCTCATTCCGTGCGCTCGATTCCTCCGCGACTCCACCCCCGGCCTCTGCGCCGCGTGGCCACAGCCGTTCTCATGGCAGGGGCGATCATTGCTCAGGTCGCTCCAGCCACGGCCCAAAACGATTGGCAGTATCCCGATCCCTATTTCGGCATTCTTGAAATAGAGAAGTCGATCCGCCGGCCGGCAGCGGCTGTCACAGTTCCTCCCTCGGGGCCTCAGATGCGGGCAGCGTCGGCGGGCAAAACGCCACGCCGACACCGATTTCGCGCTCGTGCGACTCCTCAGCCGGCACGGCCTGCAGCCCCTCCAGTTGGCCACTGATCGCTTCGCCCCTATCTGGCTGTGGAAAAAGCCGTCCATAGACTTTTTCCACGAAGTCGCCCGGTGGAAAAGCCGAGGTTTTCCCCGGCCGACGGGCATCGCATCCAGCGATGCTGCACTGGAACCACAGCCTGCTGGCGGATCCCTGTCGGGAGATCAAAAAAAGCTGGCGCGACTCCACCGATGGAGATCGCGCCAGCTTCGTGACTCGCAGGCATAGCGCCGCGGTTAATTTCTCCAATCCTTGCCGGGCAACTTGGCAGGCCACTGGTCATCGGTGAGCCAAACCACCGACGTGGATACCTTGGCCAGCCCAGTCGCAGCTGGTGGCTGCGTGGCAGAAATCTCGCCTGAGCCCCCCGCGTCGACACTCACTCTGAGGTGCTGAAAATCGGCGTCGGAGGTGCAGAAACTCTGGTGCTGACTCGGCCGAAATCCTGCCGGCACCTTTCCCAGCACCGCATGCAAACGCTGCCGACTCCGCAGCCCGGCGAGCGACAGCTCGACGGTGTTGCCCACTCGCCGCAGCACAGCACCATCCAGCTTCGCCGCAGCGGGAAGCTTGAGGAGCGCCGTCACATCGCGGGCTCCGGTTCCCCGCACCTCCCCTGAGGTGCCGGCAGGCCCCATCGGACCGGCAGGACCGGCCACGCCAGGCTTGCCATCCTTGCCGGCAGGGCCGGCGACGCCCGGCTTGCCATCTTTCCCGGCCGAGCCAGCGACGCCCGGCTTCCCATCGACACCATTCTTGCCCGCCGCGCCATCCTTGCCGGCAGGGCCAGCCACACCCGGCTTGCCATCTTTCCCGGCCGGGCCGGCGACGCCCGGCTTCCCGTCGACACCATTCTTGCCCGCCGCGCCATCCTTGCCGGCCGGGCCAGCCGCACCCGGCTTGCCATCGACGCCGTTCTTTCCCGCTACGCCCGGCGCACCATCCTTGCCGCTGGGGCCAGCGACGCCAGGCTTTCCGTCGAGGCCATTCTTACCATCGACGCCGTTCTTTCCCGCTACGCCCGGGGCGCCATCCTTGCCAGCAGGGCCG
>CAISJI010000132.1 GCA_903885565.1 uncultured Planctomycetaceae bacterium
CCCCGTGCTGCCCGGCAGCAAGCGGTAACTGAGCTTTGCTCGCGGCTTGTTGAGTGAGTGTTCTGCATCCATGCTCAGACGCCTTCCGTGGACTTCCGGGGCGCGAGTATATGGGTGTCGAACCTGCTGTCAAACCATGACAGCAAACCCTGCTAGCTGGTCGATGAAAACCTTTTCCGCGACCGCCCGGAGAGCCTCTGGTGGCCTGCGGATCAACCTCGCGCGCTGGCAGCGCAGCCGGTCGTCCGTGGAAAACCATCGGTTGAGCCACCACTCGCCCAGGTGAAAATTGGTTTTCGCTGATTTTTCCGCAGTGTTTGTCGCAAGCGGCAGGCTCGTTGCGACTCCCACCGAAAAAACATGCCCACGCTCGGCCCCCGCGCAGGCTGATTGAAAAATCGCTCCATACCCTATACTTCCTCCCGGCCTCAGGTTGGACGACGCAGCACATCATCCGTGGTGGAAATGTCCTGCCGCTCTGCGCCTGATCGCTCTCGGGAACGGCTCGCACCTCCTCCGCTGCCGGCGGACGGATCGGAAACCTTTTGAGCGCAGAGGCTTGCTTGACCCCAGCGTGGAAAGACCAGCGAGCGGAGCGGCGGGTGGCGCGATGCATGCGCAGCGCGCTGCTGGTGAGTGCACTGGCGGCGGCAGCGCCCACGACAGCCGACGCCGAGGCCCCTCCCGCCCCCTTCCAGCC
Organism: uncultured Planctomycetaceae bacterium; assembly: GCA_903885565.1. Classification (GTDB taxonomy): domain Bacteria; phylum Planctomycetota; class Planctomycetia; order Pirellulales; family UBA1268; genus CAISJI01. The sequence continues at coordinate 701 of CAISJI010000132.1, forward strand.
GAGCGAACTCTCGATCGGTGAACCGTTGCCACTCCCTGGGGCGCCATCTCCCAATCCCGTTGCACCGCGCTCCCTTGAGCCCCGCCCCTCTCCGCTGCCGGCGGTGCCTCCTCCCCCTGTAGCCGCACCAACTCCGCCGGCGGGCAGGTCCCCAGCCCGGCTGCCGGAAACGGGCTGGCTCGGCTGCGTGGCCGATGATTCCCTGATTCCGGGAAGGCTGACTGTTGTTGAAGTTTCTGCCCACGGTCCGGCTGCCTTGGCGGGTATCCAGCCCCGTGACACGCTGCTGGCAATCGACGGAACTCCCTTGAAAACTTCCGATGGCTGGGCCGCCGCTCTGGCGGCCATCTCCCCGGGAAAAACAGTGCGCATCGCCGTTGGCAGGCCACTCGGAGGAGGCCCGGGAACCCCGGAGCGGATCACGGAGGTGGTGGTGACCGCCACCGCCCGCCCACCGCGGCCGGAGGCATCGCAATGGCAGGCCTCCACCAAGACCACCGCCGTCACTGCGGCGCAAGAGCCCCCCGCGGCTTTCGTTCCACCCCGGCCCACCCCCTCCCCCCAACCCCGCCCCGGAGTGCCTGCCCAGCCGCTCTTCGGCGACAGCCGAAGCAGCAGCGACGAGAGGCATGCCGCGGCCCAGCCCGTCTCGGCACTCGCCACCGCCCCCTCTCCGGGGCGTTTGGCCCTCGGAGTGCGCACGCTTCCGGTGGATGCCGAGATTCAATCCCGCTACCGTCTGCCTGAACCGGCCGGCGCATGGGTGATGGGAGTTGTGCATGCCCTCCCGGCCTCCATCGCCGGAATCCCTCCGGGCGCTGTGATCGTAGCGCTCGATCACCAGCCGGTGCGTTCGCCAGAGGATCTGACGCGTCTTGTCGCTGGCTGTCCGGTGGGCAGGGCCGTGAGCCTTGAGTATGTGCTGCTCGGTGGTGTTCAGCGGCGTGCGGAAGTGGAACTCAAGCCTCTGGATGCTCCGCTGCGGCAGGCGTTGATGGCGCGGTAAGCGCCTCCGGGATTGCCGAGCGACGGCTTGGCAGAGAGGGTGACGGCGCAGGGGGCGGCCAACTCGTGAGGTACGCCCGGCCACTGCGGTCTGTTCAGGCCGCCACTGTGTCGGGTGTTCTGCGTGGCACCACCACATCGCACCGCTGGAGTTCTTCGTCCAGCGGCACGCCGGCAGGTCCGGGCAGCGCCGCTGCCCAGCGGGCCACTCGAGATGGTTCCCGGCGCATCTTCTGCTCACCCGGGCGCCGTGTGCCAGCCGTCGCCCAGGCCTCTGCTTCGTCGGCAAGTTTCACCAGCAGGGCCTCGACTCCCGCCCGATGCCATTCGATCCCAGCCCGATCGAGTTCGGGGGGCACGTAGATCGAGCGGCTGACCACGCCGCGGGCACGCGACCAGGGGCGTGGGATCGCAAAGCGGTCCCACGTGCCCAGCCGCCAGGGGCGGTCGTATCCCATTCCCATCACCACCAGCGGAATCCCCAGCGTGCTCGCCAGAAAAATGCATCCCGCGGCCAGTTGCCGGCGGGGACCACGGGGCCCGTCGGGGGTGATCGTCAGATTGCCCGCCTGGGCCCGCTGTGCCAACTGCCGCAGCGCCACAGAGCCACCGTGAAACGAACTCCCCCGCACCACGCCAAACCCCATCATGTCTGCCACGCGACCGAGCAGGTTGGCGTCCCAGTGCCGCGACAAGAGCATCGAGATGTTGGAGTGCCCGCGCAGGGAGAGCGGTATGAGGATCGACTCATGCCAGAAGATGTAGATCTTCGCGCCACGGTAATCGGGATGCACCGGATCGACGCACGGTTCGGCAAAATCGACCCGTGCATCGAGCGTGCCCATCCACTGCCTGATGACAGACGTGGCCCCGAGCGACCAAGCACCGATGGCGAAGGGTGATGTCAATTTCACGTTTGCAGCCTTTCCTGTCCTGATGAACACTCCCGCCGCCCACAGCCGGGGCGCAGTGTCAGTCGTCCTGCCAGATCCCCTCGAATACTTCTTCTGCCGGTCCGGTCAGCAGCACCGGCCCGGCCTCTGTCCAATCCAGCTCCAACTCTCCTCCCGGCACCTCCGCCACAATCCGCCGCTCGGTGCGGCCCGTCAGCGCGCCGGCCACGGCCACCGCTGATGCCCCGGTGCCACATGCCTGCGTGATACCACTGCCCCGTTCCCAGGTGCGCATCCGCACCCGCTGCGGCGTGATGACTTCCACGAAATGCACGTTGACCCGTCGGGGAAACAACGGGTGATGCTCAATGCTGGGCCCGACTGTTTCCAGCGGCACGCTGGCGGTGTCACGGCAGAAGAACACCACATGAGGATTGCCCATCGACACGCAGGTCATCCGGGCATCGAGTCCTGCTGCCTGCCACCAGGGCTCAGGGGTTGTCAGAGCGGGGCACGGGAGATCGACCACGCGCTCATCCTTCCCTCCGGCCAGCAGGTCGACCGGTATCGACGCGGCCGCCAGCAGAGGCTCGCCCATGTTCACGCGCACCTGCGAGCGCCGCCGGGAGATCGGCGTGACCAGCAGTGAGAGCACACCCCGGCCGGTTTCGATGCTCACTTCCCCCGCCGATGCATGACCGCGCGACACCGCAAGATGGGCCACACACCGCACCCCGTTGCCACACATTTCCGATTCGCTGCCGTCGGCATTGAACATCCGCATCCGGGCCTGAGCCCGGGTGGAGGGCTGCACGAGAATCAGCCCGTCTCCTCCGACGCCACGATGGCGATCGGAGATTCTCCGGGCCAAGGAGACCGGATCCTGCGGTGCCGGCACCTGGAAGCAATCGATATAGACATAATCGTTGCCTGCACCGTGCATCTTGATGAATGGGAGTGGCTGGGGCGTCATATGCGGTTCCTGCACGGCGATGGGGGCTGAAATGACGTTCTTCGTCGCCAGCCGGACTGTGTTGTATCGTCCCAACGGCCCTGCGAACTGTACATGCTGGCAGAGTGCGTTGACCTTATGGGTTCCATAAAAAAACGTTATCGGGGGTTGGTAAACGCTGCCTCCGTCGGAGGTACCGCAGCGCTGCGCAGCCGATCTGGCGACCGTTTCTGGGCCTGCAGTTGCTGCAGGGCTGCCGTCAGCGTGGGA
>CAISJI010000133.1 GCA_903885565.1 uncultured Planctomycetaceae bacterium
ATGGCTCCGCTGGCCGCCTACGCCGGCTCCTGGGGCACGGGCACCCCCTCCCCGAACATCGATCAGGAAGAGTGATGGAGGCGGAGGGATCGCCGAACGCTTGAGGAGCGCAGGGCCGCTGCGGCCCAAGCGACGAAACTTTTGCCGTCCCGCAGCCGAGGCGCCACGCAAGGCGAATGCACTCTAGGTCCGAGCTCCAGCCAGCCGGGCAGCCCGCTCGAGCGCCGCGACGGTGAAGACAAGCGGATAGAGCTTTTCGTCGTACCACAGCTTCGCGAAATAAAGGCCGATGGGGGTAGCGTCAAACTGCGTTCCGCCCGCTGTGCGGTCCATCAACCAGCCGACCCCCGCCTCCACCTGCAGAAGTGCTCGGGCCCGGAGGGCGGCATCGGGCGATTCCGCGGCCACGCGCGCCAGCGCCTCGACCGCCACTGCCGTCTCCTCGATCGACGGGGGGAGTCCGCTGGCAGCCCCCAAACTTCCGTCGCGAGCGAACGCTTCGATCAGCCAGGTGGCGCCGCGGGGATCGAGCGTGGCAAGCACGACTTTCGCAGTGCCGTAGGTCGGATTGGCCTGCTGGGGATGGGCTTGGTTGCCAAACCACAGCGGCGCCCACGAGCCATCCTGGGCCTGCGTATGGGCCAGATAGCGTTCGGCTGCCACCATTGCGTGCCTGAGGCGGGAGGCTGCCCGGGGCGCATGCTCGGGGAGAGCCTGCGCCCAACTGCGTGCGGCGCGGAGGAAGTGGGCGGTGATGTCGGGGCAGGAGGTGTCGAAGGGGAGCCGGCCCCAGCCCCGGCAGAATGTCGGCAGGCCGCCGTCGCGATTGGCCAGATTGGTCAACCACTCGAGCCCAGCCCCGGCCGCTGTGCGCACCTGCTCCGGCAGCTTCCGCGTCTCGGCTGATTCCAAATTTGCCAAGGCCTGGAGCGCCCCGCTGGTGTCGTCGGCATCGGGCACGCCCCCGGGCAGATCGGTCCAGGCCCAGCCGCCCGGTTGGGCGCCGGTGGAGGGATGCATCCGCTGCCACTGCTGCTGGAGCAGCCATTCCCGCAGGTCGGCCCGGGCTGCGGGCCCAAGATAGGCCGACAGATTGCCACCCGCCCCCAGAGCCCCCACTGCCAGCGTGGAGCACCACGTCGCCAGATTCGTGTCGATCGGCCACGAGCCATCGGGGCGCATCGAGGCTGCCAGGAAGGCGGCTCCCCGCCGGGCCACCGGATGGTCGGCCAGGCCCATGCCCGCGAGGCTCATCGTCACAAACGAGGTGAGCGGGGTCGCCTCCAGAAATCCGCCATTGGTCGGCTGGATTCTCTCCAAGGCAGCCAGCGTCGGCCCGATCGCCGCCTGCCGCACCATCCGCAGTGGCTGCGGGGCCGGCGCGTGGGCATGCCGCACCTGACCGATGGCAATCAGCGCCGGCAGCGCATAGCTGACCACCTGCATGTCGACCAGGCGAAACCAGGCCTGCGGCAGCGCTGCAAGCTCAAACGGCAATTGCGGAATGGTGCGCCAGGTGGCCCGCTGCCGCGGATCGCCAAACCGGCCACACAGCGCCGTATGCGTGAGGATCGGCACGCTGAACGTGCGATCGCGGCCGTAGATCTCCGCCAGCGCCCGGGAGAGCGGTTGGGGATCGGTGCCGCCAGTGCGGGCCGAGATCCAACCTGCTCCCCGCGCCACTGCCCCCCTGAGAAGTCCTGCTGTCTCTTCGAAGCGGCCTGACGCAGCGGGATCTTCCACAATGGCTGCCAGCGCCCCCCAGCAGAGCACGGTCGTGGAAAGATTGCCGATACTCTCCGGCGTGTCTCCCCAACTCCCGTCGGCAAGCTGGGTGGCGGCCAGCCAGCGGGCTCCCGCCTGAACCTGCGTCACAATCTCGCTGAGACCATTGGATCGCCCCTCTCTGGTCCCTGCCCCGTCGACAAGCCGCAGCGCCGTGATCGCCGTGGCGGTGGCCAGAGCGCTGGAAGAGAGCCGGCCCTGCCAGTGTCGGGCGGAGCCCCGGGCAGCCAAGAGCGCCTCCACCCCCTGCCGCCGCGTCTGGGCAAAGGCAGCCGAATGGAGCAGCGAGCGGGAGCCGGTGGTGAATTGGTGGGCCGTCATACGCTGGCATGCCCCAGAGCCACCAACCCGTAAAACGTGTATTCGGCATCGGGCTCATCGTCGGCCCATGAGCCATGAAAGGCCCCCGCATTGGTCCAGAGCGTATCGATAAAGTCGAGCACGCTCTCCCGTTCGTCCCGCCAGGGGGCATCGAGCGCGTCGAGCGCGTGGAGGGCCACTGCAGTCGAGAGGAGATCGGGGATGGGGGCGTCCGGGGCGGCCACAAATCCTCCGGTCGGATGGCGGCGGGCCAGAAACCAGGCGGCGATCCCCGCAGGCAGCGGTCGATCGAGCGAACGCAGCGTCGCCACTGCCGCCGCCGTGGCTGTGGTCGATCCCAACGGCTGTTTCCGCTCGTTCGACCATCCCCCATCGGCCGCCTGAAGCGTGGCCAGACAGCGGACGATCCCCTCCGGATCGGGCAGCTCGAGCTTCAGATCGGCATGGGCATTCACCGCCAGAAAACAGCCGTAGGCCGTGCCCACTGCGGCACTACGGCGGGCGCAATAGCCTCCGTCAGCAGACCGGTGAGAAACGAGAGAAGCGGCCAGATTGGCACGTGTTTCCTCAGGCAGCGATCCCGGGGGCTGCGCCGCCCAGGCCCGCACCAGGCAGCAGCGATGGACAAAATCGAGCTGAGCGCCGCTCCCCAGGCTGAGCAGCCACTCGCGCGTGAGGATCGCATGCTGGCCTGTGCTATTCAAGGCATCGAGGGCCAGCAGCGCGTCGAGGGCAAACGATGTGTAGTAGAGATCGCGTTGGCCAGACCGATTGGTGTAGCCGCCCCCGGGAGCAGCCGTCGATTCGAGAAAGGCCACGATCAGATGGGCGGCATCCCCCAGCGTGCGCCGGGCCAAACGGGCCACCTGCAGCATGTGGAGTCGTTGGCTCATGCGCCTGTCTGCTCACTCATGCGTGGCAGGCTGACGGTCGGTGGCCGCATGCCCCACGCGCTCGGCTTCCGCCTCGCGGCAAAACCCCTCAAACCGCAGTTCGTCAAAAATCTTGCCGAGCACGCGGCGCAACAACCCCTTGAGCGTCGGGTCGTCGAGGCCCTCGAGTGACTTCACCGCCTGCTCCTTGTAGCCCTCGAGCAAGAGCCCCGCCTTCTCATCTGCCTTGGAGTCCCGGATCGCCCGGCGCACGTTTTCAGGCGTGGAATCGCCATGCTGCCGGCCGGAGGCAAGTGCGCCGAGCATCTCGCGATCGCTGCCTTTGGACCGCTCAGTCGCAATGCAGAGCACCACGCTCGGCCGGGCCTCGCCACTGCGCAGCACGCCGGCATCCTCCACGAGGTCTTCGAGGTCGTCCTTGATCTGGTAGGCGATGCCGATCGCCTCGCTGTAGGCCCGCAACACGCCCGACACCTCCCCTGCCCTCCCGGCAGCGATCGCGCCGAGTTGCAGGGCCACATCAAACGCCGGGGCTGTTTTCAGCCGGAAGATCTCCAGCACCTGTCGGCTGGCCAGCAGCGAGGGGGAGCGGCTCCAGGCCAGCTCCTCTCCCTGGCCGCGGCAGAGCAGGCGCTGGGCATCGGCCGCCTCGCGCACCGCCGCCTGCAGGCGCTGGCCATCGAGGCCGGCCTCGGCGAGCATCCGGTAGCCCTCGCCGATCAGCACATCGCCGATATTGAGCGCCACCGGCACGCCATAGATTCCGGGCAGAGTCGGCTGGCCATAGCGTTCCAGATCGCCGTCCTCGATGTCGTCGTGCACCAGCGAGGCCTTGTGAAAACATTCGACTGCGATCGCAATCCGCTGCAGCAGTGGGCTTACCGGCCCACCGCGGTCGGCCCGCAGGGCCTCGAAAACGGCGGCGGCGAGAAATGGCCGCCAGCGTTTGCCTCCCACCATCAGCCACTCGCGGGCTGCCCGTTCGGCATGCCCCTCCGCGGGCCCCATCAGGTGTTCGAGAGCCGTCGGCTCAAACCAGGTGCGCACCGTGTCGCGCAGCGTTCCGAGATCGAGCCGGCGGGAGGCATCGGCTGCCTCCAGATGGATGTAATCCCACACCCAGTCGATGTCGATCGTGGTGTCGATGCAGTCGTCCTGCAGCAGGGGCACCGCCACAGCAGGGATGGCCGCCGCTTCCACAAACGGAAATGTCTTCTCCAGCACCGGCAGGCAACTCACCCCGACGATCGCGTCGATCTGTCCGGTCTGGATCATCGCCATCACCAGTGCCGAGCCCTCCGCCACCAGCACGGCGTAGCCGAGGCGTTCCGCCTCCGCCTGAAAATCCTGGATCGAGCAAAGACCGCAACTCTTGCAGAGCAGGCCGAATTCATCGAAGGGGGCCGGGCACCGGCTCTCCACCCGCAGGCATTTGGGCATCAGCAGCAGCCGACGTTCAAACGGCACACTCGCCAAGGTATCACGCCACGATTCATTGCTCACCAGCACCACTGCATAGTCGAGGTGGATCTCAGGCAGGCCGGCCACCGCAAGGGCTGCCAGAGCGCGCTTGCGCAACTGCTCCAGACTGGCCGGCGGCACGAGCGGTTCGGCGGCCAGATTGCGGCGGACCGCCTCCAGCAGCGCGTTGCGCTGCGGCTTGGTTTGCGGGATGGAGGGATGCGGCTGGCGCGTCCGCACCAAGGCAGGCGCCACCGGTGAAGGCAGGATAGCTAGCGGAATCTTGCCCTGCTCAAGGGGGCGTCCAAGCATGCTGTCAGCTGTGGCCATACGGTTTCCCAGGCTTTCTTCCCTCGTGCCTCACGCCCTCACTCTGCCCGATTATCCCCGCTCTGCCCAGTCCCTCTGCTATGAAGCGGTAGCCTGCGCTCTGGCCACCCGGGCCTCCTCGGCCCGGCGGGCGGCCTCGGCCGATTTTCGCTGAATTTCCTCCGGGCTGGGGAGGGCATCGAGCACCTCCCGCGGAATGGCCGCGGCATCGGCCAATTTTGTCAGGCAGCGACGCCGTTCGGCGAGAGCCTGATCGGCGCTGCGTTCGCGGGAGAATCGATCCTTTGCCTCGGCGCTCCGCTCGCGCAGGCGGGCGTAGATGTCGCCACCGAGCAGCGCGGAGATGTCGACCTTCATCTTTTCGCGGCCGACATCGGTGGGAGCGACCGGCGCCCCATCGATCGGGCCGGCGTGGTATTTGGGAAACATGATCGCCACTTCGGGGCAGACCCGCGAGCAGGCGGGGCAGTTCACCTTGCAGTTGGATGGGTTCTCAACCCGCAGCGTGTGGTCTGCCGCGACGCCGTAGACGTCGAACAGGCAGAAGCTCAGGCACTGCATGCAGTTGGTGCAGCGCACCGGATCGATCACCGGAAACCAGGGCTTCCAGGCGGCCGGCCCAGCCGGCCGGTTCATGGGACGCTGGTCGCGGACCCCCTCCACCTGCTCCACAATCTCGCCGCAGGAGCGACCGGAGATGTCGCAGACCACGACCTCTCCCCCCGCCTGAGATTCCACCGCCGGCGGTGCTCCGGCAAACCGTCCCACCACCACCAGTGTCGCGCCATCGCCGGCTGCCGCAGCGCCGCCATGGGCGAGTGTTACGGAATAGCCGCGGTCGAGGAGAAGAGCCAGCAGTTCGGCGCGGTCGGCGACAGGCAGCCGTTCGGCGCCCGGGCCCTCGTAGAGCACCACGCGTGGCTGCATGTTTTCCAGGGTGGCAATCATGTGGAGTCTCCCGCCCGCCCTGACCCACTCTGGCCAGGCGCTGCAGTGGGATCGGGGGGCTGGGTGGCTAAAGCGGCGTTGAGTGTGGCCGGGATCTTGGCGGCGGCATCGCGGGGAGCGTCGCTGGCCTCCACCGCCGCAGGGTCGCCATGTAGCAAGGCATGGAGCACCCGCTGGCTGGGCAGCGTGCGCATATTGAGAATCTCCACTCCTGTTCCCGGCAGGGGAGCATCGGCGAGGTGAAAGAGCCCGCGCACCGCTCGCGGCCAGCAGGCTGCAATCCGCAGCGTGCCTTGCCCCTTGCTCAGTTCCAGCAGATGGGGATCGCGGCGGGCCGCCATGTCGCACAGATCGGCCACCGCCTCAAAGCCCACTCCCGCAGCGGCCAAGCCCTCCAGAACCTCCGCTTTCACGTCGGCGGGAATCACCTGCGCAAACGCGCAGCGGCAATAGAGCAGCCGGGCGGGAGCCGGTGGGCTGCCAGAGGGAACAGACTGGCTGGTGGTTTCGGTTTGGATATCCATTATGCGGGCGTGCCTGCTGGCGGCGCGGGGGGAATTCCCCGTGCAGTCGCCCCCTGCGGGGGCAGTGTGTGGGGCCGGGCCGCAGCCGAGGCTGCCTCGCGGGCGTAGGTGCCGAAATCGTTAAACCAGTATCGCTTGGCAAAGCGATACATCCAGTGCTGCTCGGGGATCTCCCGGCCTGGCAGGTCTTGGCTGGTGCGGGGCGTCATCGCCAGCAATTCCTCGCGGGCGGTGCCACGCTGGGTGGTGTCGCGGGCCCCGTAGCGGTCGGCGATCTCGAGGATCAACAGCGGGTTTTCCAACACCACACAGCCCCGGCTGTGCTTTGCCGCGGCCTCCCGCATCTCCTTGAGATAGGCCGACTGCGTGACAGTGTCATAAAAAGATCCGCCGCACGCATTATCAACTGCCAACTGGATGATGGGACAGGGCTCGATGTATCCAGAGGGGCCGACATGGTGGGTGAGGCCCACTGCCATCGGGCACAGGGCGTTCCCCTCGCCGTCGTAATAGGCATCGATGATGGCGATCGGCCGCTTCGCCCGCTGCTCCACAACAAACTTCCGCGCCTGCACGATCTGCTCGGGGCGCAGGGCCAACTCGGCAGAGGCCTCCGGTCCGACCGGCCGGTAGGTGTGAAACCAGGTGTAGTGCACGCCCATCTCAATCAGCCGATCGATCCAGGCTGCGGTGAGGAGCGTGTCGATGTTGGTCTGGCAGAGGCTCGTCGCCACGCCGGTGAGCAGGCGGGCTTCGATGCACAATTCCAAGCCCCGCAGCGAGCGGCTGAGCACATTGCGATTGCCGCGCCGGATGTCGCTGGCCGCCTCATCCCCCTCGATACTGATCAGGGGCGTCGCATTCCCCACGCGCTGCAGGCGCCGGGCCACTTCGGGAGTGATCAGTTGGCCGTTGGTGAAAATCTGGAAGTAGCAGTCGCGGTGGGCCTCCAGCAGGTCGAACAGCCCCGGATGGAGAAACGGCTCGCCCCCCAGAATCCCGAAGAAGACGTTCCCGTGTGCTTTCGCATCGCGCACGATGGCGTCGAGTTCCTCCGTGGCCACCATCGTGCGTGGGGCGGCGACATCGACCCAGCATCCCTGACAGCGCAGGTTGCAGGAATTGAGGATGGAGAGATGGAGAAAGGGGGGAAACACAATCCCGCGCCGCTTGCGGGCCTTGAACTTCTCCACCGAGAGCATCCCCTTGAAGCCAAAATTCCAACCCGCCTTCCACAGACAGTTGGGCGCCACCGTGGTGAGCATGCGATGCGTGAGTTGGGGGAGCAGCATAGGTCGAGGGGGTGGGGGGTGTTGTGGGAAGGAGAATGGTGAGGAACTGTACCGTGAACGATTCGCCCTGAGCGGCTCAGGAGAGAGCCTTGAGCCGATGGGTGGGAACGGGCCTGCCGGGGCGGAAATGTTCGGCATGCAGGATCTCGACATCACAGCCGCCATCCGGCGCCGCCAAGGCTGGCAAGGCGGCCAACGCCCCCCGCACTGCCTCATCGAGCAGGACAGGATCAGCTTCGGCACGCAGGTTGAGGAGGAGCCGGCCGATGTCGATCGGTTCGGCCAGGCGGTGGGAGAGTTCGGGCCGGGCGGCAGTGCGCACGAGATTCGCCGCCGCCAGTTCATAGGGATCCCCCTCGACCGCGAGCGTCGCCTTGAGGTGGGCAATCTCATGCCCGGAGTCCTGGAGTCTGCCACGGATCGCTTCCATCACCTCCACCAGCAGCCGGTTGCCGTCGTAGTCGTCGCCGTCGCGGGAGACGATCCGGGCCTCGAGGTTCAGCCACCCCAGCAGCGATTCCCCGAGGGCGTAGCGGTCGTAGTCGATGTCGGCGATGGCCGAGGCTGTCGAGCGCTCTGTCAGCAGGGCTTCAAACCAGAGCTCCAATCCCGCCCCGTCGCGGGCTGAGCCTTCAAAGACGCGGGCCCGCGGGGCCACAGCGGCGAGCGCCTCGCGCAGCCGGGTCCGCTGCTCGGGCGCAACCAGATCGCACTTATTGAGCACGATGATCTCGGCCTCTTCCAGCTGCTTGCGGTAGATGTAGCCGACATGGGCGGAGAGCTGGGCCCCGCCATCGAGCCCGAGCACCTTCGCTGCCCGCAGCGGATCGACCACCACGCTCACCGGGGCCACGGTGAAGCGCTCTCCATAGATCTGTTCCAGCGGCAAACTGACGGTGGCCACCAGATCGGTGCAGCTCCCCACCGGCTCGGCCAGCAGAATGTCGGGGGCGGAATCGTGCACGAGCGCCTCGGCCGCCTCCACCAGCGATGTGAACCGGCAGCAGAAACAGCCCCCGGCAATCTCCTCCACAGCCAGATCGTGGGCTGCGGCCAGAGCCGTATCGACCAGCCCACCGGCCTGATCATTGGTCACCAGCCCCACCCGTAGTCCGCGGGCCACCAGCCAACTGGCATACCGCAGGATCGAGGTTGTTTTTCCCGCTCCCAAAAATCCGCCGATCATCACATACCGCACCCGCTTCGGGTGGGCATCGGCCGAGCCGCTGACGGCGCTTGGGCTGTCGTTTGGGCTGAGGTGTGGAGTGAACTGGTTCATAAACCTGTGGTCGTGACAGGAGAGATGGCACACATCACCGCGGCAACCCACAGCTGCGGGGAGCCAGAGGGATGCCACACGTTCTCAGGCAGCAGTCCTGCGCCGACTAAGACGCAGCCTGCTCGGAGAGACCTGCAGCGTCCGGCCCACCCTGCTCCGCAGCCCCACCACTATAGCGGGAGGAGTGGAGACGATCGATTGTGGCCGTCAGGAGGGCACTGTAGCCGTGCACATCGAGGGTGCCCGGCTCCGGCCAGCCCCGCACCGCATAGAGCCAGCCCTGACCGTAGGGATCGGAATGGGTCAGGCAGGCCTCGGTTCCCAGCAGCGGATTGCTCCCCACAAATTCGCCATCCACCGCACAAAACAGGTCGCTGACCGCCTTGAATCCCTCCACGGTGCCGAGCCGGCCGCCGGCCTGCACGGGGCTCCCGGGGGCGACATCGAGCACCATTTCCACCAGTTCGCCGAGCATACGGGTGGCGAATTTGGTCATCCCCACCCGCCACAGCCGGGCCGGCTCGGGGCTGGAGATCGCTGGCGGTGTGGCGAGCGACGATTCGCCCTCCGCAGCGGGAGAACTGAGCAACGCTGCATCGGTTTCGTCGACCGGCAGGAGCCAGAAGTGGGACGGAGAATAGCGGTAGCCAACCGGAAACCGGGCCGAGAAATGGGCATGCCGGAAACGAACGGTCTCCATGGGCTCTCGGGTTCCGCAGAAGGTTGGGCGGCTGGGCCCACAGGGCGGTCAGTGGACAGGGGGAGAATTGAACTCCCGACACACGGATTTTCAGTCCGTTGCTCTACCAACTGAGCTACCTGTCCAACTCTGCTCTGAGCGACACCCAGACCAGAACCCGCAGGTTAATCCCCTTTTCGCGCCGCGGCAAGGGTCGCCATCACCTGCACGGCCAGCACCACCAGAAAAACGAGCCCTCCCAGCGACGTGGAACCGCTCTTTCCCAGCCACCCCACCACCCACGCCGGGTCGATCTGGCTGATGAATTCCACAAACGCACCAGCCGCCAGCCCCGCCGCCACCGACACCCCCAGAATCCAGGGGGCCTGGGAGGCGATCGACTCCAGCAGCGGCCCCCACTGCCGCTGCCCTGCCTCCCATGGCGGCGGCGGCGACAATCCCGTCTCCTCGGTGTCGCTCCAGAGCGTTCCGGCCAGATCTTCGCTGGCGGCCGGCGCTGTCGAGCGTGCCCTCGCGGAGGCTGGCGGGGCCCCTGCGGTTTCCCCCACCGCTGACAGGCCGGGGGGCAGCGCCGCGTCGAAGAGTTCCTGATCAAACGAGGCGGATGCCCGGCTCCCGACTGTGGCTCCCCCTGCTCCCGTCGCTGGTTTGGGATCGGAGGAGCGTTGCCGGGGAACCCGCGGCATCGCCACCGGTTCCTCAGGCGTCCAGGGACGGAGGCGTTCGATCACCTCGTCAGCGGTGCCGATCCGCTCCGCCACACTCTTGCTCATCATCCCCTCCACCACCTCCAGAAACGCAGCGCTCACATCGGGGGCAAACCGACGCAGCGGCGCGGGAGTGTCGTTGAGCTGCCGGCGGGCCTTCTCTTGGCGCGTGCCTCCCGGAAAGGGCACTTGGCCAGCCAACACGAAATAGAGCGTGCATCCGAGGCCGTAGATGTCGGCAGCCGGCCCCGCGGTGTCGGGGGAGCGAATCTGCTCCGGTGCCATGTAGTCGAGCGTGCCGACGACGCGCCCCAACCGGGTTGATTCCGCCTCCAGAACTGAGCCCGCCAAGCCGACATCGAGCAGCTTGGCGATCCCCTGCGGCGTCACCAGGATGTTGCCCGGCTTCACATCGCGATGGACGAGCCCTTGGGCATGGGCGTAGGTGAGGCCGCGGGCCACCTGCGTGATTACCGAGGCCGCTGCCACCTCATCCAGCGTTCCATATTTGAGAACCTGCTTCCGCAGATCGACCCCCGCGACCAGCTCCGTGACGAGGTAATACACCTTCCCGTCATGCCCCGCATCGAGGGCCCGGACGAGGTTGGGATGGTCCAACCGCCCCAGCATGCGGATCTCCCGCCGAAATGCCGCCTCCGTGTCGGGGGTCGACTTCGCCCTCGGCAGCACCTTCACCGCCACCTCGCGCCCCATCATGGAGTGCTCCGCCCGAAACACCTGCCCCATGCCCCCCTGCCCAAGCACATCCAGAATGCGATATTGCCCCAGCGTGAGCTTGCGGCGTCCGGCCACCATCTGCGTCGCCTGAAACCGGGTGAGCAGGCCCCGCTCCACCAGCAGGTCTGCCAGGGCCTGATCCCAGCCTGCAGGATCGTCTGCCGCAGCGCCAAAAGCGTTCCGCAGGAAGGCCTCGGCAGAATCGAGCGCCCCCGCATCGACCAGCGTGCTGGCCAGTGCCGTCGCGCGAAAGCGTGAGGCACCGCCACCGGGTGGCCTGCGATCGGGCTCGGAGGGCTCTGGTGAAGGCGTCATCGATCGCTCACCCCCCGGCCAAACAGCGCAGGAAACCGCTCCCGCCACGCGGCGGGCCAGGGAGCTTCAAAAACGAGGCGTGCTCCCGAATCGGGGTGGTCAATCGCCAAAGTCCGGGCATGGAGGGCGATCCCGCCAGGAAACGGTAACCTGGCTCCATAGAGCCGGTCCCCCACAATCGGACAGCGACGCTGCGATAGCTGCACCCGCAACTGATGCCGGCGCCCCGTGGATGGCTCGAGTTCCACCAGCGATACCTCCCCCGCCCTCCGGGTCACCCGGGCCCGCACATGGGCCTGCTGTTCCGGTTCGTCCTCCCCCTCTTCGTTCTGCCGCACCATCGTATCGGTCCAGTCGACCCAGGCGTTCAGTGGCGCTGGAAACCGCCCCTCCACCACCGCACCATACCCCTTGACGACCGAGCGCTCGCGAAACTGCCGGGAGAGGTCGGCGGCCGCCGCCGAAGTCTTGGCCAGCACAACCACGCCCGAAACGGGCAAATCGAGCCGGCTGACAATGCCGACAAAGGGCTGCCGCCGCTTGACGATGGTGTAGAGGCTCTCCACTCCCCTCGCGGCATTCGCCGTGGCCAGTCCGGCGGGCTTGACCACCGCCAGCAAATGATCATCCTCAAGCAGAATCTTCATTTCGGGAGGAGTGATAGCCATGACACCAGCGTCGCGTCGTCGGATCGTGCTTGCAAGCCGGTCGCCTCGGCGGCTGGAATTAGCCCAAGCTGAGGGTTGGATTGTGACGGTAGCCGCTCCGCCCGAGATGGCCGAGGCGGAGCAACCCCCGCAGGCCGCTGCTGAGAGTCTGGAAGATTATGTGGTGCGATTGGCCGCCGCCAAGGCTGGTGCCGTGGCGGCCACGGGCATCACCGGCACGCTGGTTGCCTGCGACACCCTCAGCGAGGTCGAGGGCCAGATCCTCGGCCAGCCGACCGATGCCGAGCATGCCCGGCAGATGCTGCTGCTGTTTTCCGGCCGCCGCCACCGCGTGGTGACGGGAGTCTGCGTCTGGCAGTGTCCAGAATTACCCCCGCTCTCTGCCACCGCCGAAAGCCTGCTGGAGATGGGCCCGCTGACGCCAGAATTCCTCGACTGGTATCTCGCCAGCGGCCTGTGGCGGGGAAAAGCGGGGGCCTGTGGCTTTCAAGACGAACGCCTCCCCTTGGCCTTGGTGCAAGGGAGCCCATCGAACGTCGTCGGGCTGCCAGTGGAAACGCTCAGCCAGCTGCTGGCCACTGTCGACAAAGCCCTGCGATCGGGCCAGACGCCGTAGGCCAGGCAAACGCCCGCCACAGCCAAAACCTACAGACATAAAAAAACCGACCCCTGCGGGAGCTGAAGCTCACCACAGGGGTCGGCGTATAAAAATCCGGCAATACCTACTCTCGCACTTTTGGCACTACCATCGGCTCTGAAAGCTTAACTGCCGTGTTCGGGATGGGAACGGGTGTGGCCTTTCAGATATGGTCACCGGATATCTCGGACCTGCCGCTTTCGCAGCAGGAATTTTGTGTCGTGGTAGTCGGCATGCCGCAAGCTTTTTAAGGGCTCGCAAGCACTGGATACGAGTGGTCAAGCATTCGTCCGTTAGTACCGGTTAGCTGAGTGCATTACTGCACGTACACGTCCGGCCTATCAACCTGGTCGTCTTCCAGGGGACTTTCGGTAATAAAACCTAACGAAACCTCATCTCGGGGCGGGCTTCACGCTTATATGCTTTCAGCGTTTATCCGCGCCGAACGTAGCTACCCTACTCTACCCTACCCTACCTTACCCTACCTTACCCCACCTTACCCTACTCTACCCTACTCTACCCTACTCTACCTTACCCTACCTTACCCTACCTTACCCTACCTTACCCTACTCTACCCTACTCTACCCTACTCTACCC
>CAISJI010000134.1 GCA_903885565.1 uncultured Planctomycetaceae bacterium
CATCCGACTTACGTGTAGCGTCGGCTTCGGGACGGCAAAAGTCTCGTCGCTTACGCTCCTCGAGCGTTCGCCGACCCCTCCGCCTCCATCGCTCGATCTATTTGCCCAGTCGTCGCTACAGCTATCCCGGATGCGCTCTAGTCACCCGGCTTCTCTGTCTCTGGTTGTTCTTTGGGCTCGGCTGTCTCGCGCTGGCCCATAACCACGTTCTTCCGCGACTGAAAGGAGATATCCAGAGGGCCTTTCTGGCGGCCGACCACCGGCTCCTCGCTGGCCTTGTGAGTCTCCACCTCAGGCGGCTCTTCTTCCTTCGGATAGGTTCTATACCAGCCCGGATCCAGGGTGTTGCCCTGCTCCGCCACCACCTTCTCTGCCCACCTCCGGAAGGCCAGGAAAGCCGCCTTCTTGCTGCCGCCCAGCGGGATGTCCACTCTGACCAGAGGCTTCTGTTCTTCGGCGCTCATCGTGCGTTCTCCAGAAAGAGACACGCATCAAGACGCCGGAAAATAAGGGCCAAATCGCCCCGCTCTCCCAACGCCGCAGATTTTTTTCGGATCAGGCTTTCGCCTTTTCCGCACATCCCAGTCCGGTTGGACTGGAAGCACCGTGGCCCTGCGTGGCTCGGTTGCAGGCCTGCCGACAAGGCAAGTCCTCCACGCCACAGTGGGCGTGTTTCTTGATGCGCAGGAGAGTATACGGGCCCCTTCACTCTCAGGGCCAGCCTTGAGAGAGGCTTCTGAGTCATAGTCCCGGACAGCCTCCGCTGCGGCGGCGGATAACGACATCGATAAAGCTCCAGAAGCCCGCGCGGATCACCGGCGGCGTGGACTACGGCCTCGGTGTCGCTACCGCAGCATTGCAATACGACTCTATTATCGACGGTGGCTCTGCCCCCGTTCCCGAGATCGACCCGAGTTCCTTCGGCAGTGCCTTCGCCCTGCTGATCGGCTCGCTCGGCTGGATGGAGCGGCGTGCACGCCGGATCCCAAGGCTCGCGACGGCCGCCTGATCTCCGGCTTGATTCATCCGGCCTGATTCAATGGCATTGCAAAACCGGGCTGGGCATCGCAAGGTCCCCAGCCCGGTTGATTCTGTCAGTCGGCCAAAGAACCTCAGCCAGCCAGAACAGCAGCAAAGCCACGCCGCCGCCGCCGCTGCTCGATCATCGCCAGGACACCGGAGACGAGCGAGAGGGCGCTCCCGCCCGTGGCGAGGTCGATCTCGGGAACCGCTGCCGCAGTTATGCTGAAGGTCGCACCGGAACCCGAGCCCGTAGCACTCGTGAGCGTCAGAAGCCCTCCGCTGGTGTTGTAAGGCGCACCAACGTCTGACGTAGTCGCTGCACTGCCGTCGCCTGAGTACGATACGACAGATTGGAGGCTGTTGAAGCTCGCGAGGCTTGACACACCCCACCCGGAGTTGCCACTCGAAAGTGTGAATACGTTGTTGCCTATCCCAGGGAATGATGAGTTGAGGTCCAATGACTCGACCAACCATGAACCACCGTTGGTATCCTGGAGCGTGACGCTCGCAAACTGAGTGCCCGCAGAGGACAGCGAGAGCGTCGGTGTCACACCAAGGTAGTTCACTGGCAAGCCACTGAACGTACCGCTCTGGACCGTGGCCGGATCGGCAGTTGCCGTCACTAAAAAAGTCGCATTGCTGAATGCGACGCCGTTCAACGTCCCCGACATCAGCCAATTGGAGCCACCGTCAATCGTGTAGACGAGCTCCGCGATTGACGGGGTGGCAGACCCCGCAATTGCTAAGACTGCAAGGGCCACGAGCGCCCAAGATCGAACAATGCTTTTCATGGCTTACAAAACTCCTGTGCATGGTGGGTGGCGAAGCAGCGACAAGGGTTTGTTGCAAGTCATGGAGAAATTCCAAAACCCCAAACCGAGCGAAAATCTGCTGCCCCCACGGAGAGGCAGCGCCGCCAGTTGACCACTTATTTAACCACACAAAGCTGGCCGCGGAGGTCATCGGCTGGCACTCTGCGGCACTTGGCTGTCCGTGGAAAAAGTCATCCATGACCCTCTGGATTGAAGACAGTCCACTCGATCGACCGGTGGAAATGCCGCGGGTTTCCACGGTCGACGGGCATCGCATCCAGCGATGCTGCACCTTATCCACAGCCTGTTAGGCCGACCAAAGACCAACCGGAGCCACTCGCGGCAAACCGGCCGAAAACGCCGGAAGAACCGCGGAAAACAGGAGCGGAGGGCATGGGATTCGAACCCACAATCCATCTCTGGACATCTGATTTCGAGTCAGACCGCTGGCCAATTCGCTTACCCTCCGAATCAACTCCTCCAATGTAAGCCTCGATCCGCCCCGGCTCAAGCGCCAGGCCCCCGCCCCGCACGCCAATTCATTTCGGCCGCACCGGCACTCCCCGGGCAATCCTCCCAACCCCATCGACCGCCCCCTGCATCGGCTTCGAGCAGCTCGATTGAAGCACCGCCACCGCCCTTTCCCGGGCTGCCGCATCGCTTCCCTCCACCACCAGCGCCCCACGGGCAGCCAAGCCCGCGGCCGTCTCCCGCCCCTCCACACATGCCTCCAGCGCCGCCGCCCCCAGCCAGATCACCGGCCACACGGAAGAGGGCAAGCCACGGTGCAGCGACGCTACCCGCCCACCCGACACCGACACCGTCCACTGCCCTCCGCCAGCACCAACCACTGCCACCCCCACCAGCACGTCGCCGGCAGGCTCAGCCCGCTCCGCACCGCCACACTCCGCACCGCCAAACTTGGCCTCCCACTGCTCGCGCGCCACTGCCCGCGGCGCCACACGCCCCGGCGGTGGCCAGCGGAATTTCTGCTCAATCGCAAACCGACAGAGCCTGCGAATCGTTTCGTCTTCTAATTCCGGCGCCGGGAGATCGGGAGCAATCCGCTCGGTGGCTGCGGAATCAAACCGCGGGTCGTCGCTCCAGTAGGCCCGGTAGACATGCATCTGATCGCCAAACAGCCGGGCCAGCAGCGTTGGATCAAAGGGGGACGGCTTCGCTTCTCCCGCCGCCGCCCGCCGCGCCTCCTCCGCCTTCTCCTGCTGGGCCATCTCCACCACCAACTCACCAAACACCCGGGAGAGCGTGCCCACGCTGGTCGGCCGCGGCGCAGTGAGATGATATGTCTGGCCATGGAGGGAGCGGTCTTGAATGATCCGCGTCATCACGGCCGACACCCAGTCGACCGGCACCAGATTCTTCGACTCCTCCCCCGTCATCCCCAGCACTTCCAGGAGCGCCCCCGATTCCAACTCCGCATCCAAAAAAGCATTCACAAACGGCTGCACGATCCGCAGCGGCTTGTAGAAGCCATGGAACGTGTTGGTGAAACCGGTCACCAAGTCGCCCACGATGATGCTCGGCCGATGAACCGTGCACGATTCCAGAAATGGCGCGGCAGTCGCCGCCAGTTCGGAAGTGATCTTGCTGTGCTCGTAATCGTTGCCAGGCTTCTGGCCCATGTCGAGTTCGGTCTCCAGGATCCGGCCCCGGCGGGTGCCGCAGACATACGCACTCGAGACATGGTGATAGCGGCGGATGCCAGCCGATCGGCACAGTTCCAGAACGTTCCGGGTGCCGTTGACGTTGCTGTTCCAGGGCTCGCCATCGCTCTCCCGCATCTGAAAGGAAAGGCTCGCCGCGGAGTGCACCACCTCGTCGACATGCCGCGCCACCCAGGCCGTGGCGGCTGGCGTGAGCCCCAAGCCCGGAAGCGTGATGTCCCCCTCGAGCACCACCGGACAGGCCACGCTCTCCCCGGTCATCTCCCGCCAGTCTTCCAGCAGTTCGTCGACTCGGCTGGCGGCGGAGGAGGTGCGCGAGCCCCGCACCAGCACGGCCACACGCCGGCCAGCAGCGCTCAAGTCGCGCAGCAACGAGCGACCGAGCAACCCCGTCGCTCCGGTGAGCAGCAGATAGGAATCCTGCACTGGCATGAACGGCTCCGAAAGAGTGATGAACTGCGCTCTGGAAGTTTTTTCTTGAACAGCCCCGATTGCGGCCCACTGCTCCGGCCAAGCATCGCCGGATGCGATGCGAGCCGCCCGGGGAAACCCGCGGCGTTTCCCCCGGTCGGCCCCTGCGAAAAAAGGCCTTGGCTGGCTTTTTCCGCGTGCAATCAGATATGGATCGCGGCACCACCGTCGACGACGAGCGTCTGTCCCTGCACCAGATCAGACAGCGGCGAGGAGAGAAAGAGCACCGCATCGGCAACGTCGGTCGCCTCCAGCATCCGCTCCCCCATCATCGTCTTGCTCGTCCGGCCGGCAAACATCTCTGCCGCTCCCGGCAGACGACGCGTGGAGTCTGTCTCCACCAGCCCCGCCTCCACAACATTGACATTCACACCCCGGTCGCCCAGCTCCAGCGCCCAGTGCCGCGCGAGCGAAACAAGCGCCGCCTTGGAACCTCCAATCAGGCCATACATCGGCAGGGCCATATGCGTGCCATGGCTGGAGAGCACGACGACCTTGCCGCGGCCGGCGGAGGTTTCCAGCAGCGGCGCCGCCGCCTTGAGCAGATGCACCAGCGAAAGAACGTTGGTGTGCATGGCGGCATCGAAATGGCGCTGCGATGTGGCGGCCAGCGGCCGAAACCCGCCCGTGGCGGCGTTGTGGACAAGGATATCCAACTGCCCAAACTGCTCCCGGACAAACCCCACCATCTCCTCAACATCCTCCTCCTGGCCAACGTCAGCCCGCACGCAGGCCACCCGCCTGCCCAGAGCGGAGATCTCCTGGGCCACCTCTTCCGCCTCGCGGGCGCTGGTGACGTAGTTAATCACCACATCGGCCCCCGCCTCCGCCAGGCGGAGCGCGCAGGCCCGGCCAATCCCCCGGCTGCTACCGGTGACGAGGGCCACTTTTCCATTCAGATCGATCATGCCAACGGTTCCTTGAGAAAACTGGAGCCCCAGCGGGGCTGCCGAGGGACGCAGACAGCAGACGGCCGACCATGCCCAATCATGACGGCGCTCCTGCGGGGTGTTTTAGC
>CAISJI010000135.1 GCA_903885565.1 uncultured Planctomycetaceae bacterium
GCAGGTGACGAAGCTCGGCGCCGGCACGCTCACCTTCAGCGGCAGCAATTCTTATGCTGGTGGCACGCTGATTAGCGGTGGCACGCTCGCTGTGGCCACCGGGGGCACGATCAGCCATACCTCAGCCAGCCTGATTGTGGGGGATGCCGGCACAGGCTCGCTACTGATGTCGGGAGGCACGGTGCTCTCCGGAGCCGGAACGATTGGCAATGGCGCGACGGGCAATGGCTCTGCCCAAGTGACGGCCGGCCTCTGGAGCACGTCTGGCGATCTCACGGTCGGCGACAGCGGCGCTTTTGGCTCGCTCACGATCAGCGATGCTGGCCTCGTCGTGGTGGATGGCACGCTGGCCCGCGGCGGCAATGGCACAATCACGCTCGGCTCCGGCGGCACGCTCCAGATCGGCACTGGCGGAACTAGCGGCGTGTTGGCAACCGATCTGGTCAACGACGGCTCGCTCCTCTTTAATTCCTCAGGCACCTCCAGCTTCGGGTATGGCATCAGTGGTACGGGCTCGGTTGCCAAGCAGGGAACTGGCACGCTGAGCCTCACCGCCAGCAATAGCTACAGCGGCAGCACGACGATTGAAGGGGGCACGCTCGATGTGGCTACCGGCGGATCGCTGGGGAGTTCAGCCGCCGATCTCTTTATCGGCACTCCCACTGGGAGCGGCACGCTGGCCCTGTCGGGAGGGAGTGTTACCAACGCGACCGGCTATATCGGCTACCACGGCGACGGCACGGCACTGGTAACAAGTGGTTCGTGGGCCAATTCCGGCGATCTTCGCGTCGGCTGGGGGGTGGCGGGGGAGAGTGTCAGCGGCGCCGGCACGGGGCTTTTGACTCTCAGTGGTGGCAGTGTGTCGAATATCGATGCCACGCTCGGCGGAGGCGCTGACAGCGTCGGCACGGCCGACGTGGGCGCCGGCACGTGGACCAATTCCGGCAATCTTGTTCTCGGCTACGGCGGTGGAATCGGTCGGCTCACGCAGACTGACGGCAGTGTCTCTGCTGCCAATCTCCGCGTGGGCGGCGACGGCCTCAGCAGTGGCACGGCGAGCCTCTCTGGCGGCATCTTGAGCGTGGGCGGCACCCTCAGCGTCGGGTACGACGGCGGCACTGGAAATCTTCTGCTCACCGGCGGCACGATTCATACTGCTGCCAGTGGCATCGGCGTGGAAACCAATAGCATCGGCGTGGCGGAAGTGAGCGGCGGGCTCTGGACCACCAGCGGCGATATGGTTGTCGGGAGCAATGGCACCGGCACACTCACCATGACGGGTGGCAGCGTGCAGGTGGAGGGAACGCTCTCCCAGGGGCTCGGCGGCACGATCAATCTGAATGCCGGCGGCACGCTCGAAATTGGCACCGGTGGCACCAGCGGAGCACTCGGCACCGACCTGGTCAACAATGGTGCGCTGGTGTTCAACCGGTCAAACGAGTCGACGCTCTCCAACAGCATTTCGGGGACGGGTTCGTTCACGAAGGTGGGCGCCGGCACGCTCATCATCGGTGGCAGCAATAGTTACACTGGCGACACGCTGATCAATGGCGGCGTGCTGTCACTGGAAAATACCGATGCCCTCGGCAGCGTCGGCACGCTTTCTTTTGCAGGCGGCACACTGCAGTTCACAACCTACAACACGACCGACTACTCATCGCGATTGAGTTCCTCAGGTTCACAGGCGATCGCTCTCGACACCAACTACGAGACCGTCACTTTTGCATCCGGAATCACAGGCACCGGGAGCACGCTCGACAAGCTCGGCTTCGGCACGCTGATTCTGGCCGGCGACAACACATTCAGCGGCCCTACCACGATTTCCGTCGGCACGCTGCAAGTCGGCGCCGGCGGCACGACAGGCTCGCTCGCGGGGGATGTGGTCAACAACGGCAGCCTCGTTTTCAATCGCAGCGATGCCTCCAGCTACGCGGGCAACATCTCTGGCCCGGGATCGCTGCAGACGATCGGGGCGGGCCGGCTCGAGCTGTCGGGCTTCAACAGCTTTGCCGGTGGGACTTTGATCGATGGAGGCCTGCTCGCTGTCGCTGGCACCGATGCCCTCGGCAGCGCGGGCACGATTTCTTTCGGCGGCGGCACACTGCAATACACAGCCGCCAATACGACCGACTACTCCGGCCGCTTCAGTTCGGCGGCCACTCAGGCTTACAGCATCGACACGCTCGACCAGAACGTGACGTTTGCTCAGGATCTCTCCAGCAGCGGCGGGTCGCTGGCGAAATTCGGGGTCGGGAGCCTCACGCTCTCGGGCACTAACGACCTCTCCGGTGGCGTCGCGATCAATGACGGTCGGCTGATTCTCGGCAGTGCCGACGCCCTCGGGAGCAGCAGCAGCACCATCGCCTTCGGCGGCGGCATCCTGCAGTTCACAGATGCCAACACCACCGACTATTCCAGCCGGTTGAGCACCGCAGATAATCAGGAATTCCGGATTGAAACCAGCGGCTCGCTTTCGGTTGTGTTCGGCTCCGACATCACCAGTTCCGGCGGCACGCTGGAGAAGATTGGGGCGGGCACGCTCACGCTCTCCGGGAGCAACAGCCTCAGTGGCGGATTTCTGCTCGGCGGCGGCGTGCTCTCGCTGGGAAGCGCTGGAGCGCTGGGGGATTCGGGCGCGATCGACTTCCAGGGGGGCACGCTGCAGTTCACAGCCGCCAACGCAGCCGATTCTTCCGCCCGATTCAGCACTGCGGCCAACGAGGCGTTCAGCATCGACACCAATGGGCAAATTGTCACGTTTGCCACCGGCTTGGCGAGCAACCGGGGGACGCTGGAGAAGCTTGGGCAGGGCACGCTCACGCTCGCCGGCGACAACACCTACTCGGGCCTGACCACGATTTCTGGCGGCACGCTGCAGATCGGCTCGGGCACCACCAGCGGATCGGTGGCCGGGGAGATCGCCAATAACGCAGCCCTGGTGTTCAACCGGAGCGATGCTGTCGGCTACGCAGGGAACATATCGGGCACCGGTCTGCTGCGGACGATTGGGTCGGGCACGCTCTCATTGGAGGGCAACAACAGCTATAGCGGCGGGACCGAGATCAACGGCGGCGTGCTGTCGCTCGGCAGTCTGGACGCTATCGGCAATTCCGGCACGATCTCGTTTGGCGGCGGCACGCTGCAGTTCACGGCCGCCAACGCGGCAGATTATTCCGCTCGATTCAACGGCGACGGCGGCCAAGCCTTTGCCCTTGATACCAATGGGCAGAGTGTCACTCTGGCCAGCGGCCTTTCTGGAGCGGGAAGTTCGCTGACCAAGCTCGGCGCCGGAGTGCTTTCGCTCTCCGGCAGCAGCAACTACTCTGGCGGCACCGTCGTGCAGGGGGGCGTGCTGGAGGTGGTCGCCGGCGGAGCGATCAGCCACTCCGCAGCCGACCTCACAATCGGCACGCTCGCCGGCAGCGGCACGCTCAATGTGGCTGGCGGC
>CAISJI010000136.1 GCA_903885565.1 uncultured Planctomycetaceae bacterium
CGAGCCACTCAAAATCCCCTCTTGCTGCTCGACCGGTGGCCAGCCTATTCCCTACGCTGGTCTGCGTGGCTGGTCGGCTCTGCGGACTGCTTTCTTCTCTTGTCCGCGGAGCCTCGCACGTGACCGCCGCACTCGGGTTTTTCACCTCTGCTTCGCGCACCGGCGGCCCGCGGTTCTCCGTGATGCTGCCGACGTACGAGCCCGATGAAAAACTCTCAAGCGCGATTGCGTCGGTGCTGGCACAGGCATCGCCCGATGGCCGAAGCCAGATCACCGTGGTGGACGACGCCTCCGAGCGGGTTGATGTGGAGGCCCTGGTACGGGCGGCTGATCCGGCGGGCAGGGTGGAATTCATCCGCCACGACACCCGGCTGGGGATCGGCGGCAACTGGAATCGTGCCCTTGCGGTGGCACAGGGAGAACTGGTGCACCTGCTGCATCAGGACGACTCCGTGCTGCCCGGTTTTTATGCCCGCATCGACGAACTCTTTCGCCGCAGCCCCTCGATCGGCATGGCGTTTTGTCGGTGTCGTATTGTCGATGGCGACGATCGGCGGATCAAAACGTCCTCCCGAATCCGTTGGACGCCCGGTGCGATCGACGGCTGGCTGCCGATGATTGCCGAACGGCAGCGGGTGCAGTGCCCGGCCGCCGTGGTGGCCCGCAGCACATATGAGGCGGTCGGCAACTACCGCACAGACCTCTGCCTCACCCTCGACTGGGAGATGTGGGTCAGGATCGCCGCCAGCCACCCGGTGGGCTATGAACCCAGGGCGCTGGCCGTTTACCGCCGGCATGCGGCCAGCGAGTCGGCCAGAATCTCGTCAACGAATAGCGTCTGGCCCGATCTGCTGCGGGCCATCGCCATCAATGCCCGCTCGCTTCCGGAGGCATCACGGGCTGAGATCGTGCAGGCAAGTGCTGCGTGGTATGCCGGTTCGGCCCGCCGCGCGGCCGCCAAGCAGTTGGCCGGCGGCGATGCTGCTGCCGCCCGTCATACGATGTCGTATGTGCCGCTGCTCCTTGAACTCGCCGCGACGTTCAGTCCCCCTGCCTACGGCGCGTTCCGCGTGGCCTGAGTGCAGTGCCCGCTATCCCCTCCACAAGGGGGGTCTCAGCGCACATCGCCCGCGGCTGGCCGCACGCTCGTGCTGGAAATCCCTGGTTGTTCATTCTCAGGGTCATGCCGCACGTCGAATACGACAGAGATTCGTGGAAAAAAGACTGCGGTTGCTACGAGACTCGTCCTGACAAGCCACATGCGGGCGGCAAGCCGGATACAGCAAAGCCACAGAAACAAAGGAAGTGACCATGGCCACAAAGACGCGGTTTCGAATGAAGGGAAAGAACAAAGACTCCTATCTGGAGCTGGTTCTCGATTTTCCTCTGGCATCGATCAAGAGTGATGACCATTTGGATGAAGCCCAGAGGTTCATGGATGTTTTGCTCGCTCGCGGCGTTCTCAATGAGGGTGAGGAAACTTATCTTGACGCCTTGAGCGATCTTGTTGGTGCTTATGAAGACGAGCATCACGCCATCGAGCCTGCGTCCGACGCCGAAATGCTCCAGCATTTCCTTACTGCCAAGGGGGTGACTCAGTCGCAGTTAAGCCGAGATGCCCACCTTCCTAAATCCACAGTCTCTGAGGTGCTCAAGGGCAGAAAACGGTTCAGTCGCCAGATGATCCATAAGCTGGCGGACTACTTCCAAGTCGATGTTTCTCTGTTGGCAGCAAACATTGAAGATCCCCTCGGCGGAGCGGTGCCATCGACATGACGAAGGCCGCGGCCAGCCTGCCGGCGTTCACTGAGAGTGCGACACCAGAGCCGGTCGGACCCGACGACACCAACTGGAACAACGCCGAGATCAAGTCTCGCTGCAGGCTGGCGTCACTGTTCGATATCCCGCTCATTCAGACCGCGCAGAACGTTGTATCCATGGCTGTCACAGCGGGCGACAAGATCAAGCCTGCGGCAGTGGGGTTCTGATCACTGCCTGTCGGCGGATCAATCAGGTGCGTATTCCGGCTTCGGCTGCCGGGAGCCGTTCTTCACGAGCTCGCTGACGGCGGAGTCGCGATGAAGTAGAAGTCCGGGCCGTTGTCCCAGTTATGACAAAACTCCTGGAGCGTCATCGCTGGCGTTCGTTCCAGCCACCGTCCCATCGTCGACAGTTCGTATCCGAGAGTCTCGGTCACCAGTTCATACAGGTCGGCCGGAGTGACGCCGTACTGACCGGTCGAATTGCCACCTGCCTCGAACACGATCGCCGGCCGACACCGTCGGATCGTGCTTACCGCCCCCTTGAGGGCATGGTATTCGCCGCCTTCGATATCAATCTTCATGAACGCGATGGGCTCGCCAGGTGGGATCACGTCATCCACTGTGGCGACCGGCACCCGGATGGTCAGGACGCGCCGGTCGGGACGATCGTAGACTCGCCGACGAAGGCCGCTGTACGCCGGATCGTTCTCCACATACTGGAAATCGGCCTCACCGCGGCTGTCGCTGACAGCCATCTGATGGACGACGACCGCCGGAAACCGTTTTCGCAACTCCTCGGCAAGGTGGGGCAGAGCCTCGAACGCATGGTGCCTTCCATCCGGGGCAATCGCGACCATGTGCTGAAGGATATCCCCTCTGTGGGCTCCCATGTCGACACAACCGGAGTCACGATGCAGGAGACGGCGCATGACATCGATCGTTTGGCAGTTATATGTGGCATTCCGGTCGTGAAAGAGGGTCGAAGCCAGCCAGTCGACCGCTCGCCGGTAGAGTCTGTGGAACGGTGTTCCCCGGAGCCGATGCGTAAACGATTCCACTCCACTCACCCGCAGCCGCGGCGGGCCCATGCTTGTGTTTCTTCGGTTCTTGCTACCACCAACTTGTCGTGGATGCATGGACTCCAGAGAATAGCCAGCCGAAAGCCCTCTTTATTGCAACTTCGGCAATGAGGCCGCCTCTGGCCAGCCATGATGCTCCTATAAGGGGGATACGGTCCTTCCACTTATGTGCCAAAAGGGCTTCATGTCTCTGTTTGCGAGGATCATCACGGCGGCTTACGATCGAGTGGTAGGTATGGTCTAGCTCGCAATTGCCACTTATATGTCGAATCTCATATCCATTCTGGATGGCCTGAAAACAGAAATCAGTATCCTCACACCAAAAAGGAGAGAACTCGTCGCTAATCTTTACCGTTTCCAGAAGCTTCTTCGGAAAAAACTGGCAGAAACCTGATACGCAGTCGACCCTGCTGTCATAATTCCAAGGCCTCAAGAAAAGGCCGTTGACTCCAAGCCTGACCAAATAACCCGAGCAGCCACATATCCCAATACGAGGATTCTTGTTGAGGGCTTCTTTGGCACGCAGAAACCAACCAGCCCCGTTTACCGAAACATCGCTATCGAGCGAGGCGATGAGATCTCCTTTGGCCGCTGCGAACAACGCCTGCCGCCCCTTAGCTACCCCAAGATTCACGGCACTGGGAATGACCCTGACTTTCGACGATGACTTGACGGACTGCAGATACTCACTGGTTCCATCGCTGCTGCCATTGTCCAAAATAAGCATTTCGCAGAATAGCTCACCCTCAACAAGGGGCAGGAATCTCTCTAATGTACGAGCTATCACTCCCATATCATTGTGAGTGAGCATCACGATCGAAATCTGTTGCAAAGCTTGGTCTGGCATCGCCAATTCGTTTAAAACAGTGACAGGGCAGCCTGTTGGCGGGAAAGCCTAATGCATTTGGGGATTATCCGTCAACAGAAGACCCGTGTCCGTCTCGGCTGCCCAAGGGCCATCGCGCACCAGCTACCAACGCAGAATCTCCGCCAAAATAAGCCATTGCGAATGGCAAGCAAATCCTCCGAGGGCTAGGCCGATGATTCCTCGCATTATTCACCAAACGTGGAAGAATGATCGCATCCCTCGCCGTTATCGATCGTTTGTTGATAGCTGGCGAACCAACCATCCGGAGTGGGAATGGAGACTCTGGACCGACGAAGACAATCTGCAGTTCGTATCCGACTCTTATCCGTCGCTGCTCACTCTCTACACTTCATTTCCGCTGCAGATCCAGAGGGTCGACTTTATTCGGTACTTAATACTCAGCACCTATGGCGGTGTCTACGTCGACCTCGACTTGGAGTGCATCCGAAACATCGAGCCTGTCTTGCATGGTCACGCTTGCGTGCTCTCTCTCGAGCACCCTGATCATGCGCAGCAGCACGGCGTCCCGTTCATAGTGAGCAATGCCTTCATGGCATCAACACCAGGCCATCCATTCTTTGACCAGATCATCTCAGAGATTATCACGTACAAGCCGCAGACTCTCAAAGCTGATCTGATGGTGCTTGAGTCCACTGGCCCATTCATGCTGACGCGTCTTCTTCGAGAGTTGCCTGCGGACGAAAGCATACGTATTTTAGATAGTCGTTATTTCTTTTCGTTGACTCTCTCAGCTGCAGACCAAGCCAGAAGCTATGATCTGGGGCCGTTATTGCCAATCCTATCACCCGAAATCTATGGCATTCACTGGCATGACGGCACATGGTGGCGCACTGGTTTTCGTTCACGGCTCATGAAGATCCTGTCGCTATTCAAGCCAGCCGGTTCTGATCGATGACCTGCCTCCGTGATTGAAGTCAGTTTCCGAACTGTCCGTGGGAAAAGTCATCCATGACCGTCTGATGTAAAACAGTCCACTTTGCCGACCGTGGAAAAGCCGAAGTTTTCCACGGTCAACGGGCATCGCATCCGGCGATGCGACACTTTATCCACAGCCCGCTAAAACGGGTTTTGGCCTCTGGCGCCGCCGGGCCCATCATGTGGTTTCAGCCGGTTGCGGCGAGAGGAGTCGGCGATACACGCCGAGCATCGTGGTGGCCACGTTCGACCATTCGTATCTCCGCAGAATGCTCTCCGGCGCGGGGGGCGGGCACGGGGCGTCGAACGCCTCCCGAAACCCCGCGGGTTCACATACTATTGCATGGGGAGTCAGGTCGTCGTGGCCCCGCATGCCGAACGACGTGGAGATCACGGGTATTTCCCGACTGAAATACTGGAGTAGCTTGAGGTTACTCCCGCCACCGGTTGTGACGGGGTTGAGGCCACGGAAACCGGGTGCCGTGTAGTGGTCGAAGTGATCCATGTCGGGGTCGAAGAATACGTTGGGTAACCGGCAGCCCGTGGCGAATGAGTGGCCGCATCCACCGTGGATCACGAAACCGATGTCCGGTCGCAGCGGCGCTACCTGCGTGAGAATGAACCTGACCGACACCCTGTTGTGCTCCACGTTGCTGCCGCTGTAGAGACCGCGGATAGCGAACGACGCGAGTCGGGGGAACCTCGCGACGGCGAAGCGGTCGTCGAAAACGCGGCGTCCCGGAGCATCGATCCCATTGGGGGCCACCGTCATTGCGTCGGGGTCGGCGTTGTAGAGTTGGACAAACCGCAGGCAATCCCCCTGCGACACCGCCATGACGTGATGACTGCGGGCGATGAGGTCTGCCTCGAGTCTGGCGATCCGGCGGCCGGTGACGCCGGCCGACCAATCCGACCGGCACTCCCCCCGCGCGTAGTCATACTCGACGTTATGGGATCCGTAGACGACGATCTGGCGGGAAGGCGTTCGCATCGCCACCCGTGCGAAGGAAACGTGCTCAAACTGCACCACATCGGCGTTGTCGATATGGCGCTGCAGGAAATATCGGAGTCCGGGGTGGAGGGATGTCCAATACTGGTATGGTAGCGGACGGTCGGTGAGCAGCAGCGGGAGGACGAATGGATAGGGGATCTGTACCACCCGGAAAGGCTCGGCATTGATCAATACCCGAGTCTGACGGGGGTGGTAGGGCGTCACAATCGTGACGTCGACCCCCTGTCGCGCGAGTTGCCTGGCGAGCTTCACGATCCGCACCTTGCCTCCCGCGGTCGCGGGCAGCACGGGATACGGACAGACGCAGGCCAGTCGCAGCGGATCACCGTCTCCGTTCATATATTCGACCCTGACAACACGCGCACCCATCCCAGTGTGCCTCGGTACGAGTCGTTTCGTTCGGCGGTGGAGCCAATGGATTGCATTGGGGGTAGGATACCACTTCTGCCTGCATGCAGACCACCGGGGTCAGGGGTGTTGAGGAACACAGGGCGCATTGCGCGTATCTTGGCCTGTGTCGAGCGGATTGGCCTCACTGAAGGGGGCAGGTCAAGCCCACTCAATCGCAGATCCACAAGCATTTTCCGATCGCTTCACAGCCAGACAACTTTGTGCCAGACTCATTGCCGCGCTTTCAGTGTATTCCTCCATAGCAACATCGACAGCGCGTTTTCGACGCTTCGGATACCC
>CAISJI010000137.1 GCA_903885565.1 uncultured Planctomycetaceae bacterium
CCGGCTTTCAAAAGCATGTGATCGACGCATTCTCCCGCGAGGGAGAGGTGGACGTCGCCCTGTGTCGTTGCGAGGGCTACGAGGAACCCGACGATTTCTTCCGGAGCATCGCCAAATACTGCTGGGAATTTCCTGAGCCCGCTGCATGGTCGGACGTGTACCGAGCAACCGCCCGGGAACTCGGGGTCGCAAACCCGGCTGAATGGGAAAGGCTCAAGCGTGTGCCGGGCAATTGGTTGGGCGAGATCGACGAACATGGCGGAAAACGGAAGGGGTCCGCTGCACGATGTCTCTTTCTGCGATACTTCGCCCTGCAGCAATTGCGGCACCGCATGCTGCTTGGGGAATACACGCATTTTATTCTGTCGCGATCCGATTACCGCTACATCGCTGATCACGCGCCGCTGAGCTCTCTCACGCCGGATCGCATCTGGATTCCTCGCGGCGAGGAATACGGAGGGATCACCGACCGCCACACCGTTTTCTCTCCGCGACACGTCAACGAGGTTCTTGACTTACTGTCGCCAGTTCTCTGCTCGGCTCAACGGCTCACAGCGCTCATGGGCTACGGAACAGTGCCGTGGAATCTGGAATCGTTTGTGAAGCTCATGCTCATACGGTACTCAGCCTATGCCAGCGTCCGGCGCTTTCCCGGCACCATGTATCTCGTGCGCTCCGATCAGGCCACATCGAGCTGGTCTCAGGGAACATACGATGCCGGCCTTGGCTTTCATGTCAAATATCAAGCGGAAAGAGTTTGTGCGGAGGCCAACGCCGCGATGCTGGAGGCTCAGGGGTACAGTCGCGAAAGCGTGTGCCGGCAAACCTTGTCTGAACGTTTCGATACGTTCATTCACTCCTCTACGCCAGTCACGTATTCCCTCGCTCGCTGGCCTCGCAAGCGGTGGCAGCGTTTTCGCCGCGAACGTCTCAGCTGGATCTGACGGCGCTGCGATGGGTGCCTACCCCAGCCGTCAATCACGGGCAGCTCGTCGGCCGGCGCCTGAGAGATTGCCCGGACACACCTGTTGATGCAGGGAAGCGACATCCGCACGGTTCAGGAACTGCTGGGGCACAACGACGTGAAGACGACGATGATCTCCACACACGTCCTACAACCGTGGCGGCCGCGGCGCGACGAGCCCTTTGGACGAACTTGAGGGGCTGCGAGATGGCTGATCGCAGCCCCGGTGGCCATTAGACCAACCAGCCGGTCAGGCCGGCGAACGGCCTCCGCTGCTACGCAGCATTTTTGCTGCATAACACCCCGGAATGATGTTGGCGAAACCAGCCCGTAACCCGTGCGGCGAAAAGATGTTGCAGCTAAGTCCCGCCGCGGGGCATAATCCTGCTATCGGGGCATAATCGGGTGGTTATGCGGAACCACAGAATTACGAGTTAGGCCCATAGGGACCAAAGCCAAAGCCGAGACTGCCCGGGCCGTGTTGGCGTGTCGTCGCTGGTGGTTGCAGCCCTCCCCGGAGTCGCGTTGGCTCGATGATTGGCACGCTGTTATGCTGCGAAAATGCGACGGTTCAAGTGGATCGAATGGAACTTGGAGAAGATTGCCGCCCATGCCCTGTCGGCTGAGGAGGTCGAGGCTGCGTATAATCGAATACTCCAACTGGAGTCGCGACGCGATGGATCGTATCGCATGCTGGCCGAGCTTCCATCCGGACGCCGCGTGTGGGTGATTTGGAGATACGACCGCGAACCTGACGTGATTCCCGACATTTTCGGCGAAGTTGAAGCCGCGTTGATCTTCGTCATCACTGCCTATTAGGAAGATTCCCATGCCGATGCCTCAACCAGACACTCGCAGTGAAACTCGTAAGGCGCTCGATGAGGAATTGGCCGCTGCTCCGATGCTGCCAATCCCTGCTCCGTCGCCAGGCGATGTGCCGCAACCGCTCGAAGCGTATCTTCATCCGCGTCGACCCGTAGCCGTTGTTGGGATTGTTGAGAATGGCGTCGTCCGCTTGTTGGATGCAGGGGTAACTTTCCCCGAGCACTCCCGCGTCATCGTCGTGGCATCAAACGGTGGCTGATGGAATCAATGCCAGGGCAGAGCGTACCAGGCGTTGGAGCAGACTCGCGATAGCGTCCTGCGGTATGGTGAGTCTGTTGGCTGCGAGCTGCTCAATGCGGTCGTTCGGCGAACCACTGACGTGTTCGGGGGATTGATGAATCCAACCGTATACCTCGAAACAACGATCATTGGCTACCTCGCGATGCAGCCCAGCGGCGTACTACGGATCGCGGCCAACCAGCAGACCACGCACGAATGGTGGACCGGGTATCGCCACCGTTTTTCCGTATATGTCTCGCGATTCGTGGTCGGCGAATGCGCAGTGGGGGATTCGGTCGCCGCGGCTGATCGCCTGCGTGTATTGGCCGAAGTGCCGCTCTTGGAGGTCACGGAGGATGGGAAATAACTTGCCGGGGCGTTGCTTGAAGAGGTGCCGCTGCCCCCAAAGGCAGCGACGGACGCCCTCCATATCGCGGTCGCGGCCGTCAACGGTGTCGAGTATCTCCTGACCTGGAACTGCAGGCATATCGCCAACCCTGCCCTCAGGCCGCGAATAGAATCGATTTGTCGTAGAATGGGGTTTGAGCCCCCTGTCATTTGCACCCCGCAGGAACTCCTGGAGATCGACGATGGAATCTGATCCGGTCGTTGCCGAAGTGAGAGCGGTTCGCGAGCAGCTGGCCGCCCGTCTCGGGTTCCGGCTCCACGACATCGTCAAAGAAGCACAGCGGCAAGATGCTGCTGGCGACAGAAAAGTCGTTCGGCTCCCACCACGACGCCCCTTCTCCGCGGCCGTAGGCGCGAATGAACCAGAACCACACGCTGGATCAAACGGCGGATCGAATCCGGCGGTGACGCAGAGTCGATGAGCCGCCGCTGATCACCTTTTTCGTTCTCCAGCTGGAAACGCCGCCGGGCCCGGAGGACTGTACGGGCGTTCCGTTTTTGATTACACTTTGCCTGCGAGAAGGGTTCGGCGAAGCTCGAAACCAGAGGTGCTCCGTTGACATTTACCGCCGTCTATATGCCTGTACCAGAGGGCTATATCGGGTTTGTTGAGGAGATTCCAGGCGCCAACAGCCAGGGCGAGACGCTTGATGAGGTTCGTGAGAACCTGCGCGAAGCCGTCCAGTTGGTTCTTGAAGCCAATCGGGAATTGGCGGAGCAAGCGTTGGTGGGCAAGGATGTTGAAAGAGAGCCTTTTGAGCTTGCTTCCTGATGAAGCGAGTCGACTTGGTTCGCCATATTGAGGCAAACGGTTGTGCTTCCCTGCGGGAAGGTGGCAGGCACACGGTGTACTTCAACCCGACCTCGCGAAAAGTGTCCACGATTCCGCGACATCGCGAAATCAACGACTTCATGGCGAAGAAGATCTGTCGTGAACTGGAGATCGCGGAGCCCGGAAAGGAAAAGAAGTCGGACCAGGGAGAACCAAGCGACGCAGCGGACTCGCAATAAAATCTGGCGGTATGGATCGCCCGCTGACGCGAACCGCTGATCACCAGCGTTCTACGGCGTGGTAGGCTAAAGTCGATGGTGGATCATCTTTCTCAAACTCAAGCTGAAAGTCTCACATGAGCACGACTCCTTATACCGCTGTGATTCGGCGCGATGGGCGATGGTGGATCGGCTGGGTGGAGGAAGTGCCGGGCGTAAACTCGCAGGGCGAGACGCGCGAGGAGCTTCTTTCCAACCTGCGCGAGGCCTTAAACGAAGCCATCGAAATGAATCGTGAAGATGCCCGCAAGGCCGCCGGCGAGCAGTTTGAGGAAGTGGCGCTGCAGCCGTGAAGCGTCGCGATCTTGTTCGCCATATGGTGGATTATGGTTGCGAGTTGGTCCGCGAAGGAGGAAATCACTCGTGGTGGGGTAATGTTGTCCTCAAGCAGAGGTCCGCAGTACCACGGCACCGGGAGATTCCCGACTTCCTCACGAAAAAGATCTGCCGCGACCTCGGCATCCCAGCGCCGGGTGAGACCGATGAAGAGGGAGAACCAGACGCTGGATCAGATGGCGGATCGGGTCCAGCGGCGTAGCTGAGCCGGTGGTCCGCCGCTGATCAGCTTTGCCGTTCGCTGATTGGATTGGCTGCCAATGCTGGGGCGCCGGAGGTTTTCCGTCTCCGTTCCTAGGCGGTAAGCTCCGGTTGTTGGCTCCCCGTCCATCAAGGGGATGCGCGTGACCGTTCCTTGAGGCTGGCCGCAGGTGGCACGAAGAGCGGTCCGCGGGGCTCGGTTCGTAGTTCGCCGCGGATCGCGGCCTCGACCAAGGCTCGCAAGCCCCGAATCCAAGCGCGGCTCAGGATGGCCGCTGGCAGGATGTGAAGAGCTTGAAAACAAGGTATTGATGGATGGCCACGTGGCCTGGCTGTGGGATCGTGCCCGGGAACATGCCGAGTCAGCGGCTCACCAGACCGCACTGCCGAGCGAGTTCCGCGGCCGAGTGCGTTTTGCTGGTGATGAACACAGGGGACTCGGAAAGCGCGACGGTGCGGTCTTCTATCGCTGCTCCGGCAATGTTCTGGGCATGTGTCTGCGCGGGCATGGTCAGGGCCCAGGCTTCTGCTGCTTCTGCCCCTTCCGCTCCTTCCGTGCCGGTCGCCCAGGCGATCAGCACGGCATGGTCGCCGCAGTCAAAGGCATAGCCATGCACATTGGCCGTGGATTTTTCCAACATCTCCTTGGGCGCTTGCCATTGGCCGCCGGGCACCGGCGTGGGGCCGAGCACGTTGGCCAGGGCAGCGATGGCTACGTAGGGCTTGCGCGGCAGCCCGCCGGGGCCGATAAAGAGGTTTTCGATATCGGTGATCCCCTTGTTGGCATCGTCGACAACGGGTTCGTGCCAGAAAATCTTTTCCACGCCGTAGGCGAGCATGATGGTCGAGAAGCGCACGATGTAATCGCCAGCCTGTTGCTCATTTTTCAGCAGCCGGTTGGCGGCAAAATGGTGCACCGGCGGCTGCCAGGGCAGATAGGGGTATTCATCGATGCCGTAGTAGGCGGCCTCCGTCGCCCAGATCGGTTTGTGCACGCCGTAGTCGTCCATCACCCGCCGGATGCGTTCCATATCGGGGATGAAGGTTTCCGGAATCCGCGTGCCCGCGTAGGGATGCAGATTGAAAATATCGACACAATCGAGACCGCCC
Organism: uncultured Planctomycetaceae bacterium; assembly: GCA_903885565.1. Lineage (GTDB taxonomy): Bacteria > Planctomycetota > Planctomycetia > Pirellulales > UBA1268 > CAISJI01. The sequence continues at coordinate 5,174 of CAISJI010000137.1, forward strand.
GCCTTGATGAATTCGTCCCCCAAAACGATCTCCGACTGGATGGCCAGGCCGCCAACGATCTTCGCACCGGGATCGGCTGAGCGGATGGCGGCGGCGGCCCCCTTGAGCAGCTCAACATAGGTTTCGACGGTGTATCCGCCCTGCTTGGGCAGGCAGAAATCGGGCACCCAGAGCGGTTCGTTGAGAAATTCCCAGTACGCCACCGAGCCTTTGTAGTGAGCCGCCGCTTTCCCGACAAAATCAAACAGGAGCTGGGGATCTTTGGGGGCGTAGGCCAGACGGTACCAGGCCCGGTTGGGAACGGAGTCTGGTGCCTCCGAAGCCCAACTCGTCGAGGGGTTGGAGGGGAGCAGGCTCAAGACGTTCATGCCGGCCGCCTTGAGGCGATTGATATGAGGATCGATCGGAGCGAACGAGAGTTTGCCAGGCTCCGGTTCCGCCCACTCCCAATTCACGGCCCAATCGCGCACCCACGTCACGCCGGCCAGCTTGATCTGCCGGCAGGCTTCCAAGGTGGTCGGCCCATGATTCAGTCCGAAGGGGGAGTCGGCGTGAGGGTAGGGCTCAATGACCGTCAGTTGTATTGTGCGGGAATGTTCGCGCCCTTCCGTCGTCCAAGCAGCATGCGCACGATAGAAACCGGGGGGCAGGTCGAGCGGCAGCGGCTGAACCATGCTTCCGCCGGCCGGGACCGTGAGGGAGAATTTTTGCGGCGGGAGGGGACGATCCCAGTAGTCGGTGAGCCGGATTCCGAGCGTGAGATTCACCGGCGCAGCGGTGGCGTTATGGGCGGCCACGTCGATCACAGCCGGGCTTCCGGCGGCAAAGACATTGCCATAGCGGCCCGCATTGAAGCCCACCTCCACAGCCTCACGCGGGGCGAAGGGAGTCGGCTCGTCGCCCGCCTCCAGCTGGATCGCATCCGCCCAGAACGTGGTGGCGGCTGACACCGGGCCGTGGCTGATATCTGGGCCAACGGCCACGTAGACGCCGTCTTCCGGTGCGACCACAGAGTATGAATAGCGTTGCCACTCCTCAGTCAGCACTACTTCTTTGGCCAGTGGCTGAACCTCCTTCCGGGCATCGCCATTAAAATTGAACTGCAAGACTGCTCGAGTGCCGGGGATGTCAGACCGCATGAAGGCCGACAAGGTATAGACCCGGCCCGGCTCGACCTCGATCCAGCCCCGGTTGGCGGTCAGCAGCCGTCGCTGCACAATATGTTGCGGCGGGAAGCAATCGAAATAAGACTCGGGGGTGAGGCCGGGGCCGAGCGTGAGCCGAAATGCGTGGGGGCCGTGCGGGCCGTCGCTCGATTCAACCTGGCCAGCTTCGACCTGACCATACAGACCGGCGATATTGCCGCCAAACCCAAGCCGCTGCCCAAGGGAGAGCCAACCGTCAGACCCGCATTCGAACGAGGCATTCGGCACCAGATTCTTCGAGTCTAGGCGGGGGAGGCGGTTTTGGAATTTCGGCGCCTCGGTCCTGCCGTTGGCTACGCCCGGGTCACCCTGCAGCGAGACGTCATCCAGCCAGAGCGTACCGGTTGATACCAGGGCAAACCGGAGCAGCGAATTCTGGCGCAGGATGTCAGCACTCAGGGAGAACTCAAACCGGTATTCCTTCCAGTCGGCGGTGAGGGGGACCAGCGTCTCGAAGACGCGGGGGGAGGCAGGGGTCACCGTGTCGAGCATTCGCACGGAAAGTGATAGGTCGGCGCTGCCGGTGCCTTTGGCCTTGAAGGAGAGCGTATATTTCTGCCCAGCCGTCAGGCCGATCCCCCGCTGCATGACATGCACGGGGCTCGTGTCGGGGGCTGCAAGCGCTGGGGCGATCGCGGTGCAGTCGATCTTCAGCGCCTTGCCACTTTCCGCCCCTTCTTCAATGGTCCACGTGGCGGTCACGCGACCGCTTGAGTCCTCCGTCCTCTCCCAGCCCGCCGGGAAATTGTGGACCATCTGCTCCAGGGAGCCGTTCACCACCAGTTCCTCACCCTCTGCGGCACAGGCGAGGATGCAGGCAAAAAATCCAATGATCAATGCTCCGGCTGTCTGCCGGCTATGCAAGCGCCATCCGGCACGGGCCGCTGGAATGTCGCCCGTCATTCCGGGAAAATCCGCAGGTGCTTGCCGATTCCGAGGCCGATCGACGCCGCCCGGATCGAAAGCTCGGAGAGGGCCCGCGCCCCCTCGATACCGAGATCAACCGTCCATTGATTGACATACAGATCGACGTGCTGCATCAGCACGTCATCGTCGAACTCCTGCGCATACCTGCGCATCGTGGGCAGGGCAGCCCGGCGATCGGCCAGCGCAAACCGCAGCGAGTCGTGGATCACCTGCTGTACCGTCGCAATCGTATCCCTGGGCAACCGTTCGCTCGCGACGATGCCGCCGAGCGGTAACGGGTGGCCCGTTTCCTGCTCCCAGCGGGTGCCGAGATCTTCGACGCAGCCCAGCCCACGCCGCTGCCATGTGAACCGCCCCTCGTGGATGCAGACCCCAAATTCGGCCTCCCCAGCCTCCAGCTTCGGCATGATCTCCGAAAAGAGGACGTGCTCAACCCGCGTCGTATGCGGATGAAACAGGGCAAACAGCAGGGCCGCCGTCGTCAGCCTGCCCGGGCAGAGCGTCAACTGGGCTGCGTTGTGCGGTCGTGCGCCAGCCGCGGCCGACAGGAGCAGCGGCCCGACTCCAAATCCCAGCGCCGAACCGCTCGGCAGCACCACGTAGTCGTCCGCCAGATGGAGTGCGGCGTGAAAGCTCGTCTTGCCGACGTCGAGGGTGTCGCCGAGGAGTCGCTCGTTGAGCTGTTCGATATCGAGCAGTTCAACCTCAAACCGGATGCCCCTCCAATCGACCGATTGCGTCAGCAGACCATGAAAGGCGAAGGTGTCGTTGGGGCAGGTGGAGATGCCCAGGCGGATGGTTTGGCTCACAACACCTCCGCCATGATCTGTAGGGAGAGCCTGCCTGCTGCCTCAAGCGCCGCCGCCACCTGCCAACCCGACCGGTCGCGGTCGCCCGCCGTATTGGAGATGCCGCGGACGATATCGAGGGGCACGCCACGCAGCCGGCAGGCAAAGGCCACCGCGAATCCCTCCATGTCTTCCGCCGCTGCCGCGGGAAAGGCCTGCTTTCGCAGCCGTACATCCTCGGCACAGGCCGCCGCCGCGCAGACAGTCAGGAGAAGATCGGCCCGCACGCCACCGGCACCGCCGCCTGCAGCAGAGGAATTCAGGCCGTCAATTTGATCGCCAATCTGGGGCGACGTGCCGTCGACAGCGCCCATCCACTGGTGCCAGCCGAGCGCTGCCGCCGGTAGAAAATCGCCACCAGTGCCAGCCCCGATTCCATAGCATGCGACCCGCTCAAACTGATAGGCAGCACCGATCGCGAGACGGTCGTCGAGCCTCCCGGCAATGCCGATGAGGAGCACCCGCTGGGGTGCGTGCTCCGCGAGGAGTTGTGCCGTGCGGGCGGCAGCGGCTACCGGACCGAATCCGCAGAGCTCCACCCGGCAGTTCTGCCCGCTGGCAGAAGCGAGCACGGGTTCGAGGCCCCGCCGCTCCATTTCCGTCGGCACAAGGATCAGGAGTCGCGGCATCCGCGTGTTTCGTCTTCTCTCAAGGGTATGAATCGGCAGGGGCGTCGTTCGCGTGCCGACGAAGAAAGTGAACCAGTGCAGTATAGGGAACTTGTGGGCGGCGGCGAATTTCCGGGGAAACTCCGCTGGAATCGCTTAGCCCACGGGACATGGCCAGAACACAACCTGCACAGCCGACTGCCACTCCCAAAAGGTCTCGGCAACACTTGTGAGAAATTCGCTCCGATACCGCATGTCCCCCGTCACACCAGCGGCGTGCATTGCGCCTCGAGGGACAAGTCGGGTCCGCCGGCCTGATGGGTGAGGATGTGGAGGTAGCTGGTGAGGATGTGCTCGCAGGCCAGATTGGTGCGCACGAGCACCTTGGGTGGCGGCCCGAGATCGATTGGATTGATCTCCATCTCCCTGGCCACATGCTTGTACAACGGCGCCGGAGGAGTCTGCGGTACGAGATCCATCCGATTGACGACCCGGCAGGTCAGGGGAACAGATCGATCATAAGCCGACGCGAACGTGGCATCCCCGGTGCGTGGGCTGGCATACGTAAATGATCGCGGCTTGGGGAGCGTGGCGTTCACCGCGACGTCGAAGGCAGTGAGCGTGGCGAGGGCACCGCCGAGACTGTGCCCGCAGACCGTCACCGACGTCACCGGCACCCGCCAGGGGAGCGTCGAGAGCGCCGCGACGAGCAACGGCGAACCAGGATCGGGCAGAATCGTGAACGACTTATACATCGCCGTGAAGCCGTCGTCTGTCAGGCCGGCGCCGCCATGAATCGGACACTTGACATAGAGAAACGCCGCGTCCTGCAGCCACTCATAGATTCCCTCCGTGCCGCGGATGGCAATCACGGCCTCCCCGCTGGCAGTATTCTGCAGCACCATTCCGATTGAGACGCGCTGCTGGCCACGTTCGGGACGAATATCGGTGGCCAGATCGTTGGCGTAGATCGTTGTGATCACCGCGTACTCGACCGCAGGTGAGGAGCCCCACGCCACAGTGAAGGCCTGACCGGCGGCATTCTCGAGCGACGACGGGGGGACGCCGTAAGTCTTTTCCACGATCTGGGCGTAGCGGATGACGGTGGGCAGATCCATCGATGAGACTCCTGCAGATGGGTAGCTGGCGACAAGAGAGCCAAACGGCGCGGCTGTCGTGTGCTGAACGCTAATGCTTCCCCAGCAGCCAAGCGGTGATGCGCGAGGCCATCTGCTCCAGCGGCACCACCTCGTCAACCAGGCCGGCATCGCTCACGGCCTTCGGCATGCCATAGACGACACATCCGGCAGCCGACTGCGCAAGCACCGTGCCGCCACGCCGTTTCAATTCGCGGCAGCCGTCGAGCCCGTCACAGCCCATGCCGGTGAGCACCGCTGCCAGCACGCGACCGCCGTAGACCTGGGCTGCCGATTCGATCATATGATCCACAGACGGGCGACAGCCACGCCGCTTTGGCCCATCGTCGAGCGCACAGAAAACCCGCTCGCCGCGCCGTTCCACGCCGAGATGCCTGCTTCCCGGTGCGAGGAGCACCACGCCCGGCTCAACAACCATGCCGTCGGTCGCCTCCCTGACCCGCAGCGGCGACATCCCGTCGAGCCGGTCGGCGAGGCTCGCGGTGTACTGCGATGGGATGTGCTGCACGATGAAGACCGGCACCGGCAGGTCGGCGGGCAGGAGCGGGATTACGGCCCGCAAGGCCTGAGGACCACCCGTTGAGGTGCCGATCACAACTGCCTCGTATCGAGTCGCCACGCTGGTTCGACGGGGCACCTCGGCCAGCGGTGGTGCGGCGGCCGCCTCGACAGGCGCCATGCTCTCGCGCACAGCGGCCAGTTTTTCTGTGAGTTCGCTCTGAATGCGATCGCGGCTGACATGGAGATCGACGCCGGCGGGCTTGAGAATGAAGTCGAACGCGCCCTCCATGAGGGCAGCGACCGTCGTCGGCGCCCCCTGCGCGGTGAGGGTGCTGACCATGATCGACCGCGGAGCGAGCCCACGCTGCCTGAGGGCCCGGAGCACCTCGATGCCATCCCGCCCAGGCATCTGCACATCGAGCGTGACCACGTCGGGCTTCGCCCGAGCGATGAGTTCCACCGCCGCGTCACCGTCGGAGGCCGTCCCGACAACCTCGACGCCCGCGATCCGCCCCAGCACCGTCAGGAGCATCTGCCTGTAGAGGGCAGAGTCATCGACCACGACTACCTTGAGAACGCCTGTAAACATGGTGCGAGGGAGGACTCGGGGGGGCGTTTGAGCGCGGTCTTTAAGCGTGGTCTTTGAGGGGGGCGGACGGGGCTGAGGACGGGCCGGATCCTCCACATCGTAACGATCGTGCCGGCCAATCGCATCATCCCCACATGCCGTTGCGGGCAGAAATTTGAATTGCCCGATTTCCCAAGCTATATCTCGTTGGGCCCCCCTGCACAACCGGAGACACCGTCTCGCGGCCCGCAACCCGCCTTCGCACAGGTACCTCCGTATGGAATCGGCCCGCGCTCCCGACGCAAAACAAGCCGCCTCAGCACAATTTGTCGGCTTCGAAATCGACGGCCAGAAGTATCTGTTTCGCATCGAGCGAATCCAGGAAATCATCACCCCCGGCAGCGTCACCCGCGTACCGGACGTGGCTGGCTACGTCGTCGGGGTGAGCAATCTCCGTGGCACAATCATTCCGATCATCGACCTGCGGTTGCTCTTTGGGATCAAAGCCCGTGACCCCAACGCCGACACCCGTACGATCGTCGTCAACATCGGCAACCGCACGATGGGCTGCATGGTCGACTCCGTTTCGCAAGTGATCCGCATTCCCGTCGACCAGATCCACTCGGCTCCTGACGCGGTCGCTGCCGACGGACAGCGGTCGGTCGAGGGATTCGCCCGCGCGGGCGATGACCTGTTCATTCTGCTCGACGTGGGCAGCCTCCTCGACCCAGCCAGTCTCGCCATCGTCCACCGCGCCGGTCTTCCCGGTATCCCCGGTCTCCCCTCTTCCGATAAGGCCTCCTGAGATGAAGTTGTCTTCCGACAGTTCCCTCCGCAATCTGGTTCTTGCCGCCCTGCTGGCAATGTCGCTCGTGCCGCTGACACTGCTGGGCGTGGCCATGTACCGCTCTGCGGCCGATGCGCTGCGCGCAGAGGCATTTGCGCGGATGGAGGCAGTGCGCACGATTACCTCCCAATCAGTCGAACGGTATTTTCAGACGATGCGCGAGGAACTCCTCGTCGCGGCGAACGGTCCTCTGGCTCGGGATTCAGTCAAGGCGTTTCGCCAGGCATGGCAGGAACTTCCGATCGACGACCAGACCGTGGCTACAACCCGGCAGGAGATCGTGGACTACTATGCCGCGGAATTCGCTCCGCTCTATAGCAACAAAACGAAAGAAACCATCGACATGCGGGCGTACATCGGCACGCTCGATCCGCGTGGCCTGATGCTTCAGGACCGCTACCTCCGGCGCAACAAAAACCCCGTTGGCTCGAAACAATTGCTCGACGCCGCCGACGATGGCTCCACCTACTCCCGCCTCCATGCCGAAGTGCACCCGATTTTCCGGGACATGCTCGAACGATACGGCGTGTACGACATCTTCCTGATTGATGCCACCTCGGGCACGATCCTCTACACGGTGTTCAAGGAGATCGATTTCGGTTCGTCGCTCACCTCCGGCCCGCTCGCTTCGAGCAATCTCGCCAAGGCGTTCCGCGAGGCGGTCGCTATGGGCCGCCCTGGCGCAATAGCCTACGGCCAGTACAGCCGCTACCTGCCATCCCTGATGGACCCGGCGAGTTTCATCGCCACACCGCTCCTCGACGGCGACACCGTCGTCGGCGTGCTGGCGTTCCAACTGCCGCTCGACAAGACAAACCAGATCATCGGCGAAACGACCGGCCTGGGGGAGACCGGCGAAACCTACGCCGTCGGTCCCGACAAGATGTTCCGCTCCAACTCCCGCTTCGCCAAAGATCTCGGCGTCGACTCGACCATCATCAACCCGAAGATCAAGGTGGATACCGTCCCCGTCCGAACCGCTCTCGAAACCGGCGAGCCGGGCACGGCTATGGGGAGAGATTACCGCGACAAGGCCGTCCTCTCGTCGTGGACCCCGGTCACGGTCTTCAAGGGAGATGCCACGGGCAACGGGGCTGTTCGCTGGGCGCTGATTTCGGAAATCGATGAGGCCGAGGTGATGTCACCGGCTTACCGACTGCGCCGGTTCGCTCTCATCCTCTTCGGGCTGACCACGGCTGGCATCGCGCTGGCGTCCTATTTCATCGCCCGTCGCCTCACCCGCGACCAGCAAACCCAGCAGCAACTCTCCGAAATGGTGGGCAACACCTCGATGCGGCTCCTGCAGGCAGACACCAGGGGCAGGATCACCTACATGAATCCGGCCTCGGAGAAGTCGCTGCGGCAGTTCCAGAGCTTTTTGTCCCGTCCTGTTGAGGCAATCGTGGGGGAAACGCTCGACATCTTCCCGGCCCCTCCGCAGCGGCCCTGGGAGCTGCTGTCCAGCCCCGACAGCCTGCCCCGTCGTGAGCAGGTGAAACTCGGAACGGAAGTTCTCGACCTCAACATTTCCGCGCTGAGCGACTCCGGCGGCCGCTACATCGGTCCGCTGATCACCTGGGACGTGATCACCGACCGCGTCCGCAGCGAGGAGCGGGAAAAGGAATTGCAGGCCCGCATCGCCTCCGAAAAGCACAACCTCGAGACGAAGGTGGGGCTCCTCTCGGACGTTTTTGGAGCGGCATCGAAGGGGGATCTCAGCCAGACCATCGCCGTGGAGGGCACCGACGAAATGGCTGTGTTGGCCGGGAACGCCAGCCGCATGCTGGGCGATTTGCGGGAGGTAATCGGCCAGATTTCCGAGGCTGCCGACCAGCAGAACGACGGGGCACGAATGATCGCCGAGAGCGCCAACAGCCTCAGCGATGGGGCGCAGTCACAGGCCGCCAGCGTGGAGCAGATGACGGCGGCCGTCGAACAACTCGCGTCGTCGATCGCGGTGATCTCCAAGAGCGCCGTCGAATCGCGGGCCCAGGCCAGCCGCACCACCCAGCTGGCCCAGGCGGGCAGCCAGGCCGTGCATGATGCCATCGACTCGATGCGAACAATCCGCCGGTCTTCGGAACAGATCAACGACATTATCCAGGTGATCAGCGAGATCGCCGCCCAAACCAACCTGTTGGCGCTCAACGCGGCCATCGAGGCGGCCAGGGCCGGCGAGCACGGCTTGGGATTTGCCGTGGTCGCCGACGAGGTAAGAAAACTCGCGGAACGCGCCAGCGAGGCTGCCAAGGAGATCACACAACTGATCAACGAATCGACGCAGCGGGTTCAGGAGGGGGCTGACCTCTCGGAGAAGGTCGGGCAGTCGCTCGCGGCGATCGTCTCTGCTGTCGAGTCGACGGCGGCGGGAATCGCGAGCATCGCCGCCTCGTCAGAATCGCAGTCGGCCAACGCCGGCGAAGTGAAACTTGCGATCCGGTCAGTGTCGCAGACCACCGAATCGAACGCCGCCGCCGCCGAGCAGATGGCCGCCAGCGCCGAGGAACTCGGTGCCCAGGCTCAGGGTTTGCGTGATCTCGTCCAGCGGTTCCGGGTATAACGCCACGAGCCAGCGTCATCACGGCGCGTGGATAAGGAGCACTCGTGAGCGGACTCATCTCTCTGACACCCGAACAATTCACCCAGTTCCAACAGTTCATTTACCGGCACACCGGCATTTGGACCGTGGACGGCAAGGTTGCGCTCCTCAGCAATCGGATCCGACGGCGGCTCCGCGACCGCGGGCTCGATTCGTTCGATGATTATTATAAACTGCTCACCGCGGGGAACGCCGCCGGAGAACTCGAGGCGTTCATCGACGCCATCACCACCAACGAAACGCACTTCTTCCGCACGATCGAGCACTTCAACTGGTTTGCAGGCCCCTTTCTCGACGAGATGATCGCGCGAGCCACCGCAGGACAGAGAGAACGGTCGCTGCGTATTTGGTCGGCGGCATGCAGCACCGGCGAGGAACCGTATTCACTCGCCATCTGTCTGGCGGAAAACGCCCCACGTCTCGCCGGCTGGTCGCTGAAGATTATCGGCACCGATATCTGCGAGTCGGCGTTAGCGACGGCCCGCACCGCGATCTACGGACCGAAGGCGATCGAGCACGTCAGCCCGGAACGCCTCGCCCAGAACTTCATCGCTCAACCGGCCGGGAATGCCTGGCGTCTCAAGCCCGCTGTGGCCGGACTCTGCGAATTCCGGCGGCACAATCTCCTCGAGCCGATGGAGGGGACCGCATTCGATTGCATCGTCATTCGCAACGTGCTGATCTATTTTGACCGCACTTCGAAACCGATCGCTCTGCGTCATCTCATCAATGCACTCAGGAGCGGCGGTTCCCTTGTGGTCGGATCGACCGACGGCGCCCACGACTTCCTCGATGGACTCAAGCGGCGTTCGAACTTCGTCTACCAGAAACCCTGAAAGATCGCCGCCATGGCTGACAGCAACCAACGCAATCAGGACATGCCCGCCGATGACATGGCGGAATTCCTCAGCGTCTACATCGACGAAACGGGCGAGCAGTGTGAACAGTTCGTTTCACTGTTGCTCGCACTTGAGTCGGAGCCTCGTGACGCCCGCCGGATCGCGGAAGCGTTCCGACTGATCCATACGATCAAGGGCTCGGCCGCGTTGATTGGTCTCGACTCGATCACCAGCCTCGCCCATCACCTCGAAAGCCACTTTGAGCGACTCCGGTCGGGCAGTCTGCTCCTCGACGGCCCCACGATCGAGTTGGCCCTGCGGTGCATCGACTACTTCCGGCAGTGTAACGATCGGCTGCGGCAGGGGGAAAAACTCGCCCCCGCCGATGAACTGACCGAGGCCGTCAAACGACTGGCACAGACACAGCCTGCCACAGCCCCAAGGCCTGAAGCCCCGGCACCTGTAGCCCCACCTGTAGCCCCGCCTGCCACCCCGGCTCCAGCCCCCGCCGCAACCATTCCGCCGCCCCCCCCCGCGGTCAGCGTGGAGGCACCGGAGCCGGCTTCCGCTGCACCTTCGCCCCCGGCAGTTCGGCCCGCTGGAGATGCGCCCGCGGCGGACGAGCGGCTGCGTCGCATACGCGTTCAATTCGCCCCCGGACTTCCCATGATCGACCTCAAGGCGGAGCTGGTGCTCGCCCGGCTCGGCCGCCTCGGGAAGGTGGTCGAATCATCTCCGGCGGCGTCCGACTTTGCCGCCAGCCCCGCCCTGCGAACGCTCGAAATCGTGCTCCGCACCGCCGCAGCCGGCAGCGCGATCACGATCGCCGCCGACGTTGATGGGGTGGTTGGTGTCGATCTTGATGTCGAGCCAATCATGGAAACACCCGCGGCCCCCGCACCGGCGGAGGCGACTGCGGTCGTGGAGACAATGCGGGTCGGCGTTGACCGCCTCGACGTGCTGCTCAATCTTGTCGGCGAACTGGTCGTCAGCCGTGCCCGTTTTGTGCAGCTCGTCGCCGATATGTCGCCGCTGTTCAAGAAGTCAGCGGTGGGCGGCAGGTCGGGCGGCACCGGCCAATCGCTTCGAGAGGCTGTGGAATCGATCGTGCGTTCGGCGTCGGGCCCGGTCGATCGGGCTGCTGCTGCCTGCGAGTCCCATCTGGAGAAACTCGAGGAGCAGGGCCGGATGTGGGAGGAGGGAATCCGTCGCTACGCCGAACTGGTGGAGTCGGTCGATCACCTCACGAGGGTGGCCGACAGTCTGCAGCGGGGCGTTCTCAGCACGCGAATGGTGCCGGTCGGCCCGCTCTTGAACCGGTTCAAGCGGTCGGTCCGCGACATCGCCAATGAACTCGGCAAAAGCGTGACCCTCCAGATCGCCGGCGAAAAAACCGAACTCGACAAGCGGATGATCGATGAACTCGGCGACCCGCTGGTGCATCTGGTTCGCAACGCCATCGACCACGGGATCGAACCAGCCGACGTGCGACTCCGGCGGGGCAAGCCGGAGATGGCCACCGTGCGGCTGTCCGCCTCACATCGGGGCAACAGCGTCATCATTTCGATCAGCGACGACGGCGGCGGAATCGACGTCGAGAAGATTCGCGATCGCGCAATCGCCCGAGGACTCGTCTCGGCAGAGCAGGCGGCCTCCCTCAGCCCCCGCGAACTGACCGACTTCATCTGGCAGCCCGGGTTCAGCACCGCGAAACAGATCTCGAACATCTCGGGACGGGGTGTCGGCATGGACATCGTCCGCACCCGGATCGAGGCGCTCAGCGGATCGATCGACGTCGAAACGAAACTCGGCGAGGGGTCAACATTCATCATCCGCCTGCCGCTGACGCTGGCCATCGCACGCTGCATGCTCTTCCGCATGGAACAGGCCGTCTTTGCCATGCCAGTGGAGAACGTGCGGGAGATCGTCACCGTCACCGATGACTGCATCCTCTCGGTCGGGGGTCGCCGGGTGTGCGACATCCGCGGCGAGTTTCTCCCGTTGGTCGACATGGACGAGATCTTCTCCTGGCCGACCGGCGGCGCCGATCGGGGACAACGCGGCGCCGTGCTCGTGATGCACGCTGGGTCGCGGGCCGTCGCCGTTTGCGTTTCCAGCCTGCTCGGCACACAGGACCTCGTGGTCAAATCGCTGGACGAAAACTTCATGCGGATTCGTGGGCTGGGCGGGGCGAGCATTCTGGGCGACGGCGAGGTCTGCCTGCTCCTCGATGCCGCGGCCGTTGTCGACATCGTGATGCGGTCACGGACCGTGACGGAGGGCCGGGTATGACAGACGACTCCAACCACCGGCTGACTGCACTGTTCCACCATGGTGCGGCGGATGCCTCCAGTGCACTGGCGAAGTGGCTCGGTCGGCCGGCGACGCTCTCCGTGGAGCGGCTGGAAACACTCCCGATCGAGGAGGCTGCGGCGGTGATGGGTTCCAGCGAGACACTGATCTGTGGCTGCGCGATGCGAATCGACGGTGCGATCGGCGGCCTGCTGCTGCTGGCGGCTGACGACGCCGCCGGTTTGTCGCTGGCCGACACATTGCTCGAGCGGCCGACGGGAACGTCAACGGCCTGGGGCGAACTGGAACGGTCAGCGGTCATCGAAACCGCCAATATCGTCGGGTGCGCCTACCTCAATGCCATCTGTGCGGCCCTCGGCCCGGCCGGCGCCGACGGCATCCTCCCCTCCCCCCCGGTTTTCCTGCGCGACTTTCCCGAGGCGGTCATGGAGGGGGTGCTGATGGAGCAACCCGTCCTGTCCGACATCGTGCTGCTTGCCCGGACTGAATTCCGTATCGACGGCACCCCGGTTGCCTGCGGGCTCGTCTTCCTGCCCGACGCGGCCGGTGTCGCGGCCCTCCTGCCGCCGAGCGGCAATCCGGAGGGCACATGAGTCCGGCTGACGTGCCACCGCCCCAGCCCCGTTCAAGGGATTCCGTCGCCATCGGCCAGATCGGCGTCGCCACAGGGAGTGGTGTTCTCAGGACGTTCGTCGGGTCCTGCGTGGCGCTCGTGCTGCACGCGCGCAGCCGACGGGCCGCCGGTTTGGCGCATGTCATGCTGCCCGCTTCGAATGGCAAGGGCACACCACCGGGGAAATATGCCGATACGGCAGTGGCCGAGACTCTCCGGTTGCTTTGCGAAGCAGCCGGGGAGCAGTCCCTCTCATGCACTGCAAAACTTGTGGGCGGTGCGACGATGTTCGCTTTCCAATCGGGAATTCCGATCGGAGAGCAGAACGTATTAGCGCTTGAGCGGATTCTCGGTGATCTCGGCATTCCGATCACGGGCCGCATCTGCGGCGGGAGTCATGGTCGGCGATTGGCAGTTGACGTCGTCACCGGGGCGGTGACAGTCGAGACTGCCGGGCAGGGCACAGAGACCTTGTTGTAAGGGAGATTGCAATGGGAACGAATCAGGACGGGATGCACGTCCCCAGGCTGCTGGTGATCGACGATGCGACCATCATGCGGATGCGGATCGCTGGCATTGCCCGTGAGGCCGGCTGGGAGGTGGTCGCCGAGGCCACCAACGGTCTCGAGGGTCTGGCCCGCTACGAAGAACATCGGCCCGATCTGGTCACACTCGACATCGTGATGCCGGAACTCGACGGGGTGGAAACGCTGCGCACCCTCCACATCACCGATCCGAATGCCCGCGTGGTGATGGTCAGCGCCGTTGACCAGCGGGCCAAGCTGCGGGAATGCCTCGCCCTGGGCGCCCTTGATTTTGTGGTCAAGCCGTTCGACAAGGAGCGACTGCTATCGCTGTTCGCCAAGTATGCGGCCGTTGTACGGGAAGCAGCTGCCACGCCCCCCCAGCCCGGCGACGCGTAACTGACTGGCAGGAGAGGAATCAGCGCACGCTTGAGGAGTGTCGGGCCGCCGGGGCCCAAGAGACGAAACGTATGCCGTCACAAAACCGACGCTCAACCCACGTCGGATGCGCGTGAGCAGTTCCCGGCGGGCTGAGGCGATCAGAGATCGCGGGACACCATGACCAGCGACGACCAGCCCGTGGCATAGGTTTCGAAGCCCGGCGACATGGCGAATCCGGCACAATATTCCCGGCCGCCAAAGTTGTGGATTCCGTAGCTTTTCTGCCCCTGCCGAAGGCCGTGGAAAAGGGAGTTGTCGAATGTGTCACGCAACGACCCGGCCGGAAAGTCGGCCAGCACGTTTCCCTCAGCGTCGACAAAGCAGGCGATGGCACGTTGCTTCTCGTGCGGCGTCAACGGCATGCGGTCGAGGATCGTCTGGCCAAGGGCATCCCAATTGAACACGATCCCCAGAACCCCGAGCAGTTCCCCCTGCGATTCGCCGCCGGCACGCACGCCGCAGGAATAGACGAGCGACCGCTGGTGGTTCACCAGCGGCGACCGATGCACCGACTGAAACCCAAACTCGTCACCGCTGCGGGTTTTCATGGCGGACTGAAACCAGGGGGCCTGATCCTGCATCAGGCCGGTGACGGCATGCTGCGTGGGACGCCCGTTGGCCACGACCTTGCCCGTGAGATCGCAGAGCACCAGATCGAAATACACCGTATAGGCGTTGAGGATCACCCCCAGACGCTGACTGGCGAAGCGGCGATTCTCGTCGGTCGGAGACGAAAGGGCGGCAACGACGCTGCCATCCGTGGCCCACCAGCGAACGTCGCAGGAACGCTCGTAGAGATTGCGGTCGACGAGATCGATGTTCGTAAGCGCCAGGTCGGAAAGCCGTTCACCCCGCATTTTCGTCTGCAAGACTTCGGTAACCTGCTGCATTTCCCGGATCAGTCCCCGCGAACCGCGGGCCAACTCCTTCGCGGAGTCGCCGGTTTTCTCTGAGAGCTGCGACATCGCTTTGGCAACCACGCCGAAGGCCACGCCGGCGTCACCCGCCCGTGCCGATTCAATTTCCGCGTTCAGCGCAAGAATGCGGGCCTCGCGATTGAGGCCCGCGATATGTTCGACGGTATCGGTGAGCAGCGTCGAGAGTTGCTGCGTGAGTTGGGCGATATGCTCCGGGGTGGCCAGGTCGCTCGCATGATTGCCCGCGCCCCTCGACGCGGAGTTCTTCGTCGCGTCCTCTCGAATGTCGTGAACAGAGGAAGAGAGGCTAGGCGTGTTCATCGGACGGTACCTTGAAGAGAAATGGAATCAGCGTTGCCATCGGCCACAGGGAATCAGCGAGGACCGAGTTTCCGCTGCCCAGCCGTATCGAAAGTTCACCGGTGCCACGGCCGGTGCCCCCTCAAACACAGGGTCGTTCCCAGGGGACGATCCGTTCAGGTCACAGACACCAACCGGCCAAACCGAGAATAGTCGGGCTGCTGGAATTTGCAAAATCGGCCCGGAAACCGCAGATAGCCGATCGGCGGGGCCGCTTCGAACTGTTCATTTCGAGATGTCCGTGGAAGACGTCCCCCCTGCCCCTCTGGCCGTCCTTGGACGACACGGCGGCCAGTTCCCCAGGGGCGGCCCTTCCGCGACAGAGAGCCGCCGGAACGCCCGGCAAACACCGGGGAGGAATCGTGGCCTCAGGTCTCGGTGGCTTCGGGATCGAGATCGGTGGGGTTGTCCCATTCCTCGTCGAAGGCGTCCTTGATCCGTGCCAGCACCCGGTCGCGGTCCTCCCCCTCGCGGGCATAGGCATCGGCGACATGGTTGGCAAGATCAACGAGGAGAATCCCCCAGGCATTCGGATCGTCAAAGGCGGTCCGAATGCTGACCTGCGTCCCCATGTCGGGGGTGATCCACAAGCGGACAAGCTCGACCGCCCCCGGATCCTCATGGGACATCGGCGGGGCATCGAGGTGGCTCTGGGCGTTGGCGTCTTCGGTCATGCTGGCTCCTTTGGATGGGGGCAGAAGCATAACAGGTCTGCCACCCCGCTTGAAGCCAGCGGATCTTTCGCTGGAATCAAGCGAAAGAAGCTCCTCGCGCTGAATATGGCCCCAGACGATGGTGAGCACCCCACCGACAGTGGAGGGAGTGGGTGCGGCAAGAGCCGCTACTCGCCGGCGGCATCGGCGTAGATCGCCATAAGCTGGTTGTCGATCGAGTGGAGCTCGGCATCGAGGGCGGCCAGCCGAGCCCGGCTGGCGGAAAGGCGATGCTGGAGCGTCCCGATCTCTTCGGGCAACAGCACTGGCGCGATCCGGTCGACCGTGGGTGAGTCGCCGTCCGCCCTGATGCCCCCCCTGCCCCCCTGCTGAAGCTCTTCGACGCGGCGGTTGTGTTCCAACACCTGCTCAAGCTTCAGTTGCTGATCTTCAAGCGACGTCACCCATGCCGCACTCCGCCGCTCCTCCTGCCGCCGGTCTTCCTTGAGATGCTCCTTGCGCAGCAGCAGGCTCTTCTCCAGCGCGTCGCGCTTCTCCTTGAGGCGGCGGCGAGCGAGCAAGCCGGGCTTCGCTCCGGCGGCCTCGGCTACCCTTTGGCTCGCTGGCTCAGGCAAGGGGCGCTCCCCCCAAGGCCGTAAAAGCGGCCTCGCTGCCATGAAGACCAGCGCCAACCCGATGCCAAACCACACCACTCGTGTCATCGCTTCGGTATCCGGGCGGCCGAGCCCCTGAACTCGCCGCCGACTCAATTATAGGCACCAGTGCCCGCTCGATACACGGCGTATTTTTCCCTTTTTTTGGTACTCTTGAGTGGACTACTGGTCCAGATCCCCCCTCGTTCGTTGTGGCCCGTGATTGCCAGCGTCATCATCCCCACTTACAACCGTCCGGAAGCCATCCGCAGGTGCCTTGATGCCTTGGCCCTGCAGGCACTCCCCTCCGGTTCATTTGAGGTGATCGTCGTCGATGATGGCAGTACACGCCCCCTTTCGCTCGATCCGAAAGCGTGGGCTCATGCCTTCCCGTTGACGCTCATCCGGCAGGAAAACAGTGGTCCTGCAGGAGCGCGGGACCGCGGTGCGCGGGAGGCCCGCGGGGAAATGCTCGCCCTCACCGACGACGACTGCCTTCCCACGCCTGGCTGGCTCCCGGCATTCGTGGCAGCAAGCCGGCAGCACCCCAAGGCGCTCCTCGGCGGCACCACGTTCAACGGCCTCCCCGAAAACATCGGCGCTGAGGCGAGCCAATTCATCCTCGATCTGGTCTACGAACACTTCAACCGGGGCGAGGATTGTTATTTCTTCGCCAGCAACAACATCGCCTGCCCGCGGGAAGCCTATTGGGAGTGCGGCGGATTTGACGCAGGCTTTCCTTGGGCAGCCGCTGAGGACCGCGATTTCTGCGATCGCTGGCGCATGCAGCAGCGTCCACTGCGCAAAGTGAAGGACGCCCTGCTGGAACACAGACACGGACAAGGCCTTTGGCAGTTTCTGCGCATGCACTACCGCTACGGCCGGGGTGCCTATCTCTATCAGCTGAAACGCCGCGAACGGCAGTCGGGAACGATGCAGGAGGATCTCGGCTTCCACGCCCGCCTGGTGTCATTGCTTCGCCGCCGGATGGCGGGCCGACCGCTGGCCTACAACCTCAGCATCGGCATCCGCCTGTTGGGTTGGCAGGTCGCCAACGCCTGCGGGTTTTTTCGGGAAGCGATCGGCCGACGCCTGGGGTGTTGATGCGCAGCTGATTCGGTCTGGCGAACCAGCCTCTCCCGTCCTCGCGCCGCTTCCCAAAGCTGCCAGTCAAAAGACGCAGCACCGAGGAACACGGCGAACTGGGCAGACTGGGGGCGAAACGAATCAGCGGTATTCGGGACGCAGCCTCAATCAAGCCAATCTCTCTGGGGGCGACGAACCGAAAATGGTTAGAGTTCGCCGCGGATCATGCTGCGCCATTTGCTGCAGCCCATGTTCAACCCCTGGTGCCAATGAAGGACAAGCCCCCATCTTCGCGACGGGCCTCGGGTAGGTCGCTCTGCGAACTCCCAACGGGTTTGCGCACGCGCTTGTGGCTGGGCACCTGGGCTGCCATGGCAGCACCCTATCTGGTCGTTTTTTTGACGGCAGTCGGCTCCGCTCAGGAGGCTCTCTACGGAATTCCTCCGGTGCAACCGCTACCAGCACCGTCTGGCGCAATGGCTCCGCAAGGCCTGCCGATGAACCTCCCGCCAACGACCTCGCAAGGGCCGGTGGTGCTCGACATGCAATACGAGGAAGCCCCCTACTTCCCCGAGGAAGGACTCGGTTCCGGGAGCGGATTCCCCGCGGAGTTTGAAGATTTATGGGCACCGCGTGAGTGGTCGTGGATGCTGATGCCCAACAATCTCATCTACACCAGCTACCTTGCCGGCCCCAAGGAAGCGCGGCTGGGCACAGTCTGGTACCAAGACACCGCCACCGATCCCCTCAACCCCTCGATCAGCAACGGCACGATGTGGGATTCAACACTCGGCGGCCGGGCCTCGGTCCTGAGATATGGCTCCGATCCTGTGCTCCATCCCCAGGGCTTCGAAGTGCAGATTGAGGGCGCCGCTTTCGTGCGGCTTGACCCGCAGGAAGAACGCGATCTGCGGTCTGCCGACTACCGCTTTGGTGTACCGATCGTGTACGGAATCGGCCGCTGGCAAACGAAACTGGCGTATTACCACAACAGCGCCCACCTCGGCGATGAGGCGATGATCAAGCACCCCGCCTACACCCGGGTGAATTACGTTCGCGACTGCATCGTGTGGGGCAACTCCTACTATCTCTTCGACTGGATGCGGGTCTACGGCGAGGTGGGCTATGCCTTCTTCAATGCTGGCGGATCGCAGCCGTGGGAATTCCAGTATGGCACGGAACTGATCCAGGCCCGGCCCACAGGGATCCGCGGCACGCCATTTCTGGCCCTCAACGGCATGTCGCGGCAGGAACTCGACTGGGGAGGAAATTTCTGCCTGCAAACCGGGTGGGCCTGGCGCGGACGCCGCAGCGAAAAGCTGTTCCGCGTTGGCTTTGAATATCTCACTGGCTCAGACCCACAGTATGAGTTTGTCAACAACAACCAATACCGCTGCGGCCTCGGCATGTGGTACGACTTCTGAATATCTGTCGAAAAAGCCATCCATGGCCTTTTTCGACGAGGTCGCCCGGAGGAGACGCCAAGGGTCTCCTCGGGCGACAAGCGCCGCATCCTGCGGCGGGGGCTAGCTTTCGAAAAAGCCATCCATGGCCCAACCGGTGGCTGGGACCACCGGGGAAAAAAGTCGACGAAGTCGCCCGGAGGAGACGCCAAGGGTCTCCTCGGGCGACAAGCGCCGCATCCTGCGGCGGGGGCCGATCGCTCCGCCTCAGTCCCCCTTCCTCATCGATGTTCGGGGAGGGGCTGTCCGTGCCCCAGGAGCCGGCGTAGGCGGCCAGCGGAGCCATGGATGGCGAAGCGCAGCCGACTTCGAGAGAGTGGAGGCCTGGAGGGCCGCAGCGATCGTCCGGCGATGGGGCATGGACAGCCCCGGACCCAGAGTGATTTCGACTTCCGTGCCGCATCTGCTCGGCGGACCAGTCGCCCGCTGCGGCAAAGCCGCCTGCGCTGCTACGAGAGCACCGCCCGCAGCGGGCCTGTCGAATCGCCAAAGCGATTCTGCTCCACCCCCATCAGGTCGAGCATCGTAACAAACAGATTTGACATCGGCCGTTCTCCCGGCAGCAGGAGATGCCGGCCCGTTTCCAACCGGCCGCCCGCACGCCCCGCCAGAATCACCGGCAGATCGTCGTGCTTGTGGCGATTGCCATCGGAGAGCCCGCTGGCATACACCACCATCGAGTCGTCCAGCAGAGACCGACCATCAGCCCCCTTCACCCCCTGCAAGCGGCCGAGCAGATAGGCAAAGTGCTCAGCATAGAAGCGGTCGATCTTGGCGATCTTCTCCAGTCGATCGGCCTTGTTCTCGTGATGCGAAAGCGAGTGATGACCATCGCCGACCCCCACCTCGGGGAACGTGCGATTGCTGCCATCGTGGGCAAACATGAGTGTGGCGATCCGGGTGGAGTCGGTCTGGAACGCCAGCACAAGCATGTCGGCCATGAGTCGGATGTGGTCGCCGGAGGACGGCGGCGGGGCGTCGGGGAGTTGGTGGTCGGCCACTCCGGCCGCCAGCGCCAGATCAAATCGCCCCAACTGATGCTCGATGTCGCGGATGCCGGAGAGATACTCCTCGAGTTTGCGCGTGTCTGAAACATTCAATTGCCGCTGCAGGGCCCACGCCTCATCCCGGACAAAATCCAGAATCGAACGCTGGTGCGCATTGCGGGACGCAAGGTTTTTGGCCCGGTCGGCTCCCCGCCCGGCTCCAAACAACCGCTCAAAAACGAGCCTGGGATTGGCCTCCGGCGTGGCCGGCTGATGTTCGTTGCGCCACGACATATTGTAGGAATAGGCGCAGGCATAGCCTGAGTCGCACGGGCCGCTTTTGCGGAGGGCATCGCAGGCGAGTTCGAGCGAGGGAAAACGCGTTTCGTGGCCGATGTGCGCCGCGGCGAGTTGGTCGACCGAAATACCAACCCGAATGTCGGCACCGGCCGTTTTGCGCGGCCGCATGCCGGTGAGGATCGTGGCTGTGGCGCGGGCGTGATCGCCGGCGCCATCGGGGCCGGCGAACCCATTGCGGTGGGCCAACCCGCTGATGATTTGAATGTCGCTCCGAAAGGGGGCCAGCGGCTCGAGCGTGCGGGAGAGCCTGTAATCAGTCCCTTCCCCCGCGCAGCGCCAGTGTTCGAGGTTGACGCCGTTGGGTACATACACAAAGGCCATCCGAGTCGGCCCGGCCGGACAGTTCCCCGCTGCGGCGCTGATCCGCTTATGGCCGAGCGATTCCAACACCGGCAACCCGATCGAAACGCCGAGGCCCCGGAGGGCAGCCCGCTCCAAAAACCGACGACGCCCCATCACTCCGGGAGAAACCAGCGAACGGGAATTTCGAGTCATGGCGTTCCCTTAAAGACAGTGGGGGGCGGCACGGCAGCCGTGGGGATCGGCCCGGGCCGCCGCATCTGAAACGGCACGCTGCCCACCACCCCCAGCACGGCCGTCACCAGCCGCCCATCCTTCTCCAGATCGGCCACAATTCTATCGACTGCCGGGGCGTCGAAATACTCCAACCCACGGCCGAGGGCGTAGGTGAGGAGTTTTTCGGTAAAACAGCGGTGAAAATCGCGGCGGCGCGGTCCGGCGATAACGGCCGCTAGTTCTCGTGAATCGGTGAACTCTTCGCCGGTGATCAGCCGGCCGCGGGTGTCGATTGTTTCGTCCTCCCGCCACTGCCCCAGGGCGTTGTAATGCTCAAGCGTGAGCCCCAGCGGGTCCATGCGGGCATGGCAGGAGGCACAGAGCGATTCACGGCGATGGAGTTGCATCAGTTCGCGCATGCCGAGTGAGCCGCCCGCGGCAGCCGCCTCCAGCGGCGGTACATCCGGCGGAGGCGGTGGGGCCGGAGTGCCGAGCAGATTCTCGAGGATGAACAGCCCCCGCTTCACAGGTGAAGTCCGCGACGGATTGGATGTCACCACCAGCACGCTCCCCTGCGTGAGAAGGCCACCCCGCTGGCTCGCCGGATCGAGTGAAACCAGCCTCATCTTCTCCCCCTTGATTCCGGGAACACCGTAATAGGCGGCCAGTTCCTCGTTCAGGAATGTGTCGCGCCCCACCAGGAGGTCGGTGACGGGCAGATTATTGCGCAGCAGGTGGGCGAAGAGGTGCTCCGTCTCCAGTCGCATGGAGCGGCGGAGCGAGCGGCTGAACGACTTCTCCAGCGCTTTCCGTTCGGCTTTTCCAGCGATGGCGCGCAAGTCAAACGGCAGCTTTTCGACATCCCATGTCTGGAGCCACTGGCCGACAAAGCTCCCGACAAGGGCTTTGCTCCGCCGATCGGAGAGCATCCGTGCCACCTGCTCGGGGAACTGGGCACGAAGCTGGCCGGCTCTGGCGAGATTGAGGAGCTTGTCGTCAGGGAGTGAACTCCAGAGAAAATAGGAGAGTCGTGAGGCGAGCGAGAATTCATCGAGCGGCACGGCGGTGGGAAACGCGTGCGTGTCGGGAGCCGCCTCAGCTTCCACGCGAAACAGAAACCGGGGCGACGACAGCACCGCCGTCAGCACCGCAGCCACTCCCTTTTCAAACGTGCCGCCGGGGGCGTCGTCGGTCTGCTGGGCGAGGTTCACCAGTCGGTCGACCGTGGCCTGATCGACAGGCCTGCGGAAGGCCCGCTCCGCCAGTTGCCTGACGGTGGTGGTCAGATGGGCGGCCCGCTCTGTTTTGTTGTCAGGTCGCGGGCCTGCGGCAAAGACACGCCGGATCCGCTTCGGATAGGCCAGAGGGAGCGGTTGGCCGCTCCTGTCGTGGCCGATGACAGGCACGGCAGCTTCCACGAGCTTTTCTGCCACAACCGTGGCCGTGACCAAAAATTTCTCCACCAGCAGCGGCGACATCGAAAGCACATCGCCGATCGTATCGAAGCCGTAGCCGGTATCGTCGGCGGGGAGTGTGTCGAGCAGATTGATCTCCAGTCCCGTCAGATCTCGCACCGTATTGGCATATTCCACCCGGTTGAGCCGCCGCAGCACAACGCGGCCGGGATCGGGGCGGGCGGGATCGACCCCCAGCACATCGCGCTCGACAAACTGCACCAAAAGCTGTCTCTGCTGGGCCGTGGGCTGCGGCTCATCGGCGGGGGGCATCGTTTCGCAGCGGAGGTTCCGCCACACCGCCAGCCATGCTGCCTGCTCAGCACTGGCCTGTTCTCCCGCGGCCGGGGGCCGAGTCTGCCCGCCCAGAAGGGCGTCCAGCGCGATCGAGCCCTCGGCAGCTCCGTCGCAGTGGCAGGTGCCGCACTGCTGCCGCAGCAGTGTGACGATCGCCGGATCGGGATAGGCTGCCAGCCCCCCGGCAGCCGGCAGCGCCACGGCCAGCGCCGCCAAGCCGAGGCGAAGTGCGGTCGAAATGATGCCTGTCACCACCAGAGCCTCCCCATTACGGCGCTAGGATCCGCCACAACTCATCGTAGCATCCGGCCGCAGCGATCCGGCCCGGCCGCTTCCCATCCGCTTTCTCTGTTATATCCACCACGGCCCAGTCGGGCAGCTTGGGCGTCTGCCGCGCATTGGAAACATCGTCATCCTCGCGGAATGTAATTCCCGAGTTGAGCACCACATAGCGCCCCGGATCGCGGGCCGTGGGGGGGGCGAGCGGATTGGGCTGGATCATCATCGGCACGTGGCTTGCGGCAGGACCGCTGACGGCCGGATCGCTGCCGCCGCCAAGCGCGAGGGTCGTTGCATTCCACTCCAGCGCCAGGCCGGGCAGCACCCGGGCGATGAGCGGGTTCGACTGCGGATCACCAAACAGTACCAGATGCTTCGTGCGGAGCAATTCCTCTGTCACCTCCGCCGCAGGCACGATCGGCAATGCACCCCGAAACAGATCGCGCCAGCGGGCGTGGAAGTGGGCCAGTTCCCCCTGCACAAAGGCATCAACGGCAGGATGGAGCCCCGGCCGAGTCGGCCCGACCACGATGAAAGGCGCTGTAAAGGCAGCGTCGATCGGTCCGGTGAGCCCGGGCCGCTTGCGTCGCGCAGGCAGTTCCTCTGCAGCAACACGCCGCCAGGCGCCGGCGGGGGCGAGCCCGTCCCGGGCCAGCGTGATCATCGTCTCAGCGGTAGCTGCCGCCGGAAGATGACTGCCGTCAATTGTGACTCGCGTTTCAGGCGGCAGATCATGAAGGGCCAGGGCGGTGACATTGTGCGTCGTCACCACCAGCCCCGCACCCTCCCGGGAGGCATCGATGCGCGCGGGCTGAAAATGCTCCGCCAGCCCCAACGCCTCGACCCACTGCAAACGGGAGTCGGCAAGCGTTGCGGTGGCCATCGTCACCGTCTCGGAGTATCGCGGCCGGCCGGCCGCCTGGGCCCGCGCCAGAAAATCACAGATGCGCCGCTTCGACACCTCGTCATATTTGTGTGGCATCCCCGCGCCAATCACATGTGGCAACACCCGCCCCTCGGCCGCCAATGTCTCCACCATGATCTCGCTGGCGGCCCGCTGGCGGTCGAGTTCGCCGGAGTAGGCGATCGCCGGGAGATTGAGGAGGTTGCGTGCTACCGGCGGGACGTCGGTCGTGTTCCAGAGGAGGGACTCGTAGGGCGGAACGCTGGCCGGATCGATCCCCAGATAGCGTTTGGAGTCTACGAACCCGGCGCCACCATGGATGGCACAGAAGCGGTCAGTTCGTCTCGCCCCGATGTTCCAGGCGCCGGCGCCCCCCATGGAAAATCCCGCCAGCACGATCCGCTCGGGATCGATGGCGCGCACCTTCCCGGCAGCTTCGAGCGCCTCAAACACATCAATCATTCCCGGTCCCTTCCAGCCGTTGCAATACCGACCAAACGGCAGCAGAACCACCGCATCGACCGGCTGAAATTCCGGGGCCTTGTGGGCTCGGCCGTGGAGAAAGGCCAGATCGGTCTCCTTGTCGCCGCGCCCATGCAGCCAGATCCAGACGGAAACCGGGCGACCGCGCTGGAGTCCCTCCGGAACCCAGAGCCCGTACGGCTGGATCGAGCCATCGAGGCGCGAGCGAAACCCCAGCGGAATCAGCCCTGTTTGTTCGCGCCAGGGGGCATGGTTCGCCTGCAGTTGATCGATTCGCCCGGCTGCTGCATCGAGCGCCCACGCTGCCCGCTTGAGATCGCTTGAGCGCCACCACTCGCCACCGGCGAGTGCCCATTCCACCGCCTTGAGAAAGACCTCGGCATCGCTACGAGTCGCTTCGTCAGCCAGCCTCAGATAGTCCAGCCGCTGCCGCAGCGTTGCCAGCCTTGCGGGCACCTCTTCCCAGGCCTGCCGGTCGACAGGGTCAAGCTGCTGTGCCAGCAGCGCGGGATCGACTCCCGCCGGGGGCAGATGGTGGCTGATCGCCTGCGGTTCGGCGGCGCATGCCTTCGAACAGCATGCCAACTGCAGGGCTACAACAACATAGAAAAGGTGATGGGCACGCATTCTTCCATTGTAATTGCCCGTTTGGGCCTCACTGCAGCAGAATTTCACGCATGCAGGTCAGGACAGGCGATCGGGATCACTCGACGTCATTCGGGGGGAAAAGAGCGCCTGAAAGACGTCCCCCCCAGCCAGCCGGCAGGACAGTGGCGCGAGGCGGCACAAAGTGTCTCCCCTGAGAAGAGTGGCCAATTCCCGGCATCCGGGCTGGCAGGCATGCGGCCGACGGATCGGCGGTATGATCCGGCGAGCCTCTGCACGGACGCGGCACAAACCCACTTCTCTTGCCAGTGGAGCCGCCGATGTTTCCTTTGATGTTCGCCAACCGTGAAGAGGCGGGCTGGATGCTCGTCACAAGACTGCGCGACCGGGTGGAAATTCATCCGTCGGCTGAGCCGCCGCAGGTGCGATTCAATTTGGAACCGGAGGAGCCGCCGGCAGGCTCCACGCCGGGATGATCGTCGCCGGGGGAGGTAAGGGCACGGTCACGTTCAACCACAACCAGACCTACGACTTCAGCACGCAGATGGAAGGTCTGCTCACGGTCAACCAGATGGGCCCCGGCACAACCATTCTCAGTGGCACGAGCAATTATGGTGGCCGGACGAGTGTGATGGCCGGCCGACTGCTCGTCACGGGGAGCCTCGGGCGGGCAGAGACCGAGGTGCATGCCGGCGCCCTGCTGGGGGGCAACGGCTCGCTGCTGGGAAAGGTCAACGTCGCCGAGGCCGCGACGCTGGCGCCGGGAACCGACTCCGAAGCCTGGGCCGATCTGGCGGTCGGCATGCTGCTGCTTGGTGGATCTGCCTCAACGAGCCTCACCCAACTCGACATTTCCGGCCAGGGGAACGGTGCCGGCATCCGGGGAATCGACTACGACTCCATCACGGTGACCGACAGCGATGGCCTCACCTACGGCGGCACGCTGGAAATGACATTCTGGAACTCGCAGCCATTTGCCGACTGGACGGTGTTTCATCTCTTCGACCACACCGGCACCACATTTGAGCACTTCGGCTCGATCACCACACTGGCCCTCTTCGATAGCATCTACGGAGGACTGTCGTTCAAGGGCCCCAATCCCAACGGCGATTGGATCGCCGAGGCAAGCAACGGCCAGACGCTCCTCTTCTCCGAGGCGGATGGCACGCTCTCCATCGTGCCGGAACCCTCCACGCTGCTGCTTGGCAGCATGGGCATCGGCATGGCCTGGTGGCTACGGCGGAAGCGAAGCGGTTCCCAAAACAAAATCCCGGCGGCGGGCCTGAGCCATGGCTCTGCCGAAGGATCGGGGCAGGGGTGTTGACCTGACAGGGGATACGTGACAACTCTTCTGTAACTTACCGGCATGGCCCCGCCGCGATGGGGAACGCCTTCACCATCATCATGAACCCTGCCATGCAGATCGAGCAGGAGCAGACGCTCACAGCCGAGGCTCATCTGAGAACAGCCGGTTCCACCAACCGCTTCAAATCCAGGATCATCTGCTGGGAGCGCATGTCGGGTGTGTATCTTCGGGTCCAGTTTCTGTCGATCATGCTCGGGGTTTTGCTGATTCGTGCGGCAGGGATGGGGCCAACTCTCGCCCAGACACCCGCGCCCGACGACCGGGCCATTTCCGTCGGACACTGGGATGTGGCCGCAGTCGAGATGAACGGCAGGCCGATCGACCCAGAACTGCTGGCGATGCTCCATGTGCTCTACCGAGCTGACGGCTCCTGGGCTGTGCTGTTCAAGAGCCTGACGGTGGCCGAGGGAACGAGCACGAACCGCGAGGATGCGGCCCCCAAGACATTCGAGATGACGACTCTGGGGAGCGGGAGCATCAAGCCCTCGCGGTATACGGGCATCTACAAACACGAGGGGGACACCCGTGTGCTCTGCCTCGTGCCGGATGGCAAGCCGCGGCCCGCCGACTTCACGGCGCCGCGGCGCAGTGGCCGTACTCTTGTGACGCTCAGGCGGGCCACAGAGCCATGATGCCGACTACCGTCAAGCAGGGCCTGAAGATCCACCCGGCCTCAAGGCGGCCCGCGTCTCAAAGACACACCCTTGGGAGTGCCCGGCCGCTCCGGCAAATCGGTGTTTTCGGCCCTAGAGAATAGCCCCCATCGACGCCGACACCCCTGCGGGAACCAGCCATCGGCGCCACCGCGATGACAGCCCCTTGCTCTGGCCATACACTCATTCTGCTTCCTTCCAGCCGCATTGCTGGCGCTCCACGTTTCCACTGCGCACACCCCCGAGGCCCTGTCATGCTGCTGGCTGATCTGGTGATCGATACGTTTGGCGTCGACGGGGGGCTGGTGGGCGTCGTCCGCAATGGCGTTGGCCTGGGCACCGTGATCGCGGTCACCTGCTCCTGGCAGCGGAATCGCTCGATCCTGTGGGCCATTCTGGCTGGCATGCTCTCCTGGCTCTACGTGCTCTATTTTGCCCTCACCCGCCGCCCCGACGAAGTTTACGGCTTTCAGGCCGGCGACCCCGGCGGGCGGGATCTGCGTCTCTGATGCCGGAAACCGCTGCGCTGATGCCCCAGCCCACACCTGCCACCGCCCCGTTTACTGTTCTGGCTCCTGGCCGGGTCAACCTCATCGGCGAGCACACCGACTACCACGACGGGTTTGTGCTCCCCATGGCGATTGACCGCGAGGTGACAATCCGGGTGCGGCCGCGCCGCGATCGGATCGCCCTGCTCTCCCCCGACCGCGAGCCAGGAACCACAACGCTCGATCTCGCCCAGCCGATCTCCCCTCTGGCCTGTGGCCCCGGAAATTGGTCGGCCTATCCAGCCGGC
>CAISJI010000138.1 GCA_903885565.1 uncultured Planctomycetaceae bacterium
CCGGGGCACGAGGAGCTTGAGCGACAGCACCCCCAAGAACGCGCCTGACAGCGTTCCGAGCAGGACGAGCATGATTTTCTTTTCGCGACCCATCAACAGCATCCCGGGGCCTGCCGCCCACCGCGGAGCAATCCACACTGGCAACGCGGGGCCTCGGCGGAGCGGAAAGGGGGCGGACAGGCCGGCCGATTGTCCTGAAAAAAGCTGTCTGTCGCCAGATCGTTCGGCCGGTCTGCGCCGGCTTGAGAAACCGGCTTGGCTATCCCCTCTGGTGGCGGGCTGATAGAATGCTGCGTGGTCCCAAAAGACTCCGGGGAATAGGGCCGGTTTGGGGTGAGCGGAGCATATTCAGCAGCAGGGGTGAGCCCTGCTGTCTGTGGCCGGGTGTGCAGGGGAAGTTTGGGGGAATGGGGTGTTCGGCAGGCCAGCGGCATGGCCGGCCAGGGAACCGTGTCGCGTGGGTAACTCGTGCGGAGGCAGGCATGGTATTGGGAAATCTGACCATCCAACGGTTGCTGCAGAAGATGCGGGAGGTGCAGGCCTCCGATCTGCACCTCAAGGCAGGGGTGGCGCCGATCTATCGGATCGCTTCCCGTTTGCACCACACCAGTTCAGGAGAGCTCACAGCCAACGACACCGAGCAGTTGCTCCTGCCGATCGTGCCGGAACAGCTCCGGCACCAGCTCGATCAGGCCGGCGGCGTCGATTTCTCGCATCATTTGGATGGAGGCGAGCGGTTTCGCTTCAATGTGTTTCGTTCCGGCGGCGCGTTGCATGCCGCGATCCGGCGGGTGAATCCCCAGATTCCGGATTTCAACCAGCTCCACCTGCCGAGGGTGTATGAGCAGTTCACCACCACCGCCCACGACGGCATCATTGTCGTCTGTGGAGTGACTGGCAGCGGCAAGTCCTCCACGCTGGCCGCCATGATCGACCACATCAACCAGCATCGGCAGTGCAACATTGTCACGATCGAAGATCCGGTGGAGTATGCCTTCCGGCCCAAGCTCTCCTACTTCAGCCAGCGTGAGATCGGCATCGATGTTCCCGATTTCCCCACCGCTCTCCGCTCTGCCCTCCGGCAGGATCCCGATGTGATCATGATCGGCGAGCTGCGCGATCGCGAAACGGTGCTGGCCGGCATCCAGGCAGCGGAAACGGGGCATCTGGTGCTTGTGACGCTCCACACCGCCGACACCATGCAGGCCTTCAATCGGATGCTGGAGTTTTTCGATGCCAAGGAGCATCAGTTCATCCGGTCGAGCCTGGCGGCGAGCCTGCGGGCAGTGACGGCGCAGCGTCTGGTGCCCTCGATCCGCGAAGGCACGCTGCGGGTGCCGGCGACGGAGGTGCTCCTCAACAACGCCATCGTGGCGGAGCGAATCCGGGAGGGGCGGGATCAGGATCTGCCGTCGATTGTCGCCGGCTCGGTGGAGGAGGGAATGCACGATTTCACCTCCAGCCTCCACCGCCTGGTGAAGGAGGGCTGGATCGATCCCCAAGTGGCCGCCACGTATGCACCCAATCCGGAGGCGCTCCGCTCCCGGCTGCGCGGCATCGACGTGAAGGCCGATCTGCTGGTGTCGAAGCGGCGCAGTTGACGCCTTCTCAGCCCGGCTTGGCCAGAGGATCGGGGAGCCGCTGGGCGGCCCGCAGCTTGGCGGAACGACTGCGGGGGTTTCTGCGCTGCTCATCTTCAGAGGCCTCGATCGGAGAGCGCGTCAGGCTCTCCCACACCTGCGTGTTGCGGAAGGCCTGCTTCACCAGCCGGTCTTCCAGCGAGTGGAACGAGATCACCACCATCCGGCCCCCCGGCACAAGCCGCGTGGGGGTGCGCTCAAGCGCGATGCGCAGCGATTTGAGTTCTTGGTTGACAGCGATCCGCAGCGCCTGAAACGTGCGGGTGGCGGGGTGGATCCGCGGCGGGGGATACTGCCGTGGGATGGCCGACATCACCAGCCGGGCGAACTCGCGGGCCGACTTGATCGGCTGCTTCTCGCGCGCCGCGGCGATGCGGCGGGCGATCCGGCGGCTGAAGCGTTCCTCGCCAAATTCGAAAATAATGTCGGCGAGACTCTCGGGCTTCATCCGGTTGACCAGCCGCCAGGCCGGCTCCCCCTCGGTGGGATCGAAGCGCAGGTCGAGCGGACCGTCGGCCTCAAACGAAAATCCCCGTTCGTGATCGGCCAGTTGGTCGCTGGAAAGACCCACATCGAGCAGCACACCATCGACAGCTGGAATCGAGAGCGCGTCGAGCACTTCGGGGAGATCGCAGTAGTTGGCCTGCGCGAAGCGCACCGGCAGTCCGGCCATCTCGCGGGCCCCGCGCGCAATTGCCTCCGGATCGCGGTCGATGGCGATCACAAGCCCCTGCGGCCCCACCGCCTCGGCGAGCAGACGGGTGTGGCCGCCGCCGCCGAGCGTGCCGTCGACCACGCGCATGCCGGGCTTCACGCCGAGGAACGACATCACCTC
>CAISJI010000139.1 GCA_903885565.1 uncultured Planctomycetaceae bacterium
ATCGTCGCCTGCAGGTCGTGCACATGGACCTCATCCGAGGCGATGTTGAAGCCGAGTTCGTCGGTGGAGCCATGCGTGATGCCCGCCTTGATGCCGCCGCCGGCCAGCCACATCGTAAACGCATTGGGATGGTGGTCGCGGCCCCGTGACCGGCCCAGCACAGCGCTCGCCTCCACCATCGGCGTCCGCCCGAATTCTCCCCCCCACACCACCAGCGTGCTGTCGAGCATCCCCCGCTGCTTGAGATCGGCCACCAGAGCCGCCGAGCCGCGATCGGTTTTCCCCGCCTGATCGCGCACATTCCCCGCCACGTTGGAATGGGCATCCCAGCCCTCGTGATAGATCGTGACAAACCGCACCCCCCGCTCCACGAGGCGGCGGGCGATCAGACAGGCCCGGGCAAAGCTCGCCTCCTCCGGCTTGCAGCCATAGAGCGCGAGCGTTTCGGCCGATTCCTCCGCCAGATTCATCAGCTCCGGCGCCGATGTCTGCAGCCGGTGGGCCATCTCATAGCTGGCGATCCGGGTGGCGATCTCCGGATCTCCATCGGCCACCAGCCGGCGGCGGTTGAGCCGGCCGACCAGATCGATCGTATCGGCCGCCAACTGGCCATCGGCACCGGGCGGTGGAGCCACGTTGAGAATCGGGTCGCTGGCGTTGCGGAAGCGGGTGCCGGTGTAATAGCTCGGCAGAAATCCACTCGACCATGCCGCCGCGCCGCCGCTGATGCTGCCGGCGGTGTTCATCACCACAAAGGCGGGCAGATCGCGGCTCTCGCTCCCGAGGCCATACGTGGCCCAGGAGCCGATCGAGGGGCGGCCCGGCTGGGAGAAGCCGCAGTTCATGAAAATCTGCGCCGGAGCATGATTGAACTGATCGGTGCGGCAGCTCTTGATGATCGCGATCTCATCCACCACCGTCGCCAGTTGCGGCAGCATCTCCGAGATCTCGGCGCCCGATTGCCCATGCCGGGCAAACTGAAACTGCGGTGCCAGCACTGCCGCATCGGGGCGGATGAAGGCATACCGCTGGCCGCCGATCACCTCCGGCGGAATCGGCTTCCCCTCAATCTCGACGAGCTTCGGCTTGTAATCAAAGAGCTCCAGCTGCGAGGGGGCCCCCGCCATGAAGAGCTGGATCACCGCCTTCGCCTTCGCAGGAAAGTGGGGCGGCTTGGGCGCCAGCGGCGAGACGGCGATCTCATCCCCCCGGGCGCTTTGCAATCTCGATCCGATAGCCGATTCGGCCAGCAAACTGGCCAGCGCCATCTTGCCTAGGCCGATGCCGCAGTCGTGGAAGAAATGCCGGCGGGTTTGCTCGAGGAGATTCATGGTGGTGTCCCAAGGGTGCAATGCCTACCGCTTCACGATCGCCTCATCCAGATTCATCACTGCCCGTGCCACAAGCATCCAGGCGGCCTGCTCATTCAAGTCGCCTGCGCCCGGGCCGGCGAGCTGGGCCGCATTGAGCTGCCCTGCCGCCAGTCGCTGCCGCTGCTGCCCGAGAAAGGCCGTTAGCGCCGCCGCTTCCTCGGCATCGAGATCGCGGGAAAGAACGCGCCGGGCAATCTCCCTCATCCGGGAGCTATCATCACTTCCCGCTGCGAGTGCCCCCTTGGCCAGCCCCTGCGCCACCTCCAGAAACATCGGGTCGTTGAGGAGTGTCAGCGCCTGCATCGCCGAATTGGAAACATCGCGCCGGGCCAGACAGCTCTCGCCGGTCGGGCCGTCAAACGTGGTCGTCATCGCGAAGGGGAAGGTGCGTTTCTGGAATGTGTAGAGCGTGCGGCGGTGCCGGTCGTCCCCCGTGCTCGCCTCCCAGGCCCCATCCGTCACGCCGGTCGGCTGCGGCGGCCGCACCCCCGGGCCATACATCTTCGTGGATAACAGCCCGGCTGACTTGAGCAGCGTGTCGCGGATCACCTCCGCCTCCAGCCGCACCCTCGGCCCGCGGGCGAGTAAAGAATTGTCGCGGTCGCGAGCGGCCAGTTCCGGCGTCACAGCCGAGGCCTGCCGGTAGGTGGAACTGGTCGCTATCAACCGATGGATCGCCTTGAGCGACCAGCCGCGACGCACCATCTCCGTCGCCAGCCAGTCGAGCAGTTCAGGATGGGAAGGGGGCGTGCTCTGGTAGCCGAAGTCTTCAAGCGAAGGCACGATCCCCCGGCCGAAGAAGGCCTGCCACTGGCGGTTGACCACAACGCGGGAGGTGAGCGGATGCTCAGGCGACACCAGCCACTTGGCGAGCGCCAGCCGATCGGGGGGCGCATCTTGGGGGAGCGCCGGCAGGAAGGCGGGGGCGGCCGGAGCCACCTCCTCGCGGGGCTGGCCAAATTCGCCTCGATGATGGCGAAACGTGCGGCGGGGATGATCAGCCGGCCGGGCCTGCAGCACGAGCGTCTGCTGCCCTCCCTGCATTTCCCGCTCCTGGGCGCGAACTCCCTCGACCGGCTTGGCCAGTTCCGGGGCCACCAGCAGGAAGGCGGTGAAGAGGCTCTCCCGCTGGGCCTGAGAACGCGCAAGCGGCTCGACGAGGAGCACGTTTTCAATGTCGGCAGAGACGCCACGGGCCTCGGCGGCACCATGCTCAGCGACACTGAACCGCAGCCGCCCCAGCCCGCAGGCGAAGTGGCGCTCAAACCGCAGCGTGAGCTCCAGCGGCTCTCCCGCCGGCAGCGGCGACTCCAGCTGAAACACCGCCGCATGCTCCCGCCCCTGCCCACCGTTGACGGCCCAACCGCTCGACATATCGCCATCGATCGCCTTGGCGGCGGTGTTGCCCCCTTCGGCAAACGACTGCGTGCCCCGACCGATCCGCCGCCGTGTGCCAGCCACGGCCACTTCCAACTCCGAGAGGAAGAAATCTCCCTCCGGGCCTTCGTAATAGGTCAGCCCCGGCCCGCCGGCCGGCAGGCTCTCGTGCGGCAACACTTCCAGTCGCACAGCCGACACCGGATGGTTGGCCGCCGGCAGAGTGAACGTGTAGACGTCGCTCTTGGTGATGTCGCCACCGGCGAGCACCGAGCCATCGGGGAGGAGCGAAAGATGCGGCATCGAGGAGGTCATGGCGGCGGGACGCGCCACCTCCCACCTCACAGCCCGCGCCGTCTCCTCGCGGTTCCAGGCGTCAAAGCGGGTCAGCAGCGCCATCTCCTGCCGGGCCGCTCTGCCTGTCTTCGCTGCA
>CAISJI010000140.1 GCA_903885565.1 uncultured Planctomycetaceae bacterium
GCCACAGGCGGGGCCAGTGCCACCAGATCGCGCACGTTGCCATGCAGCAGAAACAGGCAACTGGTGCCGGAGAGATAGGCGTCGCCGAGCCGCTCCGCCCAGGGCGGGCACCACTCCGGCAGGGCCAATCCCATTCCCACCGCAGGGGATGTGGCGGTGCCGAGGCCCGCCGGAACCCCCGACGCGTTGGCCGCCGGAGTCGTTCCCGCCTGACTGCTGGCTGGCACTGAAACGGTGCCACTGGAACTCGATGCGTTGCTCACTGCTGCCTCACCGTGACTCGTGTACCCCGCCCGATCACCCGGCCACCTGCCCAACAGGCTCACGCCCACCAGCTTTAGCCTGCGGTCTGACGCAGCCGGTCGGAGCCGAGTTGCTTTTCATCCCCCGCCACGCCCGAGGTTTCCGGGGTGACCATCCCCATCTCCACCTCAAACTCGCGCAGGGCCTGATCGGCCAGGTTTTTCTCGACGGCTTGTTCGGTCTTGATCTTGTCGAGCCCCTCGCCGGAGAGATCGGCCGCCACCCGCACCTTGGCCCGGTTGAGGCCGATCTTGTCCTGAATCACATCCTCGATCTGGCCGAAGTCGGTGGTGACGTCGAAATTGAATTGCGTGGCCAGCTTGGAAAGCTCTGCCTCGGCGCGACTGAGCTTCAGGTCGGCATCGTATTTCTGAATCTTCGTCTTGAGATCGGCCAGCTTCTTGGTGGCATGCTTGATCTTCATGACGTTGTTGCCATAGGCCTGCTCATGCAGCTTGAGCTGCGTTTCGTTTTCGGCGAGATCCTTCCTGGCACGCTGCAATTCCATGGCAAATTTTGACGCCGTCTCGCGTTCACCCACCTGGAGATAGGCTTTGATCCGCGCCTCGAGTTGAGCCACATGCTCGCGATCGCCATTGACCTGCCGGGTGACGCGTTCCACCAGCGCCCGATACTGCTCGAGCCCCTCGCGGCCTTCCTTCATCTGGTCAACCGCCTTGTCATACTCATACTGCAACTGGGCGATCGGGTCGGCGGTCCAGAAATAGTTGGCGACCTTGTTCATCTGGGCCGCAAGGGCCTTCCAAAGTTTTACCAGGATCATCGTCGGCGTCTCCCTATGGATGGCAGGGGGGCATGGAGGGTGGAGTGGAAAAAGCAGTTCCCATGCTTCGTCTTACCCCCCGCAGGAGCAGCCGTCAAACGGTCGGCGCAGGCCGCACAGATCGCCACGCCGAAGAGCCCATCGCCAGCGGCTTCAGGGATCGACGGCCAGCCGTGGCTGGCCTGCAACTGTGCCGGCTGGCGGGCTGTCTGGTCCCGTGGCCCCGGTTTGCGATCACCGCTCAAAACGGCTAAGTTCAGGTCTTTTCCAGCGATCTACTGACCGCGTCCCGCTGATGCGGCCCCGCCACCTATGGGCAACCATTCCCTCTACCGGCCCGATGTGGATGGACTGCGGGCAGTGGCCGTTGTGCTGGTGATTCTGTTTCACGCCGAACTCCTCTTTGGCGGCGGGTTCGTCGGCGTTGATGTCTTCTTCGTCATCTCCGGCTTCCTCATCACCGGGATCCTCCTGAGAAACCTGCGCGAGGGGCGTTTTTCCTTCGCCGGCTTCTGGATGCGGCGGATTCGCCGGATCGTGCCCGCCGTCAGCGTGATGGCTTTGGCCACGGTTCTGGCCGGTTCCCTCCTGCTCTCCCCCCGCGATTACCAAGACCTCGCGAAATCGGCGCTCGCCCAGCAACTGATGGTGGCCAACATCTATTTCTGGCGCACGACAAACTATTTCGGCACCAGTGCCGAAGTGAAACCGCTGATGCATACCTGGTCGCTGGCGGTGGAGGAGCAGTTTTATCTCCTCTACCCACTCCTGCTTGCCCTGCTCCACCGCGTGGGGCGGCGGGTGGCCATCGGCACGCTGGTGGGGCTCGCGATTCTCTCTCTGGGGATCAGTCAGTGGGGGCTGAAGCTGCGGCCTACGGCGGTGTTTTTTCTGCTGCCGCCGAGGGCCTGGGAGATGATTCTGGGAGGTCTGCTCTGCCAACTGCCCCCGCTGCCGGCCCGCCGCGTGATCCAAGAGGGAGCTGGCTGGCTGGGGCTGCTGATGATCCTCATTCCGGCGGTCATGTATGACAAAACGACCCCTTTCCCTGGGCTGACGGCGCTCCTTCCCTGCTGCGGAACGGCGCTCCTGATCCATTCCAACGCCAGCCGGCTCAATCTCGTCGGCCATGGGCTGGCCTCCCGGCCGATGGTGTTTGTGGGACTCCTCTCCTATTCGCTCTATCTGTGGCACTGGCCGCTGTTCGCCTTCACCCGCTACTTCTTCGGGCTCCATCTTTCAACGCTCCACACCGCCCTCCTCTTGGCAGCCACGGCCGCCCTGGGATGGCTCTCATGGCGGTTTGTGGAAACGCCCTTCCGGCATGGGATCGCGCTTGCCGAGGGGAAGAGGTTCTTCGCCGTTGTCGGCTGTATGACGATAGCTCTGGTCGCCACGAGCCTGGCCGTGGTCGTCAATCAGGGATTTCCCGGCCGGTTTCCCGACGAGCTGAATCGGATCTTCGCTGTGGCAGAGGAGGGCGTGCCCGATCCCCGTCGCCGGAGTGTTTCGCTGGAAGACCTCCGCACTGGCAACCTCCCTCCATTCGGAGCGGCTGATGGCACCAAAACCTGCCTGCTCTGGGGAGACAGCCATGCCCAATGTCTCATTCCCGGGCTCGACGAGGCCTGTCAGGCACTCGGCTGGCGCTGCCTGCAGGCGACCTTTTATTCGACCCCACCCCTCTTCGATTTTCCCATCACCGGGAATGTGATCCCGGCCTCATCCACGAAGGACTACAGCCCGGGGGTCATCGAGAATGCTCTTCGGGAGCATGCGCAGGTGGTGATCCTGGGGGGCATCTGGGCGGCCTATGCCAAGTATCCTGAGTTTGAACAGCGTCTCCGGCAAACGCTCGAGACTCTCGCAGCTCACAACATCCAAGCGCTGGTGGCGCTCGATGTGCCGCTCTACGAGATCGATGTTCCCCGGGCGCTGGTCCGCAGCCGCCTGATGGGGCTCACCGGCGGCGTTCCCACCCAATCATCCGAGACATACCTCTCCCCAACAGGGGCGGGCCGGGCAGACGCCATCATCCGCAGGGTGGCGGGCGAGACGGGGGCGATCATCCTCGATCCGGCCCCCTATCTCAAAGACCCACAGGGGGAGTGGACGGTCTTTCTGGATGGCGAGTGCCTCTACAGCGATGCACACCATCTCTCGCTGGCGGGCGGCCGCCGGCTGCGTCCAATGTTCGAGGCGGCGCTTGAGGGGCTCCATTCTCAGCCCTAGAGCGCATCCGACTTACGTGTAGCGTCGGCTGCGGGGCGGCAAAAGTCTCGTCGCTTACGCTCCTCGAGCGTTCGCCGACCCCTCCGCCTCCATCGCTCGATCTATTTACCCAGTTGTCGCTACAGCTATCCCGGATGCGTTCTAAAGCTGCTGTGTTCGGCCTACCGCACCACCTTCACATCCGGATGATCGGCGCGAAACTTCCCCAGCGCCTTCTCGGTGATGCCAGTGAAGCTCACATCGAGCGACTTGAGGCCAGCGAGCTTGCCGAGCGGCTCCAGCGCCGCGTCGGTCACTTTCGTGCCGCCGAGATCGAGCGTGGCGAGCTTTTCCAGCCCCGTGAGCTTCGCCACGCCGGCGTCGGTGACGCGGCTGTTCTTGAGCACGAGCCTCGTGAGCGCGGGAAGCGACGCAACCGCTGGCATGCCGGCATCCCCCACGCGCGTGTCCCAGAGGTCGAGATCGGCCAGTTTCGGCAGCCCCTTCAGGTGGGCCACACCGGCATCCCCCACGCCCGTTTCCGCCAGATCGAGGAGCACGAGATTGGTGAGCTTCCCCACCGGTGCAAGCGACGCGTCATCGATGAGCGTGCCCCGCAGTTCGAGCCGCTTCAATTTCGTTAAATTCGCCAAATGAGCCGTGCCGGCATCTCCCACAAACGTCCGCATCACGTTGATCTCGTCGATCTCCGTCTTCGTGGCGAAGGGGGCCAGACCGGCGTCGGAAATCTGGCCGTCCTCGGCGGCAAAGCCCCGCAGCTTGGGCAGCGTGGCGATCATGCCGAGGCCCCGGTCGCTCACGCTCGGGCACCGCAGCTTCACCCGCTCCAGACTCTTCATCTGCGCCACATGTTCAAGGCCGGCGTCGCTGACCAGCGAACAGCCCCGCAGGTCGAGCACCCGCAGCTTGTTGAGCGGCTTGAGGTGAGCCAGACCAGCATCGGTGAAGTTGTTGTAGAGCAAGACAAGCTGCTCAAGGCTCTCGATCTTCGCCACCGACACCAAGGCCGCGTCTGTCAGGTTGGATGAGCGCCTGAGATTGAGCACCTTGAGATTCGTCAGCTTTTCCAGCGCCTTGGCACCGGCATCGGTGACATCGGTGTTTTCCAACACGAGCTGCTTGAGCCCCGTCAGCTTGGCCAAGCTCGGCATCCCCTTGTTGGTGATCTCCGCTCCCCACAGCTCGAGCGACTCGATCGACGGCACCTCAGCCAGCAGGGCCAGATCGGCATCGGTCGCCGGCCGGTCGCCGAGATCGACCTTCACGAGATGGCCGGCAGCGTCGAAGTCCACCGCGCCGCCGCGGGCCTTCACCGCCGCCACCGCCGGAGCCTCATCCGGCAGCGGCTCAAGCGCCAGGCCCATGCCGGCCCAGCCAGCCAGCAGCACAGCCGCCCCCCGTAAGGCCAGCATCCGCCCGCTCTTCAGCCAATCGCCACTCATGCAGATCGCTCCAGTGAATGAGACTCAGGACGCAGCGGAATGACACCTCAGGCCCCCCGCGCTCAGTTGCGGGCTTTCCGCCGCCGGAACAGCAGCTTCCGGCGGGGCTCCTGGCACTTGCACGACGTGTTGCCTGTCTTCCGCCCCGTGCAGGCATCGCAGCCGCAGGAAGTGCCGCCAGACACGCTCCCGCCGGCCACGCTCCCTCCAGACACGCTCCCGCCGGCCAAGCTTCCGCCAACCATGGCCTCTCCAGCCACGCCACTCTCGGCGTAATAGGCTCCGTCTTCACTGGCCACCGCGGCCGGTGCTCCGGAGAGCACGCTCTGCGGCTCGGTTCCGGTCGCGGGGCTCGTCTGTGCCACCGCCGTGGCCCGCGGCCAGTTACGCGCCTTCGGCCGGATGATCGAATCGACCTCCGGGGCATTGGTGGCTATCAGCTTCACCGGATCCCATTCAATCTTCTTGCCCATCGTCTCGGGAGCATCGGCCGCCCACACCGCCAGATTGCCCAGCAGGATTGTTTCGGTCAGCGGGCCGGCGTAATTGGGGAAGTTTGACATCGCCTCCGGTCCGCCCTTGATGGCGTTGACCCACTCCTCGAAGTGCCCGGGCGATTCCACAATCGTCACCTCAGGCGTTTCGGCACCGCTCTTGAGCCTGAAGCCATCCTGGCAATAGTCGCCCGGCGCGTAGAGCGTGTCTTTGTCGCCCACCACCAGCACGCCGGCGTTGGCCGGCTGGAAGGGCTGCTCCACTTCTTTCCCCTCGGCGTCGGTTTCTTTTTTCCCCGGGAAGCCGGCGAAGAGCGCCTGATCGGGGAGCTTGCCGCCGTCATACCACTTCACCTTCACGTCCTCGCGGTTCCCCAGCTTGGGAAAGTCGAAGTCGATCATCGACCACTTGGGATAGGTCTCCTTGTTGTGGCCGCTGGTGTAGGCCTGCACGCTGGCCGGATCGCGGAGATTGAGCGCCATAAACGGCATGTTGAACGTGTGGCAGGCCATGTCGCCCAAGGCTCCGGTGCCAAAGTCCCAGAAGCCGCGCCACGAAAAGGGATGGTAGCCCACGCCATAGGGCCGCAGCGGGGCTGGGCCGAGCCATGAATTCCAGTCGAGATTGGGGGGCACAGGGGCCTCGGCGGGACGATCGCCTCCCTGCGGCCAGACCGGCCGGTTGGTCCAGACATGCACTTCCTTGACGGTGCCGAGCCCACCTCCCTTGATGAAGTTTGCCGCCTTTCGCAGCGAGGGGGCAGCGGTGCCCTGATTGCCCATCTGCGTGGCCACCTTCTTGGCCCGGGCGAGGTCGCCGAGGAAGCGGGCCTCGGCAATCGACCTGGTCAACGGCTTCTGACAGAAGCAGTGTTTGCCGAGTTCCATCGCCATGGAAGCGGCGACCGTGTGCGTGTGGTCGGGGGTGCTGACGGTGACGGCGTCGATCTCCTTCCCCATCTCGTCGATCATCAACCGGAAATCGGAGTAGGTCTTTGTCCCCTCAAAAGCCTTCTCACCGCGCTTGAGCTGATTGGAATCGACGTCGGCCACCGCCACCACCTTGCCATGGCGGGCAGCGTCGGCCGAATCGCTCTGCCCCTTGCCGCCGAT
Source organism: uncultured Planctomycetaceae bacterium (assembly GCA_903885565.1). Taxonomy (GTDB): domain Bacteria; phylum Planctomycetota; class Planctomycetia; order Pirellulales; family UBA1268; genus CAISJI01. The sequence continues at coordinate 6,369 of CAISJI010000140.1, forward strand.
GCCGATGCAGCCAAAGCGGATCTCCTCATTGGCGCTGGTGGCAGGCTTGCCATCCTGAGCCCGCACCTCGGGAGCGATCCAGTAGCCAGCCGAAACAGCCGCCGAGATGGCGAGGAAATCGCGGCGTGAAGCGGCAGGAAGAGTACGACGGCTGGAACGGCGCGGCATGGGAGCTCTCCGAGACGGGAAAGGGATCGTGAACAACAGTTTTTTCAAGGACAGTCCGCACTTGCGGTTTATGCGGGCTGGGTCAACTGGTCCGCAGAATAGCTTCGGGCGGCAAAGACCCGCAACTCTATTCCGATCGCAGGTGAGCGACGAAAATCTGCCGCCGGCCTGGACTCAAGCTCTTCTTCTGCGGCCACAAGGCCTGTTTTGGCAACGTTTTCCAGCAAATTTCCTCAAGCCCCGATCGGGCAAAACATTTGGCACCCATTGTGACGATGACCTGCCTATCGGGAGTTGCCGGGACCGCCTGATGGCTCGCAAATTGTTGGACTCCATATGCTTTCGACCGCTTGATGAGGTGACCACATGGCTTCCCACAAACATTCTTCCCATGCTCCCCGCCCGCAGATCGCCCCTGCCCTGCGGATCACCACAGCCGACGGTTCGACGGTCGTGGGGAGTCAGGCCAATCTTCCCAAGATTTTGGAACTGATGCTCTTCCGTGTTACTCAGTCGGCCGAGCGCCGCCGCGCCGCCCCCAAGCGTCGGGCTGCCTGACGGGCCGCTGGTCACGGCGGCGCACTTGCCACGGCGGCGCACTGCTCACCGCGCATCTGCCAGCCGTGTGGCAGCTCTTCTCCGCCTGAGCCAATAGCCGGGCCCTGATTGCCCGGTTGGCCGTGGCCAACTCAGCGGGCTGGCGACCAGGGGGGCACAGCAGGCCGTAGATAAAGTATCCGCCGCTGGATGCGGCGGGGGTCGACCCAGAAAACCCTCGGCGTTTCCTGCGGTCGGCCAAGTGGAAAAAGGTCAGGGATGACTTTTTCCACGGCCAGACAGCGCCGACCAGAACGATCCCCGCTCGGCCTCCGGCTCGGGGCTGGCCTCAACCGGCGGTTGCTCTTCAAGCGCCGGGGTGATCAACGGAGCCACGTGCGTGGCCACAAAACTCTGCCGCAACCAGCCATAGTGCCCCCCCGGATGCCCCTGCATGAGCATCGTGGTAAAGGAATAGGGGTGCTGGTGGACCTGCGCCGCGTGGCTTTTCCGCTCCGCCAGGCTGGCCCACCATGAGGGATGAAAGCCGACGGCTCCGCCGGGAAACCGATGCCTGCCGTCGGTGGTGCCGATGATCGAGCAGGCTGTCATGAGAATCGGCACATCGTAGGGGGAGTAAAAATTCTGAATGCCCCGTTCGGTGTGGGTGAGCGCCGCCCCCAGCTTGTAATTAAAGGAGAGCGTGGGGGCCAGCAGGATGGCGCTGGCCACCTTCGTGCCTGCCGGAAGTTCCTCCAGTGCCCAGACGGCGATGCCGCCGCCACCGGAGTAGCCGATGAGATGAACCGGCCGGCCGGGATATTCCCGTTGGTAGCGCAGAATTTTGGCCACCACAGCGCGGGCCTGCTCTCGATTGCGGCTGGTGGCGCGGAGGTTGTAGGGCACCCACAGAGCTCCGCTGGGAAAGTCGCCCAGCGGCCAGGCATAGACTTCCAGCGCCGCGTTGATCCCGGCATCAGTCAGCCCGGAGACGATGCCATTATCGACCGCCTCCTCTCCCCACGAGCCGGGCAGGATCAGAACATAGCCCTGATTGAGTCGGTCGGCCTGCCAGAGTTTTGAGCGTTTGCCAGCCGAAGGATCGGTGTCGGGAAGGAAGGAAACCGGGGCAGGCTGGGCGCTGGCCGAGTTTTCCCCGGCTGAGGCAGCGGCCCGGTCAACCTGGGCAACCTGCCCGGCGGGGGGAACGGGGGTAGCCGAGCAGGCTGGTGACGGGAAGCTCCCGACCAGGGCGCAGAGAACGCCGGCCACACTGCTGCTGATGGAGCTCAATCGCACCGCACACCCTCCCCCGGCAAACCCTATCGACTGTCGGGGGGGTGCGGCATGGGAGACATTTTTGGGCGCGCAAGACTCGGCGCGGAAAGCCCATAGCTGCCTATTTCCGATTGCCTCGGCAGCGGGAGGATCGCGTGGCGACGAGCCAGCGCATCGACGACGTGCTGATCGTTGACCGCACCGAAGATGGCCGGCCAATCGGAATCGAAATCACCGATCCGACTCGATTTGAGCCGGGTCGGCTCTCCGAACTTCTCCAATCGCTCGGGCAGCCCGCCATCGAGCGCGAAGAAATGGGTCCCCTCGCAGCCGCCTGATGGCCGAGGCAGATAATTGCCCTGCGGGGTGCTTATTGTCGTGTCGCTCCCTGCAAGAGTTTCCGATGGTCCTCGCCGCCGCTAGCGGCGTTCTCGCCGCCACTGCGCAGCCCCCTCTCGGATCGGCGCGAAGGGGGCAACAGTCGCCCCGCAGCCTGCTCACAAAACTCTCGCAATCCGCGCCACAGCGCGCCCGTTCGTCAAAGATTTGCCCGATTCGTCCATAGCTTTACCACCATGGTGCGCGCGTGAGGTCGGTTCGTTCCCGCTCAATATCGGTTCATCATTTTTTTGAGGCGGGACGCTTGAAAAAAACGAGCAAAAAAAATAATCTGTTTGCCCAAATGCCAATTTTCGCAGGCGAATGCTCCGGAAATGGGGTTCCGCTGCCTGGGCGAGTGTGGCGATTGGGAGTGAATCATGAATCCTCTGACCGTCCACAAGACCGTTTTTTCCCCGCCCAATGAGTCCCAGCCCTTTTCTGGGCGAATCAGTCGCGCTCCTTGGCTCCACTGCCGCAGACTGCCAGCCGGAGCGATTCTGGCCGCTCTGCTTTTCTTTTCGGGCCAAACCGCCCTCGCTCAGAATGTAACCAGCGGCACAACGGTCTACGGCACCGGCCAGTCGGACACGATCTGGCAGGGGGGCACGATCTCTGCCGGGGCGACGCTGCGGCTCGATGACGGAGCGACCGTCTCCTCTGGCTCGGGCAACCCCTTCGTCAGCGGCACGCTCCAGTTCAACGAGACAACGCCCCTGACGCTCAGCAGCACAATCAAAGGCGCAGGCACGCTCTCTGTCACAAACACCGGAACGCTGACGCTTACGGGCTCGACCCAGACGGGCACGGTGGTGCTCGATCTAACAACAAATGTCTCTTCCGGGACGTTGGCAATTCTCGGCTCCGGTACGGGGCAACTTTCCTTGGGCAATCCCGGCACCGGCGTACTCAACGTGACCGGCGGCTTCGTAAAAAGCGGGATCGGCTTTCTCGGCCATGCGGTTCCCGGCGTTGGCAGGGTCACGGTATCCGGCGGCACGTGGGCCAACACTGGCAGTCTCAGCGTCGGCTTCCTCGGCACCGGCACGCTCAACGTAGACGGCGGCACGGTCACAAACACCGACGGCTACATCGGCCGCGGAGGTGTCAGCGTTGGCACGGCCACGGTATCCAGCGGCACGTGGGCCAACAGTGGCAGTCTCACCGTCGGCGGCACCGGCACCGGCACGCTCAAGGTGACCGGCGGCAACGTCACCAACACGAGCGGCATTATCGGCAGCGCCGCTAACAGCTCTGGCACGGCCACGGTCGAGAGCGGCACGTGGGCCA
>CAISJI010000141.1 GCA_903885565.1 uncultured Planctomycetaceae bacterium
CACCGACACGGCAGCAAGGGGGAGGAAAAAGAGCATGGGGGCGGGAATGTCCCACTCCCGCCCCACCCAGACAAGGTGGGTTTGTCGAGCAATTCAAGCGCCCACAGCCCTCCCCAGCCCCCTCACATGCCAACACCAACATCGGCTCCGGCACTGGCTCCGGCACTGGCGTCGGCACTGGCGTCGGCACTGGCGTCGGCACTGGCGTCGGCACTGGCGTCGGCACTGGCGTCGGCACGAGGCACGGCCTGCGGGGGCTGCTCTGCATCCACAAACACCTCCACCTGCTGCCCCACATAGAGCGGCGGATGGCCGGAGGAATCGAGGCGGTAGATCACCTGCAGCACGCGGGTGTCGACGCGTTCTGTGTTGTCGCCGGTCAAGGAACGCTTGGGAACCACAAACGGCTCCACGCGCACAAACTCCAGCGGATACTTCTCCTGCAGATTGCCCCGCGGCACGGCCCGGGCACCCGACCGGGTGTTGAAGCGAGCGATGTCAAATTCGTCGATGTCAGCTCGCACATGCAGCAAATCTGTATTTCCCAAGATCACCAGCGGTTGTCCCGGTGACGCCCCCACAAATTCACCAGGCCGCACGTTCACCTGCAAAACCCGGCCAGAGACCAGCGCGCGGACCTCCAAACGATCCAGCTCCACCTGCATGTTGGCCATATCGGCCTCGGCCCGCGCGACCATGGCACGGGCGACATCGAGATCGTATTCCCATGAACCAGCCTTGAGCAGCGAGAGATCTGCCTGCGAGCGATCCAGCTTGGCCTTCGCGGCAGCCAAAGCCTCCCGCCGGTTGATCAGTTCCTCCTCCGGCAGAACCCGCTTGGCAAACATGTCTTCAGCCCGCCGCAGCGCGTCAGTTTCGCGGATCACTGCGGCGTTGGCCTCGTCGACCTGAGCCACGATCACCGGGATCTTTTCCCGGCGGGGCTCCGCCTCCAGCCGCACCAGTTCGCTCTTGGCTACCGAAAGATCGGCCTGCTTGACGGCCAACGCCCCCTGCAACTGCCTGTCATCGAGCCGAAACAGCGGCGTGCCCGCCTCCACCTCATCCCCCACGGTGACCAACACATCGACCACCACCCCGGGTGTTGCCGAACCAACGGCGATGTTCTGGGTCTGTGCTTCGACCACGCCCGAGGCGGCCAGCGTGTCGGCATAGGGGCTCCGCGCCGGCTCAATGGGAGGAGGCGGATGCTTCACCACCGGCTTGGTATTGACCACATACCAGATCGCGAAGGCCAACATGCCCAGCCCCAACACCGGCAGCAGCACCTGCGTAAGAATGTCGGCCAGAGTGCGCGGGCGGGTGGCCCGCTGGATCGCCGCCGGGGGATTCTCTGCCTGTGGCTTGCCGACGTCGGCAGGCAGGGCTCGATCGGCTTTGGGGTGGGGATGAATGGTCGCCATGGCGGAGTGTGCGGGGGAGGGAGGTGAACGGCGGCCACCAGTGGCCTGAAAAAGCGGGGGCCAAAAATCATCCACCATGTTCGCCAATGGCAACCGACTCTATCCTGCCATCTTCCATCGTGGCAATGCGATCGGCAAACGAGAAGACGCGGGAATCGTGGGTGACAACAATCACTGCCCGATCGGGCTGCACCGCCAGTTCGGCGATGAGTTCCATGGTGATCCGACCGTTCTCGGCATCCAACGCACTCGTCGGTTCGTCGCACACCAACAGCCGGGGGTGGTGGACGATCGCCCGGGCGATGGCGACGCGCTGCTGCTGTCCACCCGACATCTCTGCCGGCAATCTCGACAGGCGGTCGCCCAGTCCCAGGTGCTCCAACACCTCGCAGGCAGCCTCCACGGCCTGCGCCCGCGGGTGGCCGGCGATCATCAGCGGCACCGCGGCATTTTCTGCCGCCGTGAGCGACGGCAGCAGGTTGTAGGCCTGAAACACAAACCCCACGTTGTCGCGCCGAAACCGGACTCGGCCGCCGCTCGACATGGCGACCAGATCCTGGCCCAGCACCACCACCTCTCCGGCGGTGGGCTCAAGCGTGCCGGCCACGATCGACACCAGCGTCGTCTTGCCACATCCGCTCGGGCCGGCCAACAGCAGCATCTCGCCGTAGGGCACATCCAGATCAACTCCCCGCAGCGCCTTGGTGAGCGAGCCTCCGCTGCCAAATTCCTTGGTCACGCCACGCACCCGCACGGCGACATCGTCGGGCAGAGGCTCTCTGGGGAGTGGTTGCATGGGGGAGCATCTTTCCATCACCGGGCCACTTCTTCCCCCGAAGCCTAACCGCGAAACACGATCGCGGGATCGACCACCAACACACGGCGGATGGAGAGCAGACTCGCCAGGAGCACGATGAGAAAAACGGCGATCGCCGTCATCACCAGCACCTGCCAGGGCATGAAAAAGGCGAGCTTGGTCAGGCCCCGGCTGCTCCATCCAAACAAAGCTGCCAGCCCCACTCCCAATCCGTATCCGATCACTCCCACCTGCGCCCCTTGAGCCAGAACCATCATGAGAATCGTCCAGTTGCTCGTTCCCATCGCCTTGAGGGCGCCAAATTGGCGGATGTTCTCCACGGTGAACAGGTAAAATGTTTGCCCGGCAATTGCGGTTCCCACGATGAATCCGAGCAACACCGTGATCGCAAAATTGACCGGAATGCCGGTCTTCGCCAGAAAGTGCCGGATCGTCTTCTCCATAAATTCATCCCGCGTCAGCGCCTGCAGGCCGGTTTGCCTGGTGATTTCCTGGCACACCTCCTCCGCCGCCAGGCCCGGCCGCGGCTGGGCCAGCACAAACGAGAGCACCTTCCGTTCGCGGGGGGCGTAGAGAACGGCACTTGAATAGCGGGTGTAGACGATGGGAAATGTCTGGAATGTGCGACTGGCCTTCGTGATCCCCACGAGCACAGCCCGCCGGTCGTTCATCTCGAATGTGCGGCCCAACCGGAAGGGCTCTCCCGGCCAGATCTGCTTGTAGCCCGCGTCATCCATGATCACCGCATCGGGCTTGCGCAGATCGGAGAGCGCTCCCATGAAGAGCCCCTCGGGGGCACCGATGAGCGTGGCGTCGTCGAGCCCCAGCAAAATCATCTGATGGAAGTCCCCTTCCTCCATCCGGGCCCGGGCCAGCCCCTTGTAGAATCGCACCGCCCAATCCACTCCCGGCACCCCCTTCACGCGAAACAGATCGGTGTCGGGCAGCGGCTTGATGTCGTCGATGAACTCAACGTTCTTGTCCATCACCCAGATCGCCGGCCCCTCGACATCGCGGATCTGGCTGACGGTGAGAAACATCAGGCCGCAGAAAATCGAAGATTGCTGCGCGATCAACAGCGCCGCAAACAGCACCCCGAAGATGATTCCGAGGTACTTCACGCGGTTGCCGACGAGCATTTTCCAGGCGATCCAGAGCATGAGTCAATTCTACCTGCCGAGCGATCGGCGGTGGGGGGTGGGAGCGCCACTGGCCCGGAAACTCTGGTATCCTGCTGGCATCAGCTCCCCTTAGCAGGTGCTCTTGTGCCAGGGTCGGCCGCCTCCCCCTCCCCATCTCCCGCGCCAGTTCCGCCCCCCGCGGAATCGTCCCCGTCTGCCGCCGCCGATCCCCGGGTCGCCGAGATGCTGCTGCGCTGGTGGGGCTTCGATCAACTCCGCCCGCAGCAGGCAGAGGCGATTCAGGCGGCCCTCGACGGCCGCGACTCGGTGGTTGTGATGCCGACCGGAGGGGGCAAGAGCCTCTGCTATCAACTGCCGCCGCTGGTGGGTGATTCGACAGACGTGGTGATCTCGCCGCTGGTGGCGCTGATGAAGGATCAGGTCGATGCTCTGGAGGCGATCGGCTACCCCGCGGCCGCCCTCCACTCCGGACTCTCCGCCGACGAGCGGGCCGACGTCCGCGATCGGCTGGCAGCGGGCGAACTGCGACTGCTGTTCACGGCGCCGGAACGGCTGGTCAACAGCGGCCTCCTCGACCTGCTGGCGAGAGTGGGAGTGAAGCGGTTTGCCATCGATGAAGCCCACTGCATCAGCCACTGGGGCCACGACTTCCGCCCCGAATACCGCCAGCTCGCCCTCCTGCGCGAGCGCTTCCCGGCGGCCAGCGTGCATGCCTTCACCGCCACAGCCACGCCGCGGGTGCGCAGCGATATCGCGGCGCAACTCCACCTGCGCAATCCCGCCATGCTGCTGGGAACGTTCGACCGTCCCAACCTCTGCTACCGGGTGGTGCCGCGCACCGACCGCATCAATCAAACGCTGCGGATTCTCGGCCGGCATGCCGGCGAGGCCTCGATCGTCTACTGCATCTCGCGCCGCGAAACGGAGCAACTGGCGGCCCGCCTGGCAGCCGAGGGGATTCTGGCCCGCCCCTACCATGCCGGGCTCGATCCCAAGGAGCGCCGCCGCACCCAGGAGGCATTTGCCCGGGAGACGATCGACGTGGTGGTGGCCACGGTCGCCTTCGGCATGGGGATCGACCGCTCCGATGTGCGGCTGGTTTTGCACACCTCCCTTCCCAAGAGCCTCGAGGCCTATCAGCAGGAAACCGGCCGGGCCGGCCGCGACAGCCTCGCAGCCGAATGCGTGCTGCTCTATTCATCGGCCGATGTGTTCAGCTGGGAATCGCTGGTCCGCAAGAGTGCCACCGAATCAGATCTGGAGCCGGCCGAGGCCGAGCGCCTGATTGCCGGCCAGATGGAGCACCTGCATTCCATGCGGCGCTATGCCCAGGCAGCCCGCTGCCGCCATGCGGCGCTGTCGGAATATTTCGGGCAGGCCTACGGCACCGAATCGTGCGGGGCCTGCGATGTTTGCCTGGGGGAAACGGAAAACTTTCCCGATTCCACGGTGACGGCCCAGAAGATCATCTCCTGTGTGGCCCGCGTGGAAGGCCGGTTCGGCGTGCGGCACGTCTGCGAGGTGCTGCGCGGCGCGACCACAGACGGCATCAAGCGCCACGGGCATGAGCGGCTCTCCACCTTCGGACTGCTCGCTTCCATCGACCAGCGGGCCGCGGAAAATCTCGTGCACCAGCTGCTCGATCAGGGCCTGCTGGCCCGCAGCGTCGGCGACCGCCCGGTCGTGATGCTCAACGCGCTCTCCTGGGAGGTGTTACGCGGCACCCGGCCGGTGGTGCTGCTCGAGCCGCGCGTCGGCAAAACCAAAACAGCCAAGGCCGATGCCGACGACTGGCAGGATGTCGACCGCGACCTGTTTGAACGGCTGCGGACCTGGCGGCGAAGGGTGGCCGAGGGCCGCGGCAAACCGGCGTGGACGATCCTCGACGACAAAGCCCTGCGGGCCATAGCCCGGGAAAAACCGACCTCCCCGGCAGCCCTGTTGCGGGTGAAGGGAATCGGCGAGAAGCGTCTGGCTGACTTTGGGACTGCCATCCTCGACATGGTCGCCGGCCGCCCGGCCTGATCCGGCTGCCGCCCGAAGCGAAGGTCAGCGCGAGGCGCCGTCGCAGCCCGCGGCGGATAATGGCATCCATAGACTGCTCAGTAAAAATACGACGATCGAAGGATCAGGCCTTGCGGTCCTTGGACCAGACCGAGAACTGGCTTACGGCATACGGGAGCATGCCCGCTCCGCAGAGCAGGTAGATCCAAGGATTGGGGTTGGGGGACGTTAAACCGAGGTAGATATAACCCAGGCTGACAAGCAGACTGCAGGTGGCGGTGAAGAGAAGGATTCCAGGTCGCTGCACTGAGCCCATCTTCATCCGCTGTCGTTTTCGAATCACCATCCCGATGAGAATCAGGACTATCGCGCCAGTGCCAGCCAGCCACAGCTTTCTGGTCCACGACCAAGCAGTGGCCTCGGGAAGAAAGCGGCCTGTAAGAACAGGCGTCTTTGTGACCCCCGGAATCGAAGAAAGATCTCCTCGCGGCAGGTTTGCCCCGATCGTGACGGGGGAATTGGTGCTGTAGCTGGTGGCGACATTTGATTCCCGCGAATCCTGTATGGACTCGCCGGCCGGAATCGCGACCTCAAACTCCTTCGGGTCAATCGGATCGTTGAGCACTGCTGCAGTCACTTGCCACACATGTTCGCTGAGGATGTCTCCGGTCGCAGGATTATAGTGAGTCTCTTTCGACTGCCAGGGAAACCACAGGCCGTCCTTGCTCGACTGCCTGTAGTCGGAAGACTCCAGCCGAATCACTCGTTTTCCATTGTGATACTCTTCCTCGACAGGCACGATGTAGCCACGACTGGGATCGACCGTAAGACTCAGCAGCCTCGCCTGAATCTTGAGATTCCATATCGGCTCCCGCATTCCGTATTCGATCTTGTAAACGTCGTGCCCTTCGAACGAACTGACTTCCACAAGATGCGGGATTCGCTCAACCCCCACGCCCGCGGTGGCCGCCGCTGATTCAAAGACTTTCTCCAGCGATGCTATCGTAGAAGGAGAAAACGTAAACGTATCATAGTTGCCTCCATGAGCCATGAAGAGCGTTGCAGTCGCCAAGGCCATCGGACTGCGCGCCCTTCCGCAATACTCAATTGACGACACTTCAAAGGCGTTGGTGGAGAGCGAGGCGTTCCGGCTCTCTGGGCGGCGACTGAGAAACGCACGCCTGACCCCATCGTACTCGCAGAGGAGAACCTGCCGGTCTAGCGAGCCGTTTGATGACGGCACCTTGAGCACTGCTTCTTCCCGCGATCGCTTTCGTGGATTGTTGCCCACAAACACGTCCCTTTTGACCCATACCGTCGGAGTTTCGGTTTGTGCCCCCGTCGTAGCCCCCTCCTTGCGAATCCTCTGTACCTCCTGCCTCCAACGCTCTTGCTCGAGGTCGCTGACAGATTCCTTCGCGCGAGTCTCCAGGTCTGAGATCAAGCGCTTTGCATATTCGCGATCGGCTGCCTGCCGGTCTTCCACGCTGGTGTTGTCTTGCGAATATTCCTCGTAGGAAATATCGCCTGATTCGATCACACGAGGGTTTCGCCCCTGGCGCTCAAGGGTTTTGAAGAACATGTCGACGATCGCCGCGGGAGTCAGTTCTTCTGCCGTCGCGTGGCTCGATTGTATGACGCCCATCCAGATCACGATCGCAACACAGCCCAGCCATACAAGGGCGCCCCGGCGGCGAGCCTCGCTGCCGCGACCGACTGCAAGGCGGCGGGCCGCGACACGCAAGATCCCGGCCGCTATCCGAGCAGATTCGTAAATGGAATTCGCCATTTGAGATTTGGTCCGGTGCGACCTGACATGCCAAGGTGAACAGCGCCCACCGCCCAACGGCCCCCGCCCCGGCCCGCAGTTACCGTGGAGCGGAAGGCCAGCCGTGGGCGATGGCCCTCTCCCACTAACCACCGCCGTTGTCGCCACCGCAGTTATTCTTGCAGCGGGCGCAGTTGTCGTTAGCGATCTTTATACATTTAGCGCGATCAATATCTGCCGCCTTTCGGCAGTTTGTCAAAGTTGCCGCCCAGTTGCTTGAGCACGTTTCCGCCGTTTTCTGCGCGATTTTGACCTCTCTTGCGTAATTTATAGGAATCCCTGCGAGTGCGACAGCGTAGGCGACATTTATTCCGTAAAGGCAGGGAAGGTTCAACGTATAAAAACAACCGCCGTAGGCAATGACATAAGTCACTAGCGCTATATTCATGGCTGCATCGCGAACAAACTCAGCGTTCTTAAATGCCTGCTCTTCATTATTGACGCAAATGGTTTCCGCAGTCCGCGCAGCTAGAATGCATTTTGCTTCATCAGCGTTAAAAACGGTGTCACAAGCAGCTAAATCTTTGGTTTTCGTATTCTCGCAGTTTTGTTCGCAAGGACCGGCTCGAAGGATTGCCGGTTCGCCGACGATAAAAAGCAGCGAGAGGCTCACAACCAGCCAGCTGTGAAACTGCCCAGAACGAAATAATTTTTGGCGCATCTTCATGGGTATCGCGATTCCTTTCAATAGGGTTTCGACAGGCTGAGTCCTGTCGCGGGGAAATGAAACATGGAGATATAAAACAGCTATTTGGGATCGCCGGGGATGGCTTTGCCTCGTCGGCTGCGGACATAGGCATAAGTCACAAGCGCGGCGAGAATCGCCAGATTTCCGTAGAGCAGCCAAGAGCGGAATTGCTTGGGAGGTTCAGTCGTCTTTTTGGCCCGCTTTTCGAGTTCTGAAGGTTGGCTGGGCATCGACTCGACGAAGGCATCCCACTCCTTCTGGTCCCAGTCCGGCGGCGCTGATGCCTTCCAGGTTTTTGCTTCCGGGTCCCAGAATGGCGGGGCGAGCTTCCGAGGCTCTATCTCTACTCGTGGTCTCGGCTTTGGACGCGGCATCGCTTTGATGATGATGTCGATGTATTGTTTCTGCGTTGTCGGCTTTTGGAAGGTCATCCCCTCCGGGGGAAGAAAGAGTTCGTTTGGCAGGTCGATTCCCTGCTTGATATCGAGATAATCCATCTCACCGGTCGCGTTGGTCATCCGCCGCATTTGGAAAGTTTCGGTGTTGATCCACGACCGCATCTTCCCTGAGAAGGGGGTCGTGATCGACAGCATCTTGGTGACGGCGTCGATAAGCCCCTGCGGAACCGTTGTTTCGATTACGTAGTGCTCAGCGCCATCGATCGATTCCGGCTTGAGCAATCGCATCGTGGCACCGGCGGGGACGGCTTGCTTGAGGGCCGCCGCCTGGGCCATCATCGCTTCCCCGAGGAGCGTTTTGTCGATTGCCAAGCCGGTCTTGGGCTGCCACTCGTAGGCGTATTTGGCAGTTGCGATCGCCGTCTGTTCA